>NZ_JBAJNS010000001.1:1115000-1423000 GCF_037911585.1 Streptomyces sp. GSL17-111
CCTTGCCCTTGTGGAGGTCGACGACGACGCCGTCCTCCGCGATGACGCAGCGCTCGTGCGGGACGCCCGTCTGGGCGCCCAGTTCGGCGTTGGCGCGTAGGTGCCGCCACTCCCCGTGGACCGGCATCAGGTTGCGCGGCTGGCAGATGTTGTAGAAGTACAGCAGCTCACCTGCCGAGGAATGGCCGGAGACGTGCACCTTGGCGTTGCCCTTGTGCACCACGTTGGCACCCCATCGGGTGAGCCCGTTGATCACGCGGTAGACGGCGTTCTCGTTCCCCGGGATGAGGGACGAGGCCAGGATGACGGTGTCGCCCTGCACGATGCGGATCTGGTGATCGCGATTGGCCATGCGGGACAGCGCGGCCATCGGCTCGCCCTGCGAGCCGGTGCAGACCAGGACGACCTCGCTCTCGGGCAGGTCGTCGAGGGTCTTGACGTCCACGACCAGCCCGGCCGGCACCTTCAGGTAGCCGAGTTCACGGGCGATGCCCATGTTGCGGACCATCGAACGGCCCACGAAGGCCACCCGACGGCCGTGCTCGTGTGCGGCGTCGAGGATCTGCTGGATGCGGTGCACGTGGCTGGCGAAGCTCGCCACGATGATGCGCCGTCTGGCCCGGCCGAAGACCTGGTGCAGCACCTGCGAGATGTCGCGCTCCGGCGGGACGAACCCCGGCACCTCCGCGTTCGTCGAGTCCGACAGCAGGAGGTCGATGCCCTCCTCCCCCAGCCGGGCGAAGGCGCGCAGGTCCGTGAGGCGGCCGTCCAGCGGGAGCTGGTCCATCTTGAAGTCGCCGGTGTGCACGGCCAGGCCGGCCGGCGTGCGGATGGCGACGGCCAGGGCGTCGGGGATCGAGTGGTTGACGGAGATGAACTCGCAGTCGAACGGGCCGATCCGCTCCCGTTCGCCTTCGCGCACCTCCAGGGTGTACGGGCGGATGCGGTGCTCCTGGAGCTTCGCCTCGATCAGGGCGAGGGTCAGCTTGGAGCCGATCAGCGGGATGTCGGGCTTCTCCCTGAGGAGGAAGGGCACGCCGCCGATGTGGTCCTCGTGGCCGTGGGTGAGGACGATCCCGTCGATGTCGTCGAGGCGGTTCCGGATGGAGCTGAAGTCCGGCAGGATCAGGTCGATACCCGGCTGCTCCTCCTCGGGGAACAGGACGCCGCAGTCGACGATCAGCAGACGGCCGCCGTACTCGAACACGGTCATGTTGCGGCCGATCTCGCCAAGGCCGCCGAGCGGGGTGACGCGCAGGCCGCCCTTCGGCAGCGGCGGCGGGGGGCCGAGCTCTGGATGTGGATGGCTCAAGAAAGTCTCCTCACCACACGCGCCACGCACCCGACGGGGCACGTGGCGCGCGCGTTGGTCGTGCGGTTCAGTTGTGTCGCTCTGTGCTGGTCAAGTAGGTGGTGTCTACAGCTGTACCCCGCCGGCGGCGAGATCGCGCCTGAGCTGCTCGACCTCTTCGTCCGTCAGCTCCACCAGCGGCAGGCGCAGCGGCCCGGCGGGGAGACCCTGGCGGGCGAGGGCGGCCTTGGTCGTGATGACGCCCTGGTTGCGGAACATGCCGGTGAAGACGGGCAGCAGCTTCTGGTGGATCTCGGTGGCCTTGGCGACGTCGCCACTGGTGTAGGCGTCGAGCATCGCGCGCAGCTCGGGCGAGACGACGTGCCCGACGACGGAGACGAAGCCGACCGCGCCGACGGACAGCAGCGGCAGGTTCAGCATGTCGTCGCCGGAGTACCAGGCCAGACCGGAGGCGGCGATGGCCCAGCTGGCGCGGCCCAGGTCTCCCTTGGCGTCCTTGTTGGCGACGATGCGCGGGTGCTCCGCCAGCCGGACGATCGTCTCGGTGTTGATCGGCACGCCCGAGCGGCCGGGGATGTCGTAGAGCATCACGGGGAGCCCGGTGGCGTCCGCGATGGCCGCGAAGTGACGGTACAGCCCCTCCTGCGGAGGCTTGCTGTAGTACGGCGTGACGGCCAGCAGCCCGTGGGCTCCGGCCTGCTCCGCGGCGCGGGCCAGTTCCAGGCTGTGGGCCGTGTTGTTCGTGCTGGCTCCGGCGACGACGTGGGCGCGGTCTCCGACGGCCTCCACGACCGCCCGCACGAGCTGGGCTTTCTCCGCATCGCTGGTCGTGGGCGACTCACCGGTGGTGCCGTTGACGACGATGCCGTCGTTACCGGCGTCCACGAGGTGGGCGGCCAGGCGCTGGGCGCCGTCCAGGTCGAGCGCGCCGTCCGCGGTGAACGGCGTGACCATGGCGGTGAGGACCCGCCCGAAGGGCGTCTGCGGTGTGGAGGTCGGAGCCATGGGGTCCACGCTACTCGCAGGTGCGGGTCCGATGCTCCCTCGGGGCGGGGACATGGGGAGCCCGGCACTGCCTGCTCGGGGGTTCAAGCAGTGCCGGGTCCGTGTTGCCAGCGTAGAGGACGCCTACGAAGTGCCGCAATTCGGACACAACGGGCCGTTAGGGTGCGACGCGGCCGTTGGCGTTGAAGGCCGCGTGCGTCAGCGGCATCAGACGCGCCCACTCGGCCTCCATCAGCTCGGCGACCATCTCGATCTCCCGCTGCGGGAACGAGGGCACTTTGGCCAGCTCGTGCTGGGTGCGCAGCCCGAGGAAGTGCATGAGCGAGCGGGCGTTGCAGGTGGCGTACATGGACGAGTACAGGCCGACCGGCAGCGTCGCCCGGGCGACCTCCCGCGCCACGCCGGAGGCCAGCATCTCCTGATAGGCCGCGTACGACCGTTCGTAGGCATCGCTCATCGTGCGCTCGACGATCTCCAGCTGCTCGGGCGTGCCCTGGACGAACTCGTACTTGCCCGGGCGGCCCCGCTGGACGAGCTTCCGCTCGGCGTCCGGAACGTAGAAGACCGGCTCCAGCTCCCGGTAACGCCCGCTCTCCTCGTTGTAGCTCCAGCCGACGCGGTGGCGGTGGAACTCCCGGAAGACGAAGAGGGGGGCGGTGACGAAGAACGTCATCGAGTTGTGCTCGAAGGGGCTGCCGTGGCGGTCCCGCATCAGGTAGTTGATCAGGCCCTTCGAGCGCTCCGGGTCCTTGTTGATCTCGTCCAGCGACTGCTCGCCGGCCGTGGAGACCCTGGCCGCCCACAGCACGTCGGTGTCGGCGGCGCTGTGCTTGACCAGCTCGACGGTCATGTCGCTGCGGAAGCGGGGTTTGTCGGTCACCAAGGGTCCTTCCGGGTACGTGGGCCAGGCGGCGCCCAGCCTACGGCCCGGGTCGGACGGTGTTTGCGGCGACCGGCCCCGGGCAAGCAACCTCAGACCGGGTCCGATCGTCCACATGTTTGAGGAAGTCACCCATAATCGGGCACCTGGGCGAGTCATTGGACGTTCAGCCCGTAGCAACCGATCACTTCCAGAAGGAGCGACCCACCATGTTCCGCCGCGGAGAGCCCGTGCCGTTCGCCTTCGTCTCCGAGGCCGACCGGTTCCGCTCCAACGTGACGCCGCCGCCCCGGGAGCGCGCGAGCGTGGGCGAGGTGATGGGCCGCGTCCTGCTGACGCTGGTGGCCGTCGGAGGGATCATAGGCTCGCTCCTCCTGGCCGCTCCCGCGCTGGACGTGCGGTTGGAGGAGCCTCGCGGGCAGCAGCAGGAGGCCACGGAGAACCGCTGAGCCGAACGCTGAGCGGCGGCGCCCCCTACGCCGGGCGCGCCGGGTCGTGCGCCCTGGGGTGACCGGTCGCACGCGTTCCGGATAATCTCACCCGTCACAGGACGGGCGCCCCGTCCTGTCGCACAGACCCGGATCGCGAGCGAGGACCCGTCGTGCCCCTGACCTTCCTGTCGGCCGACCATCAGCTGAGTGCTTCCGCGGAGATCTCCGAGGAGCCGCTTCCGTACGCCGACCGTGGGCGCTGGCGCCGCCCCTACCGGCCGGGGCCGTGGCGCGTGGGTGGAGCGGCCCTGCTGCTGCTCCTCGCCGCCTACCTGCTGATCTCCGCCCTCGTCATCACGCTCGCCGGGACACTCTCCGGCGCCGCCGCGTGCCTGGTCGGGGCGGCGCTCCTGCTGACCGTCGCGCTGCGGACGCTGCGCATCGGCATCTGGGTCAGCTCACACGGTCTGCGTCAGGTGACGCTGGTCCGCACCGTGACGCTCGCCTGGTCGCAGGTCGCGGCCGTCCGCACGGTGCAGCAGCCGGTGCGCTGGCTCGGGCTGCCGCGCACGGTGCAGGGGCAGACCCTCCTCGTCGAGCGGCGTTCCGGGGAGCCGCTGCGGGCGCTCGTCACCGACCGCAGCGCCGACTTCCTCAGCAAGCCCGAGGCGTTCGACCGGGCGGCGGACGTGCTGGAGGGCTGGGCGGCCGACCACCGCGGCGGTCAGGGCGCCTGAGGCTCCCCCGTGCCGCCCACGGCGGTGCCGCCCACGGCGGTGGACGACACGGAAGCGGACCGTTCGGCGCGGTGCAGGGCGATCGCGTGGCGCATGGCTTTGCGGGCCCGTGGCGTGTCCCGCGCGTCGTGGTAGGCGACGGCGAGCCGGAACCAGCTCCGCCAGTCCTCCGGCCGCGCCTCGGTCTCGGCCTGCCTGCGCGCGAAGGCCGCGTCCGCCGACGCCCGGTCGATGCGACCGCCGGGAGTGCGGGCGAGGTCGTCCTCCGGCAGGCCGCCCTCGGCCTCCAGCTGCCGCGCGAGCTGTCCGGCCAGGAGCGCGAAGCGCGTGTTGTGCCACAGGAACCAGGCACCGATGAGCGGCAGGACGAGCACGGCGGCGCCGAAGGCGACGGTGATCAGCGTGCCCTGCTGGATGAGCAGCACGCCCCGGCTGCCGACCAGCACGAAGTACACGACGAGCACAGCCGCCAGCACGAAGTACGTGATCTTGGCCCGCATGGGTGGGCCCTCCTAGTCGTCCAGGTCGAGGAAGTGCTCCAGGCCGAAGGTGAGACCGGGAGCGGTGGGCACGCGCCGGACGCCGAGCAGGACACCGGGCATGAACGAGGAGCGGTGCAGCGAGTCGTGGCGGATGGTGAGCATCTCGCCCTCTCCGCCGAGCAGGACCTCCTGGTGGGCGACGAGGCCACGCAGCCGGACGGCGTGCACGGGGACACCGTCGACGTCGGCACCGCGCGCGCCGTCCAGCGCCGTGCTGGTGGCGTCGGGCTGCGGCGGGCAGCCGGCCTCGCGCCGGGCCTCGGCGATGAGCTGCGCGGTGCGGACGGCCGTGCCGCTGGGCGCGTCGGCCTTGCCGGGGTGGTGCAGTTCGACGACCTCGACGGAGTCGAAGAAGCGCGCCGCCTGACGGGCGAAGCGCATGGTCAGCACGGCGCCGATGCCGAAGTTCGGGGCGATGAGGACGCCCGTGCCCGGTGCGTCGGCCAGCCAGCCCCGCAGGGTGTCCAGCCGCTCGTCGGTCCAGCCGGTGGTGCCCACAACCGCGTGGATGCCGTTCCGGACGCAGAACTCGACGTTCCCCATGACGGCGTCGGGGTGGGTGAGGTCGACGGCGACCTGCGCGCCGGCCCCGGTCAGCGTCTCCAGGGCCTCGTCGCGGTCGACGGCGGCGACCAGCTCCAGGTCCTCGGCGGCTTCGACGGCCTGGACGGCCTCGGCGCCCATCCGGCCCTTGGCGCCGATCACGGCCACGCGGAGCTTGCTCATGGTTCGGTGCTTCCTTCGTGTTCGAGACGGTACGGGCGACGGCGTCCGCAAAGATACGTCAGGCCACGGCGGTGTCGAGACGTGCGGTCTGCTTCTCGGTGAGCGGGCCGATGACGGCGAGGGACGGGCGGTGTCCGAGCACGTCGGCGGCGACGGCGCGGACGTCGTCGGGGGTGACGGCGGAGATACGGGCCAGCATGTCGTCGACGGACAGCTGCTCGCCCCAGCACAGCTCGCTCTTGCCCAGGCGGTGCATCAGGGCGCCGGTGTCCTCCAGACCGAGGACGGTGGAGCCGGCGAGCTGGCCGACGGCGCGCCGCAGCTCCTCCTCCGGCAGTCCGTTCTCCGCCACGTCGGCGAGTTCCTCCCGGCAGATCCGCAGGACGTCGTGGACCTGCCCCGGGCGGCAGCCGGCGTAGACGCCGAAGAGTCCGCAGTCGGCGTAGCCGGAGCTGTGGGAGTACACCGCGTAGGCGAGCCCGCGCTTCTCGCGGACCTCCTGGAAGAGGCGGCTGCTCATGCCGCCGCCCAGGGCCGCGTTGAGGACACCGAGCGCCCAGCGGCGTTCGTCCGTGCGGGCCACGCCGGGCATCCCGAGGACGAGGTGCGCCTGCTCGGTGCGGCGGCGGACGACGTCGAGCCGGCCCGCGGTCGTCACGCGGCGGGTGCCCGTCCGCGCGGGCAGCGGTGCGGCGTCGGCGCGGGTGAGCGCACCCGCCCGCTCGAACGCGTCATGGACCTGGCGGACCACCGCGTCGTGGTCCAGGTTCCCCGCGGCGGCCACGACGAGGCGGGTCGGGTCGTAGTGCCTGCGGTAGAAGCGGGCGACCTGGTCGCGGGTGAGCCCCTCGACCGTCTCCACGGTCCCAAGGACCGGGCGTCCGAGCGGGGTGTCGCCGAAGAGGGTCTGCGCGAACAGGTCGTGGACGCAGTCCCCCGGGTCGTCCTCGGTCATGGCGATCTCCTCGAGGATGACGCCGCGCTCGGCGTCCAGGTCCTCGGGGCGGATCAGGGATCCGGTGAGCATGTCGCAGACGACGTCGACGGCCAGCGGGAGGTCGTTGTCGAGCACCCGTGCGTAGTAGCAGGTGTACTCCTTGGCGGTGAAGGCGTTCATCTCACCGCCGACGGCGTCGAGCTCCGCGGAGATCTCCAGGGCGCTGCGCCGCTTCGTCCCCTTGAAGAGCAGGTGCTCCAGATAGTGCGTGGCGCCGTTCAGCGCGGGCGTCTCGTCCCGGGAGCCGACCCGCGCCCAGATGCCGAAGGTGGCCGAGCGGACGGTCGGCAGCGTCTCGGTGACGACGCGCAGGCCGCCGGGGAGCACGGTGCGCCGGACCGTACCGGCACCGTTCTCGCCGCTCAGGAGTGTCGTGGTACGGGCGACGGCCCGCCCCTCCACACGGGAGGGGCGGGCCGTCGCACGGTGCGTACGCGTCACTGGGCGTCCGCGGCGGCGTCGGCCTTCTCGCCGTCGTCACCCTTCGCGCCCTCCTCGTCCTCCAGGACGGGGATGAGGGAGAGCTTGCCGCGCTGGTCGATCTCGGCGATCTCGACCTGGACCTTCTGGCCCACGCCGAGGACGTCCTCGACGTTCTCCACGCGCTTGCCACCGGCGAGCTTGCGGATCTGCGAGATGTGCAGCAGACCGTCCTTGCCCGGGAGCAGCGAGACGAACGCGCCGAACGTCGTCGTCTTCACCACCGTGCCCAGGTAGCGCTCGCCGACCTCGGGCATCGTCGGGTTGGCGATGCCGTTGATCGTGGTGCGGGCGGCCTCGGCGGCCGGGCCGTCGGCGGCACCGATGTAGATGGTGCCGTCGTCCTCGATCGTGATGTCGGCGCCGGTGTCCTCCTGGATCTGGTTGATCATCTTGCCCTTCGGGCCGATGACCTCACCGATCTTGTCCACGGGGATCTTCACGGTGATGATCCGCGGGGCGTTGGGGGACATCTCGTCCGGCACGTCGATGGCCTCGCCCATGACGTCCAGGATGTGCAGGCGCGCGTCACGGGCCTGCTTCAGCGCGGCGGCCAGCACCGAGGCGGGGATGCCGTCGAGCTTGGTGTCGAGCTGGAGCGCGGTGACGAACTCCCGCGTGCCGGCGACCTTGAAGTCCATGTCGCCGAAGGCGTCCTCGGCACCGAGGATGTCGGTGAGGGTGACGTAGTGCGTCTCGCCCTCGATCTCCTGCGAGATCAGGCCCATGGCGATACCGGCGACGGGTGCCTTCAGCGGCACACCGGCGTTCAGCATCGACATGGTGGAGGCGCACACCGAGCCCATGGACGTCGAGCCGTTGGAGCTCAGCGCCTCGGAGACCTGGCGGATCGCGTAGGGGAACTCCTCGCGCGTCGGCAGCACCGGCACGAGCGCCCGCTCGGCGAGCGCGCCGTGGCCGATCTCACGGCGCTTGGGCGAGCCGACGCGGCCCGTCTCACCGGTGGAGTAGGGCGGGAAGTTGTAGTTGTGCATGTAGCGCTTGCGGGACACCGGCGAGAGGGTGTCCAGCTGCTGCTCCATGCGCAGCATGTTGAGCGTGGTGACGCCGAGGATCTGCGTCTCACCGCGCTCGAAGAGGGCCGAGCCGTGGACCCGCGGAATGGCCTCGACCTCGGCGGCCAGCGTGCGGATCTCGGTGACCCCGCGGCCGTCGATGCGCTTCTTCTCCTTGATGACGCGCTCGCGGACCAGCTCCTTGGTCAGGGACCGGTAGGCGGCGGAGATCTCCTTCTCCCGGCCCTCGAACTGCGGGAGCAGCTTCTCCGCGGCGACCGCCTTGACGCGGTCGAGCTCCGCCTCGCGCTCCTGCTTGCCGGCGATGGTCAGGGCCCGGGCCAGCTCGTCGCGGACGGCGGCGTTCAGGGCGTCCAGGACGTCGTCCTGGAAGTCCAGGAAGACCGGGAACTCGCCGGTGGGCTTGGCGGCCTTGTCGGCGAGGTCCGACTGGGCCTTGCAGAGGGTCTTGATGAAGGGCTTCGCGGCGTCCAGACCGGCGGCGACGACCTCCTCGGTCGGCGCGCTGGCGCCACCGCGCACGAGCTCGATCGTCTTCTCGGTGGCCTCGGCCTCGACCATCATGATCGCGACGTCACCGTCGGGCAGGACCCGGCCGGCCACGACCATGTCGAAGACGGCGTCCTCCAGCTCGGTGTGCGTCGGGAACGCGACCCACTGGCCCTTGATGAGGGCGACGCGGGTGGCACCGATCGGGCCGGAGAACGGCAGGCCGGCCAGCTGCGTGGAGCAGGAGGCGGCGTTGATGGCGACCACGTCGTAGAGGTGGTCGGGGTTGAGGGCCATGATCGTCTCGACGATCTGGATCTCGTTGCGCAGGCCCTTCTTGAACGACGGCCGCAGCGGGCGGTCGATCAGGCGGCAGGTGAGGATGGCGTCCTCCGAGGGACGGCCCTCCCGCCGGAAGAAGGAACCGGGGATCTTGCCCGCGGCGTACATGCGCTCCTCGACGTCCACCGTCAGGGGGAAGAAGTCGAGCTGCTCCTTCGGGTGCTTCCCCGCGGTGGTGGCCGACAGCACCATGGTGTCGTCGTCCAGGTAGGCCACGGCGGAACCGGCGGCCTGGCGGGCGAGGCGGCCCGTCTCGAAGCGGATGGTGCGGGTGCCGAAGGCGCCGTTGTCGATGACGGCCTCGGCGTAGTGGGTCTCGTTCTCCACCAGGAATGTCTCCTCGTACGTTCGTCCACCACGCGTGTCGCGGCGGACTGCGGCAGGTGGAGCGCTCCCTGTGCGGGCCGGTCTTCGATCGAAGCTCCCGGACGGTCTGCGTCCGTCGTCCGGGGGCCACTACCGAGGACCGGCGTCGTGCGGGTGCGCCCCGCCTCATGCTGTTGTGTCGTTCCCTGGGGACAGCCTACAAAGATCGGCCGCCGCGCGGGGTACGACGAAGGGAGCGGCCCCCGGTCAGGGAACCGCTCCCTCCCTCATGCGATCAGCGCGCGCCGCCCGCCGCGCCACGGCGGATACCGAGGCGGTCGACCAGGGCACGGAAACGCTGGATGTCCTTCTTGGCCAGGTACTGCAGCAGCCGACGGCGCTGGCCGACCAGGAGGAGCAGACCACGACGCGAGTGGTGGTCGTGCTTGTGGGTCTTCAGGTGCTCGGTGAGGTCCTTGATGCGCTGCGTGAGCAGGGCCACCTGGACCTCGGGGGAGCCGGTGTCGCCCTCCTTGGTGGCGTACTCGGACATGATCTGCTTCTTCGTCGCGGCGTCGAGAGAGGACACACGCACTCCTTGTGATGTCATCCTGCGGGTGCAGGGCCGCCGAGTGCCCCTGGTCCACTGCACAGGGGAGCTTCCGGAACTCGGGAGGCTTCGTGGGGCGCGCCGGGCGCTTTCCCCGGACCCGTGATCCGGAAGGCAGCGCACACAAACGGCCGCCCGTAGCTTACACCCTCCGTGACGTCGGCCCGTCCGGGGTCAGCTCGTCATGGAGCGGGCGGCGTCGTAGACGTCCAGCACGGCGAGGCTGAGCGGGGTGAGGGAGAGCAGGACGAGGGCGTCGAAGAGGTCGAGGGACCTGCCCCAGAAGGGTGTGAGCCCCGTCCTCGGCACGACGAGCCCGATCCCCGTCACGAGCGCCGCCCCGGCCGCGAGCGCGGCCGCGAGCCACAGCGTACGCACACCGCCCCCGTCCTGGGCGAGCGGCGAGTTCAGCGCGAGCGCGATGACCAGCAGCGCGACGGCGACGAGCCCGGCCGTCAGAGCGCAGACGATCTGCGACGTGTAGCGGAACAGGCGGGCGCGGAGCAACAACGCCACACCGGAGGCCAGCGCGAGGACCTGGGCCCAGACGTCGTCCGAGAATCCGAGGGTCGTCGCGGCCCCGGCGACGACGAGGGCGCAGCCTCCGACGAGCCCGAGCAGCATCTCGTGGCCTCGACGCACCTGCCCGGCGATGCGCTGCGGGTCGACCGGCCCGGGGTCGGCGGGGGCGAACGGGTCCTCCCCCGTCACCGCCGTGGCCTCCTGGCTGGGACGCGGCGGGGCGTACCCGATGGGCAGCCGTGCGAAGCGGGCCGACAGCCCGGGGAGGAAGGCCATGATTCCGATGGCGAAGGGAGCGGAGACGGCGGCCCCCCTCAGGGCGTCCGCATCGAGCAGGATCATGCCGAACACGGCGAGCGTACCGACCGCTCCGGCGAAGGCGGTGGCGACGAAGGGGGCGTCGCCCCCCGGCATCACGGCGATCAGCAGGGTCGACGCGAGGAGTACGGCCACGCAGCCGAGCAGGAACTGCAGTCGGCCGATGCCGTGCCCCTCCATCAGCGGCAGCACACCGGAGCCGGCGACCATGGCGTGCGGCAAGGCGGCAAGCCCCAGGGCCCGACCGGCGGCCCGGTCGTCGTACACCCGGGCCCGGACAGCCGCCAGCGCCAGCAGCAGCACGGCCGTGACGGCAGCGATGACACCGGCCGGGCCGTGCATGTCGTGCCCCACCGGGTCCGAGAACCAGACGATGCCCGCCATCAGCGTCAGCAGGACGACGCCGCCGACGAGCCCGGCCAGGCGCATGAGCCGGTCGTTCCACAGCGTGCGGTCACGGCTGACGGCCGAGGCGACGGCGTCGGACACGTCGTCGAAGACGGCCGGCGGCAGCGACTCCGCGAACGGACGCAGGCTCAGCACCTCACCGTCGAGCACCCGTTGGGCGAGCAACGAGCGGGAGCCGTCCAACACGGCCCCGTCCCGGCGGACCAGGTTGTACCCCACCGGAGCACCCGGGGTCGGCGTCTGCGCGCTCAGCCTCAGGATCTCGGGGTAGAGGTCGGCTACCGCCAGGTCCTCGGGGAGTGCTACGTCGATGCGGCTGTCGGGGCCGACGATCGTCACCCGGCAGAACCCCGTCGCGGAGGCGGTCGGCGCAGGGGCCGACGCGCTCGCTGACGTACTCATCCATCGGCCCCCTCGTCACAGTTGCGCACGCGGCGTGCGACACCCTATCCGGACTCCTCGGGCAGCCCGGCGAGTAGGATCGCTCAGCGCGGAGGGAGACCGCTGCCACGGGGGCGACGGGCCACAGACCAGCCTCCGTTCGTATGAGGGACTGATGCGTTCGTGAGCCAGATCGTCGTCAAGCGCCCCCCACGGGCGCTGCCGCCCGAAGTGCCTGGCGACGACCTGCGGCTCGAACCTCCGCCGGAGCTGCCGCGAGGGCCTCAGGAGGGCGTCCTCATGCAGGTGGTGCCCATGCTCGGCATGGGCGGCTCGGTGGTCTTCTTCTTCATGTCACCGATGCCCTTCATGCGGATCATGGGCGCGGTGATGGCGGTATCGACGGTCGCTATGGTCGTGTTCACCATCATCCGCTTCCGCCGGGGCACACAGGGGCAGATGGCGCAGCTTCGCCGTGACTACCTCAAGTACCTGGCCCAGACGAGGCGCACGGTCCGGCGGAACGCCGCCCGGCAACGCGACGCCCAGTTCTACCTGCATCCGGCGCCCGAGCAGTTGTGGGCGCTCGTCGCAGAGGGCAGCCGGTTGTGGGAACGGCGGGCCGGGGACGCGGACTTCGGGCAGGTCCGTGTCGGGCTCGGGGCGCAGCAACTCGCTTCCCAGCTCGTCGCCCCCGAGACGGCGCCGGTCGACGAACTGGAGCCGTTGACGGCCGGCGCGATGCAACGGTTCATCGCCACGCACAGCACCGTCGACGGCCTGCCGATGGCGGTCTCCCTGCGCGCCTTCTACCACCTGACCGTCTCCGGCCACGCGGACTCCGTGCACGGCTCCGTACGGGCGCTCGTCGCCCAGATGACCGCCCTGCACTCGCCGGACGATCTGCTGGTCGCGGTCGCGGCCGGTGGTCCTGACGCCGCCGAGCGGTGGGAGTGGTCCAAGTGGCTTCCGCACCTCCAGCTTCCGGGTTCGATCGACGGAGCCGGCACGCGTCGCATGATCAGCGAGGACCTGATCGAGCTGGAGGAGATGCTCCGCCCGCGGCTGGAGAACCGGACACGGTTCCACCCTCAAGGCCAGCCCACGCTGGACCAACCGCACGTCGTCCTCGTGCTGGACGGCTCGACGGTGCCGCCCACCTCGGTATTCGCGTCCCCCGAAGGTCTTCAGGGGGTGACGGTCGTCGAGGTGGTGGCGGGTGAGCTGAGAGAGCCGCGCGGGGGGTTGTCCGTCGTCGTGCGCCCGTCGGAGCTGCGTATGGAGTCAGCGAACGGCTTCGTCTACGAGGGCGAGCCCGACACCCTGGCGGCGGAGGCAGCCGAGGCCCTCGCCCGCCAACTCGCCCCGCTGTCGGCGTCGTCGGGTGGTGAGGACGAGGAGCCGCTGCTGGCGAACCTCGAGTTCACCGAGCTGCTCGCGCTCGGCGACGCCGCGTCGGTCGACGTCTCGCGCACCTGGCGGCCACGCGCACAGGGGGACCGGCTCCGTGTGCCGATCGGCGTCGGCGAGGACGGCCAGCCCGTCATGCTCGACATCAAGGAGGCGGCTCAGGACGGCATGGGCCCGCACGGCCTGTGCGTAGGCGCGACCGGCTCGGGCAAGTCGGAGCTGCTGCGGACGCTCGTACTGGGGCTCGCGGTCACCCACTCCTCGGAGACGCTGAACTTCGTCCTCGCGGACTTCAAGGGCGGCGCGACGTTCGCCGGCATGTCGAACATGCCGCACGTCGCCGCTGTGATCACCAACCTCGCCGACGACCTCACACTGGTCGACCGGATGGGTGACTCGATCCGCGGGGAACTCAACCGCCGCCAGGAGATGCTGCGCGACGCCGGCAACTACGCCAACATCCACGACTACGAGAAGGCCCGAGCGGCCGGCGCCCCACTGAACCCGATCGCCTCGCTGGTCATCGTCATCGACGAGTTCAGTGAACTCCTCACCGCAAAACCCGACTTCATCGACATGTTCATTCAGATCGGCCGCATCGGCCGCTCGCTGGGCGTGCACCTGCTGCTGGCCTCGCAGCGACTGGAGGAGGGGCGCCTGCGCGGTCTGGAGACGTACCTGTCGTACCGCATCGGTCTGCGCACGTTCTCGGCCGCCGAGTCCCGCACCGCGATCGGTGTACCCGACGCCTACCACCTCCCGTCCGTCCCCGGCTCCGGCTACCTGAAGTTCGGCACGGACGAGATGACGCGGTTCAAGGCGGCCTACGTATCCGGGGTCTACCGGGCGAACGGTTCACGCCCGGTGGACCCCGGCAGGGGGCCGGCCGTCGATCGTCGGCCGGCCCTGTTCACCGCCGCGCCGGTGCCCGTCCGGTACGCGGCTCCGGATCCTCAGGCCCAGCCGTCCGAGACCGTGACACGGACGGAGGACGACGCACTGGCCGACACGGTGCTCGACGTCATCGTCCGGCGCCTCGACGGCCAGGGACCGTCGGCCCACCAGGTGTGGCTGCCGCCGCTGGACAAGGCCTCCCCGCTCGACGAGCTGCTCCCGGACCTGACCACGGTGGAGGGGCGCGGGCTCACCGTCCCCGACCACCCGCGGCCCGGAGGACTCGTCGTCCCGCTCGGGCTCGTCGACAAGCCCTTCGAGCAACGCCGCGAAGTGCTCTACGGCGACTTCTCCGGCGCGGCGGGCAACATGCTCATCATCGGCGGCCCGCAGTCGGGCAAGTCGACGCTGCTGCGCACGATCGTCTCCTCGTTCGCCCTGACCCACACCCCGAGCGAAGTGCAGTTCTACGGCCTGGACTTCGGTGGTGGCGGGATGTCGGCGGTGTCGGACCTCCCGCACGTCGGGGGCGTCGCCTCGCGACTGGACCCGGAGCGCGTCCGGCGGACGGTCTCCGAGGTGGCCGGCATCCTCGCCCGCCGTGAGGAGTACTTCCGGGCGCATTCCGTCGACTCCGTCGGCACCTACCGGCGCCGTCGGGCCCGAGGGGAGATCACCGGCCAGCCCTTCGGCGACGTGTTCCTGGTGATCGACGGCTGGGCGAGCTTCAAGCAGGAGTACGACCTGCTGACCGAAGTCGTGACGGACATCGCCGGACGGGGTCTGGGCTACGGCATCCACGTCATCGCCACGTCATCGCGCAGCATGGAGATGCGACCGGCGCTGAAGGACCAGCTCATGAACCGGCTGGAGCTGCGCCTGGGCGACACGATGGACTCGGAGTTCGACCGCAAGGTCGCGGCCAACGTACCCGCCGGCGTCCCCGGGCGCGGTCAGACCCCGCAGAGGCTGCACTTCATGGCGGCGATGCCGCGCATCGACGGCAGCAACGACGCCGAGACCCTCTCCGAGGGCAGCGAGGACCTGGTCGCCCGGGTGCGGGACGCCTGGCCGGGCGACGCCGCACCCGCCGTGCGGCTGCTGCCCCGGGAGATCCCCGCCCAGCAGCTTCCCAAGGGAAACGAGCACCCGGAGCGCGGCATCGCGTTCGCCCTCGACGAGACCAACCTCGAACCGGTGTACGTCGACTTCGAGACCGACCCGTTCTTCCTCATCTTCGGGGAGAGCGAATCCGGCAAGACGGCGCTCGTCCGGCTGCTGGCGAAGCAGATCACCGAGCGGTACACCCCCGACGAGGCGAGGATCGTCGTCGCCGACTACCGGCGCGGACTGCTGAGCAGCATCCCCGACTCCCACCTCATCGTGTACGCGGCCATGTCCAACGGTCTGGAGACGCACGTGGCCGCGCTGCGGGACCTGATGGAGAAGCGCACCCCACCGGACGACGTCACGCCCCAGCAGTTGCGGGACCGGAGCTGGTGGTCGGGGCCGCGCATCTTCATCATCGTCGACGACTGGGAACTGGTGGCCAACTCCACCGGCAACCCGTTCGCCGCGCTCACCGAGCACCTGCCGTTCGCCCGGGACATCGGCGTCCGGTTCATCATCGCCCGCAACGCGTCCGGCGCGTCCCGGTCCTTCTACGAGGCGTTCATGCAGCGCGTCAAGGAACTCGGTGCCCAGGGCGTCGTCCTGTCGGGAGACCCGATGGAGGGCGACATCCTCGGCAACGTCCGCGCCCGGCCCATGCCGCCCGGACGCGGTGTCTTCGCCTCCCGCAAACGCGGTGCGCCTCTCGTCCAGGTCGGCTGGCTGCCGAACAACCAGACCTGACGACTGCGTGTCCCTCATCCTCGGTCAGGGCAGACCAGAAGCAGAGTGAGGACTGCGCCGGGGCCCCTCGGGCGTGCTGCACACAGGGTCAACCGCACCACAGGCACGTCGACACCAACAGCACCTGCCGCCTGACGGACACCCTGCGCCATCACGTCCCACCCCAACGTGACGCGCGCTCAGCTTGCGGCGACAAGGGAGGGCAGCGGCACACGGTCCGGCGCCGACCGGGTAGACGTGAAGGGGCGGACCTTGAGAGGTCCGCCCCTTCACGTGCGTACGCACGCTGACTCAGAAGTCGAATTGCATGGAAGCCTTCTTGTCAGTCCCCTGGTAGCCGGCCGTCGAGTTGTCGAGCGCGGTGGCGATGGCGTCGAGCGTTTCCTTAAGACCCTGGACTTCCTGATCCCAGCCACGCTGCTTGGCGTGGAACGCCTCTTTGGCCTCACCGTCCCAGCCGGCGACGACCTTCGCCACCCGACCCTGGAGAGTTGTGAGCTGGGTGCCGATCTCGCCCGCGGCCTTCCGGATGTCGCTGGCGGCCGCAGTGACCGTCCCATACGTGACCTCGATGGTCATGATTCCCCCTCTTCGTTACTTGACGGTCGGCGAAGCGTCGATGAAGTCGCTGATCGGGCTCTGCCCCTGGATCTTCTTGAAGTTCTCCATCTGCTCCAGCTCGTTCGCGGTGAAGCCGTCCTTGCTCATCTGGAGGGCCTCCTCCATGAAGCGGAGCTTGTCGTACAGCTTGCGCGCGTACTCGTTCGCCTGACGCTGGAGATGGTTGTAGGCCCCGGCGGCCGACCCCTTCCACCCCGTCTCGATGGTGTCCACCGCAGCGTTCAGCGCGGAGATCCGGCCCTGCAGGGTGCCCTGCATCTCCTCGACGTCCTTGATAAGCCCGGCGAGGTCTCCGTCCTCTGACCTGAAACCGGTGCCCGGGCTACTTCCCTCGGCCATATGCTCCTCCTCCAGAGCGCGTGATTGCATAAGCGTTCGTTCGAAACGACAGACGCCAACGGCCTACCTGCGACGCAGCACCAGGAACCCGATCGCTCCCGCTGCGACCAGGACTACCGCCACCCCCGAGCCGATCAGCAATCCGGTTGGCGGACCGTCATCGCCTTCATCGGCGACCTTCACCCGGTCGGATGCCGACTCGTCGCCGTCCGACGACCCACCCTCCGGCTGCGCCGAGGGTGACGGGGACTCTTCTTGCTTGAGCAGCGGGTGCTGGTCGGGATCCCCCGGGTCACCCTCCCCGTCAAGAAGAACCTTTCGAGGCCGGACGGTCCCGTACCCCAGCCTCGTGGTGTAGTCGCTCCCGTCGATAGCTTTGCTGGCAGTCTGCATCATCACTCGAAGCACCTGATTGGCCGTCCAGTCCGGGTGCTCCGCCCAGATGAGCGCGGCAGAAGCAGAGGCGATGGCTGAGGCGTTACTGGTTCCACTCGTGGTGCAACGGCGGGAGAAACTGTTGTCGCACCATCCAGGAAAATCGGACCCCGGCGCTGTCAGGTCGACATTCCCGCCGTGGGAATACTCCGCTACCTTGTTCTTTTCCGTGACAGCGCCGACGCCGACAACTTCAGGGAACCCGGCCGGATACTCCGAGTAATCTTTGCCGCTGTTGCCAGTGCTGGCGAAAATCAGCTTACCCTTGCCGACTGCGAATTCGATGGCTGCCTCTAGCTCTTCTGTGCCGACCGACCCAAGAGACATGTTAATAATCTGAGCCTCGCTGTCAGCAGCTACTCGTACTGCATTCTCAAGGGACTGATCCTCAGCATCCACAAAACCATCGTCCTCAGCCAAAGTCACCCTGAGCGGCAAAATCTTCGCTTTCGGCGCTAGTCCCTTTATACCGCCCCCCGCTCCTGTCCCGGCGATCAATTCAGCCATGCCCGTTCCGTGGCCTGCGTAGTCATCCGTGGCTGATCCTGGTCGATCGGTCAAGTCTTCGCCCGGTAGTAGGCGACCCGCAAGAGTCTTACTCGATGCGCTTACGCCCGTGTCGATCACAGCGACCGTAATGCCCTCGCCTTTACTAACTTCCCACATAGCTTCAGCTTGCATCGGTTCGAGGTACCACTGGCGATCGCTTAGGTCTTGGGCTTGCGCCGCGGGCGCTAGCCCAATTATCGCCCCAGTGAGCGCTGCACAAATGGTGACATGGGAAACTTTTCGCAAGATCCTTACTGACAACATGATCTTTTCACGGTCCTCTTCGTCACCACGGCTTCTGGCTGACTCATTTGGTCACTCAACCACTGGCGGCACGATGTCCCGCCTGTATTTCCATGTCTTCTCGTCCTCGGCCAGATATTCTGGCCGAGAATTTACTCTTCTCTCTTCATGAGATTCCGCCCGCACGGTGCCCCGTGGATTAACGAGTCCCATACCGCCAGGCGTGAAGAATCCGCCACTTTGCATTCGGCTTGCAGGCACCGGGCGCGAGGCGCCCTCCACGCTTCGATGCCCATTGGCACGGCGGTGGTCCGGCCCGACTGAGCCCGTGTTTCCGTGCGGCCCAGCGGCCCCGGAATGGCCCACCATGGGCGTACGGCTCGACGTGCCAGTTTCGGCCCCGATCACTCTTCCTTGTGGAATGGGTGGGGAGCCTGCAACGCCGGGCCGGTAGGGCATACCACCGAATACCGCGTCCGGGCGACCGGGTCTGGCAGGGAATGCGCTGTGCGGTGCTCGTCCCACGGGTGTGGGATTGCTCGCAGCGGGCCCGGGAAGGCGTCCTCCAACAGGCGGCGTGCCGCTTGTTCGGGCATCGGGTTGCCGCCAGCTGTTGGTCTGGTGCGGGGCGATCGCTTGCTTCTGTGGGCTTCCCCCGTAGGGACCACGCCCAGTCCGCTGTTGCGGAGTGGGGGAGGTTCCAGCGGTCGGTGGCACCAGGGCATAGCCGTTCGGCACGGATGGGGAGCTACTCGTCGTCAGCCCGGGACGCAACGACGTGCGCTCCACCGGATTCGTCTGATGACTGCTTGCGGTGTTGATTTCCATGCCAACGGGCTGCGTGGAGTAGGAGATGTTGGCTAGCTCTGGATCATTGGCGGCGATGGCCGCACCGTTGGCTCCCCATCTCTCTGAGCCTGTCGGATGGTCCGGACCGGGCGGGCTTCCGGCTTCCGGAGCCCTGTCACCGTCGGGAATCGGCACGCCGACGTTTGGGGGTGGGGCGAAGGTGGGCTCTTCCTGGGCGGCCATGGTGTCGCGGGACACCGTGTAGAAGGAGCTGAGCCGGTTCATCTGGGTGATGGCTTCCTGGCGGTTCTTCTCCCTCGGGTCCTCCGCCGCGTTGGCCTTGTCGATGTCCATAGGCAGATATGGGCCCTGCTCGCGCGGGGGCATACCGCTCTTGACCGACGCCAGCCCGATGGACGCCGCGCGCATCTGCACACCTGCCTGGCCGGTGTACGTGGCCAGCTTGAGGGTGTTCTTGCCCAGGTTGTCCGCCCAGGTGCGGAACGCCTCCCCCGACTCACCCTCCCAGTCGACGTTGGCCGCGTACTTCTTGATGTCCTCGCCGACACCCTCGATCGCGTCCGACGCGTTGGCCAGGGCGTCCGCAGCAGCCTCCAGATCACTGGGCTTCGCACTCTCGATCATGTCGAGCATGGTGTTCAGCTGGTAGCCCTCAAAGTCCGTCTGCCCGAGTGCAGCGTTGACCCCCGCCCACGTGAAGGCGGTGCGCTGCCGCCTGTTCGTATCGGTCAGGGACACCTGCAGATTTGCCTGCGTCTCGTCGAACGAGAGCTTTTCGTCACTCATCGTTTGCTGCCCTCACTGCTTACAGGCCCTGGTTTACGTCGGAGGCGGGCTTGTCGCCGCCGTCCTTGACGGTCTGGCCCTCCTCGTGTCGCAGCTTCGTGCGATCGTGGATCTCCCAGAACCGGCGCTTCAGGTCCTCTTCCAGGTTGTCGAACCCGATGTCGGCGCCGAGTACGGCGATACCCATCGCGTCGATCTGGTCGGTGAACGTCTGTGACAACGACGTCAGATGCTCGTGGATGCGCTCGTACTGGAAGGACAGGTCCTCGGCCTCGCTGAAGCCCGTGCCGTAGGACGCCTTGGGCACCACGGCGTTGGTGCTGATGCTGGTCTTGGACGCAGCGGACTTCTCGAGGTTCTCGATGATGCCGTCAACGCGCTTCTTGAAGTCCTTCAATGACTCCGCAGCACGTCTGAAGTCGCTCGGAGTCCCCCCGCCGCCCTGATGGGCGTCAACCATGGCAAGCCCCCCTGGCCAACCCCGTTCACGTGTAGTGGTCACTCTATCTCGATGCGCAGTCGGTTCCAACTGCAAGGTCGAGCGTCGAAAATCATAGTGCGAGCCCTTAGTTGACGCCTCAAAGAGCCTTGTCACAAGTGCAACATCAGCTGACTCAAGTGACGTTGGCCGGATCTGCACCTCGTGAGCGGGTCATCCTCCGGGCTGGTGCCTTCGGCGGTCGCGGAGGACCACCGACGTGCCGGTGACGACGCTGACGAGGACGGCCGCGGTCAGGAACACGTAGGTGCCCAGACGCTCGTTGCGTTCCGCGTAGGACTCACCGAGGTGGAGCGGTGCCGCCTGCGGTGCGGGGGCGGGCTGGACGCCATCGCGGGCCACGGGCTTCTCGATCGGCCGGTCGGCCTGGCTGACGGCGCGGACCGGATCGATGACGCCCCAGCCCACGTGGTGGTCGGCACCGCTGACCGCCCGCTCGGCGGTCTGCTGAATCTGTGCCACGACCTCGTGGGGCTCCCAATCAGGGTGCTCGGCCAGGAGGAGGGCGGCGACACCGGCGACGAACGGGGCGGCGAAGCTCGTCCCGTTGTCGGCACAGTGTCCGCCCCCGGGAACAGTGGAGACGATGTCGACGCCCGGCGCGGCCACACCGACGAACTCGCCGCGCTGGGAGAAGCGGGCACGCTCGTTGTTCCGGTCGGAGGCTGCGACGGCGAGTACGCCGGGCAGCGAGGCGGGGAAGGTGTTCTTGAGCTTGCCGTCCGACCCGTCGTTGCCGGCGGAGGCCACGACGACGATGCCGGCCGCCAGCGCCTCGTCGACGGCTGCCTTGAGCGGGTGATCGTCAGGCAGTGGCTTGACGGTGTCCTGGGAGATGTTGATGACGTCGGCCTTCTCCCGGATCGCGTGGCGGATGCCCTGGGCGAGGGTCTCGGTGTTACCGGCCCCCTCCGCGTCGTTCTGGCGGATCGGGATGATGGTGGCTTCGGGAGCGATGCCGACGAACCCGGTGTCCTCAGCAGGACGTGCGGCGATGATGCCGGCGACCTTGGTGCCGTGACCGACGAGATCGGCGGTCGGGCCCTGGGGGGCGCCTTCACGCTGCTTGTCCTCGGGGATGAGGTCGGCCCCGGCGGTGACGTCGACGGCGTCGGTGAGCTGGGGGTGCTTGGCGTCGACACCGGTGTCGATGACGGCGACGCGTACGCCCTCGCCTCGGGTTCGGTCCCACAGTTCGTCCAGCAGGACGCGCTGGAGGTACCAGGGTCGGCCCGTGAAGCTCTTGGCGGGGTACGTGCACGTGCCACCTGCCGCGAGGTCGGTGCGGGCGTCGGGGTCGCTTGCCTGTGCGGGCGGGACCAGCAGCGTGCCGAAGGTGAGGGCGAGGACGGCGAGGAGGGGCACGGGGCGCTTCATCATGCTCCCTGCGGCTGCCGGGCGCTGGTGGTGTCGAGCCGGGGGCCCTTGGGCAGGAACTCGGACCAGTGGGCGGGCACCGGGACCGGGTCGACGTCCTGATAGCCGAGTCGGAGCTGGGCCTGGTTGACGTCGTTGCCCGCGTTCTGTGCGTCGCCGTCCTCGGTGGTCCCGGTCTCCTGCGCGCTGCTGTCGGCGTTCGACTGCACGGCGTAGCGCAGGCCGGTGTCGGTGACGAGGAACGTTCCGCCGGTAGTGGTGTCGGTGCCCTGGAACTGGCGGTACAGCAGGCCGGAGCCGGGCGTGACGTAGGCGCTGGTGGCGCCGTCGGTGATGGGGACGGGGTAGGCGTCGCCGGCCCAGGTGGACAAGGTGACGGAGCCGTCGTCGTCAACGTCGCGTAGGACGCTGCACACCGTGTCGCGGGACGCGGAGTTGACGTGGTCGGGTTCCAGCTCGGGCCAGTCGTGCTCGACGGTGGGGCCTTCGGAGGCCGGGGCCGCGGTGAACGACTGGGCCGCGACCTCCATGGCCCGGCTCTTCTGACCCAGTTCGAGGGAGCCCGGGTGGTCGAGGAGAAGTCGAGCGCTGAAGTCGCTGATCGGGACCACCTTGCCGCGAAGGACGACGTAGTGCTGCGGCCCGGAGCCGGTGGGAGCGATGAGCACCATGCCGACCCGGTTGGCGGAGTCGTCCAGCTCCTCCATGCCCGCCGCGGTGCCGAGCCCGTCGGGGAGATCCGGGAAGACGACCGGGCTGCCCTCCCGAAAGGTGGTGAGCCAGGCGTCGCTGACCTGTTGCGGGCGACGCCCCTCCCCGACGAGCGAGCGCAGGAGCAGTTCGCTGTTCTCCGTACCGATCTCGTACTTGGTGCCCCGGGCGTCGACGAGGAAGCGCTTCCCCTCGTCGCTCTGCACGTACATCACGTCGTCGCCGGAGAGCCGGTGCCTGCCCTCGACGGCTTCCGCGTCCCGGTCGGCCAGCAGGAAGGTCGCGCTCTGGACCGACTGGTCGGCCGCACCCGGTTGTTCACACACGGCCCAGCGCTTGGCGGTGCCCGCCTCACCGGGTGCGGGCAGTCGGTCGGGAGCGTAGGGGATGCCCACCGTGGGCCCCATCGGGACGTCGCCACTGTCCAGGACGGCCTCGTCGACCTCGACGATCTCGGCCCCTTCGCCGTCGAGCAGGAGCTTGGCCGACGCGAAGTTGAGGACGGGGTGCAGCTGCGGCTCCCCGTCCGTCTCCAGGACGACGTACCTGGTGGTGGACTTGCTGGCGACGATGACGTTCTTCCCGGGCTCGTCCCAGCCGCTCGGAACCTTGGGCTTGAACATGCCCCAGGCACCGAAGCCCGCCATGATGACGGCTCCCACGACGAGGCCGGGCAGGAAGGCGCGCAGAGGTCGAGGTGCTCCCTCTTCGGTACCGGTGGGCGAAGGTTGCAGGAAGGACGCGACAGTCCGCTTCTTCGCAAAGGTGTAGGCGTTGAGTTCGTCGCGCCTGGATGCCATGTCCGTTCGCCCCTCCTCGCTGACCGGTTCCCCTGCGATCAGCGGTCACAGACTACGACCTCGGCGGCGTGGTCGACGCGCTCGGGTTCTACCATGTCCGCGGACCGGCTGCGGTGGTCGCTCGGGTAAGGTGAGCCCCGGTCAGCTGCGTCCGCTGTGCGGCCGAATACAGACACAAGGGGGCGTAGGGGAATGGGGCGGACCGCCACCCGGGCCCGAACGACCGACGGCAGCGGTCCGGGGGACTCGCACAGCTCCCCGTCGCGAGAGCCGGAGGCTCGGCGACGCCAACAGGCCCTCGTGCGGCCGGTCAGAGAGTCGACTCCTGGTCGTTTCGGTCCTGTTCACCTGTACCAGGTGGTCCTCGTCCAGGTCTGCGTGTGCCTCGTCCTCACGGCCTGGGTGGTCGACGACGTCCTCCTCGTCGTGTGTGCGGCGACCGGGTGTGTGCTCCTCGTCATGTCGGCGCGATGGAGGCGGCGTTCCCTGCCGGAACGGCTGGCGGCCACTGTGGGGTTCCGCCGACGTACCAGGACCGCTGCCTCGGTGTCGGCCCGTCAGGTCCCGCCGGGACTGGCGCCGGTGGTCGAGTGCGCGCCGGGCGTGCACACCCGTACGTTCACACACCGCGACGGGCGGTCCATCGGCATCGTCGCGGACGCGACCTTCACGACGGCGTTGGTCCGTGTGGAGCAGCGGCCGAGGGCACTGAGCGGCTCGCGTGCCGGACCCTCCCTGTCGCTCGGCCTGTTGACGGACGCCCTGGAGGTGGACGGTGTCCGGCTGGAGTCCGTCCAGGTGGTGCAGCACACGCAGCCGGCGCCCGCCCCGTCGCTGCCGCCCCGCTCGGTGGCCGCGTCGAGTTACGGCCCCCTGCGGGCGGCTGCGGGGGCTCCGGCGGTGCGCTTGACCTGGGTGGCGCTCAAGCTGGACCCCGAATCGTGCGCGGAGGCCGTGGAGGCACGCGGCGGCGGGGCCGAGGGCGCGCAGCGGGCGGTGGTGCGGACGGCGGACCATCTGGCCAGCAGGCTGGTCGGAGCGGGGTTCCGTGCGACGGTGCTGTCGGAGGATGAGGTGGTGACTGCGCTGGCCACGTCGGTGGGCGCGGATCCGACCGTGGCCGCGCAGGCCGGAGGTCCGGGCCCCGCCTCCGGTCGCCGCACGGCCGAGTCGGTGCGCCACTGGCGGTGCGACGACCGGTGGCACACGGTCTACGGGGTCGGTGACTGGCCCGGGATGGGCACCGGTGGTCTTCCGCTGGTGGACGTGGCCGGGCTCCTGTCAGCGGTGCCGGCGTCGGCGAGCACGTTGAGCATCACGCTGGCGTCGTCCGCGCGGGAGTCGGTGGCGGTCACGGGCCACGTGAGAATCACCGGGAGCAGCCCGGAGGAGCTTGCGTCGCGGTGCCGGGAGCTTGAGGACACGGCGCGGCGGGCACGTGTCGGCCTGGTCCGGCTGGATCATCAGCAGACGCCCGGTGTCCTGGCGTCGATTCCTCTCGGAGGACTGCCATGACGTTGCGTGCGCGAGGTCCACGGATGGCGCGGCACGTCGTGTCGGCCGAGCAGCTCGACGCCTTGGCGCTGCCGGTCGGGGACGACGGGGTGGTCGCCGGGGTGGATGCGCGGGGCGCGGCGGCGGTCATCGGGTTCCACCACCCCCGGCCGTTCGACGTGCTGTTGATCGGGGGGCTGTGGACGGCGCAGGTCCTCGCGCTGCGGCTCGCGGCGACGGGGGCGCGGATCGCGGTGGAGACGGGGCGGCCCCAGGTGTGGACGGCGCTGCTGCACGCCGTCGGGGGCGAGGGCGGGGCGCGGGGAGCCATGTCCGTGCACCAGGTGGGGCGGGTTCCGGCGCTCGGCGCGAGGGTGAGCGGCCCGGTCGTCGTCGTACGGGACTGCGGCATGAAGCCGCCGCGCGGGCGTGTGACCTCCGCGCCGTGGCAGTCGGTCCTCACGCTGCTTCCGTACCTGAGTCCGGCCGCGCCCCGGTTGTTGCGCGGCGCCGCGCTGACGGGTGTTCAGCGGGTGTCACCGCAGGAGGCACGGCGGTTGAGTGCGGTGTTGGCCCTGTCCGAGCCCGAGGTCCAGGCGCTGCCGTCCTTGGGAGACGGCGTCACGCTGTGGTGCGCACCGAAAGACCGTCAGTTCGCGAAGATCGAGCCGACGGACGCCGAGACGGGTCTGCTCGGCGTGGCACGGCGTCTGGACTGAGCCGGGCGACGCGCGGTCGCCCGTTCCTCGCCGTCCGGCCGGTCAGTGCTTGAGGTCGAACTCGCCGTCGCGGGCGCCGAGTACGAAGGCCTTCCACTCGGCGGCCGTGTACCGCAGGACGGTGTCGGGGTCCTTGGAGTTCCGCATCGCCACGCCGCCGCCCGGGAGGTAGGCGATCTCGACCCGCTCGTCGGCGGGGCTGTCGGGGGCGCTGAGCCACTCGACACCCGAGATGTCCATGGCGTACAGCTCGTCCTTCTCCTGCTCGGTCGCCATCTGCGGAGTGTCCCTTCTGCGCTCGGTCATCGCCTCGGCCCACGCCCACGGGCGGGTGCCGCCCGGCCACTCTACGGGGACGGGCGGGGCCGCGCAGCGTGATGACCGGGTCACTCGGTGGGAGTTGCCTGTTTCTGGAAGTCCTCCAGCGGCACCAGCAGGGAGTCCGGGGGCATGGTGATGTCGGTGGGCTCGCCGAAGGCGTCGAAGGTGGTCGTGCTCGTGCGCCCGCCACGGTCGGAGACGAGTTGGAGGATGTAGGGCGGGCCGGAGGCGGACACCTGGTAGACGTCCGAGCCTCCCGCACCCTCGACCGTGACGGCCTTCGTGGGCCGGCCGTCGACCTCGGTGTCCTTGTCCGGGGTGAGCCGTCCCGACGGGTCGATGCTGAACATGGCGGTGCACTGCTGGCCGGTGTCGGTGTAGACGAACTTGTCGGCCAGGGCCTCGGGGACGTCGAGTTGCTGGCCGGACTGGCCGAGGGACGCCGCGAGCAGACCGGAGCTGAGGTAGTTGACGCCGTCCTTGCAGTACATCTCGCCCGAGTAGGTACCGGACGCGACGGTGCGCAGGCCCTTGTCCGGGTCCCAGGTCGTCTCCTGGTCCCCCTCGGCGAAGGCGGTGGTGGTGCCGGAGGAGTGGAACGTCGTCGTCCGCATCGCCTCGTTGACCTTCTCGATCAGGGCCTGGGACGCCGGGTCGCCGCCGGTGGGGCCGGCGTCCTCGGGTTTCCGGTCCTCCGAACCCCCGCACGCGGTGAGGGCGGCGAGCAGAGCTGCGGTCAGGGCGAGCGAGGTGCGGGCTCGGCGAAGGGCGACGGTCACGGTGCGGCACTCCCGGGGTCGGCTGAGACGTGGGCCGCGCCTGCGGCCCACGTCCTCATATACCGGACCCAACGCGTGGGACGACCGCGGGGTCACGAGGCAGCCCGGCCTGCCGCACAGCGGTGCGCGGCGTTTAGGCTGGGGAGGCGTGCGGCTCGCGGGCCGGAGGGAGCCTCGCGACCGGGGGCACCGGGTGACCGGGGTGAGCGATCAGATCAGCAGGAGGCACTGTGAGCAGCGACCGGGACGAGATCCGCGGCGACGGGATCACCCCCGGCGACGAGCCCGAATCGGATCTGGAGAACACGGGCGAGTTCACCATCGATTACACGCCGCCCGCCTGGTACACGCAGAACAGCGGCGCCGCGACGCCCTCCGCTGGGCCCGCGGCACCCGCGCCGCCCGCGCCGGAGTACGGCCGGATGCCGGCGCCGCCGGAACAGTACGCCCCGGCCGCTCCGCAGACCGCCACTCCGCCGCCGACACCGACGCCGGCCGCCGCGCCCGCTGAGCCCCAGGACGCCGTGCCCGGCGACCACGCGCCCGCACCCCGGCCCGCATCGCCGCCCGTGCCACCCGCGCCGCCTTCAGCACCGCCCGCCGTGCCGGCCCGGCAGGGGCCGCAGGGGCCACCCGGGGACGCCGGACCGGTCGGGCCCGTGGCCCGGGAGGTACCGCAGGACGCACCGCCGGAGCCCACCGACGCGCCCGTTCGGCCGACCGAGGCGGAGCGAGCGGAGCCGGACGAGGAGCCGGAGGAGGAGCTCAGCGGGAGGACGATGCGGATCTCCGCCTCCGCGCTGCGCCGGGAGTTCGCCCGGCGGGACGCGGAGCGGGCCGAGCCGGGCGCCGACGCGGCCTCGGCCGTGGCGGAACAGGACCGGAAGCCCGCCGACCCCGCCGTCGCTTCGGGCAGCGGGGACGCCGGGGAACGGGTGGCTCCGGAACCGTCCTCCCCGCCCGAGGCCACTCGACCGCAGGACGCGCCCCCCACGGCTCCCGTGCCCCCTTCCGCTCCGGCTGCCCAGCCCTGGGAGCAGGGGCCGGGCAGCACGCCCGCCGGAGGGACGGCCGCGCCGCTGCCCCCGCTGCCCCCGCAGTACCGGTCGGCCACTCCCCCGCAGGGCACGCCGCCCGAGGTCGGTCCGCCTCAGCCCGCCCCTGCGCAGCACACCACGCCGCAGGCCGGGCCGGGCTACCCCGGCGCGGCCGCTCCCCGGTCGGCCCCTCCGGCAGCACCGCAGCCGCCCGCTCCGGCACCGCAGGCACAGCCGCAACCGCAGGCGCAGGCGCCGAACTACGGCTATCCGCAGGGCGGGCAGGGCGGAGGCTACGGCTTCCCGCCGCCGCAGCAGGCTCAGCAGCCGCACCACCCGGCACCGCACCCCCCGGCACCGCAGCCGCCCGTGCCGCATCAGCAGGGGCCCGGACCGAACCCGGCCGCGTCGGCGCCCGGCGACCCGCGCGCGGGTCACGCCTGGCCCGACCCCCGGCAGGCGCACGCGCAGCCGGGCTCGCTCGGCTACACGGCGTCGGTGGAGCTGAGTTCGGACCGGCTGCTGAACCAGAAGCGCAAGCCCAAGCCGCAGAGCAGCGGCAGGGGCGGCTCCCGCTTCCGGCTCGGCGCGAAGAAGGAGGAGGCCGAGCGGCAGCGGAAGCTGGCACTCATCCGCACGCCGGTGCTGTCCTGCTACCGCATCGCCGTCATCAGCCTGAAGGGCGGCGTCGGCAAGACGACGACCACGACCGCGCTCGGTGCGACGCTCTCCAGCGAGCGGCAGGACAAGGTCATCGCCATCGACGCGAACCCGGACGCGGGCACGCTCGGCCGCCGCGTGCGGCGGGAGACGGGCGCGACCATCCGCGACCTGGTCACCGCCATCCCGCACCTCAACAGCTACATGGACATCCGCCGGTTCACCTCGCAGGCGCCCTCCGGGCTGGAGATCCTGGCGAACGACGTGGACCCGGCGGTGTCGACGACGTTCAACGACGAGGACTACCGCCGCGTCATCGACGTCCTCGGCAAGCAGTACCCGATCATCCTCACCGACTCCGGTACCGGTCTGCTGTACTCGGCGATGCGGGGTGTGCTGGACCTCGCGGACCAGCTCATCGTCATCTCGACGCCCTCCGTGGACGGCGCCAGCAGCGCGAGCACGACGCTGGACTGGCTCTCGGCGCACGGGTACGGGGACCTGGTGCAGCGCAGCCTGACGGTCATCTCGGGGGTGCGGGAGACCGGGAAGATGATCCGGGTCGAGGACATCGTGGGGCACTTCAAGACGCGCTGCCGGGAGGTCGTCGTCGTGCCCTTCGACGAGCACCTGGCCGCCGGCGCGGAGCTGGACCTCGACATGATGCGCCCGCGCACGCGGGAGGCCTACTTCAACCTGGCGGCGCTGATCGCGGAGGACATCACGCGGCACCAGCAGTCGCACGGGCTGTGGACGCAGAGCGGTTCGGCGCTGCCGCCGCAGGTGGCTCCGCCGCTCCCGGGGCAGGCGGCTCCCTACGGCGCCCCGCCCCAGCACGGCACTCCCCAGCACGGCGCCCCGCCGCACGGCGCCCCGCCGCAGGGCCCGCCGCCCGGCGGATACGGGTACCCGGGCCAGCCGGGCCCGGCCCCGGACTGGCAGCAGCGGCGGCAGCCCGGCGGCTGACCGCCTGACGGGCTGCCCGGCTGACCCCGGCTCGTCTGACGCCCGCTCCGCTCCTGCGCGGGAGCGGGCGGGCAGCGGCGGGCGTCAGGCCGTCGGCCGGCCCGGGGCGGGCGGTGCGGTGGCGTCGGCGACGAGGGCGCGGGCCTTGTCGACGTCTTTCGCCATCTGGGCCAGGAAGGCGTCCAGCGAGGGGTAGGTCTCCTGCGGCCGGAGGTAGGCCAGGAAGTCCACGCCGACGTGCTGCCCGTAGAGGTCGAGGCCGACGCGGTCGATAGCGTAGGCCTCCACCGTGCGGTCGACGCCGTGGAACTGCGGGTTGGTGCCGACGGAGATGGCGGCCGGCATGGCCTCGTCGCCGACGACGAGCCAGCCCGCGTAGACGCCGTCGGCGGGTACGGCGGTGAAGGGCAGCGTCTCGACGTTGGCGGTCGGGTATCCCAGCTCCCGGCCGCGCTGCGCGCCGCGCACGACGATCCCCTCCACCCGGTGGGGGCGGCCCAGGACCTCGGCGGTGCCGGTCATGTCCCCCTCGCCGATGAGGCGTCGGGCCAGGCTGGAGGAGAACGGCACGCCGCCGCCCGCCTCGCCCTGCACGAACAGGTCCACGAGCATCACGTCGTAGTCGTAGCTCTCGCCGAGTTCGGTGAGGAGGGCGACGTCCCCCGCGGCCCGGTGGCCGAAGCGGAAGTTGGGGCCCTCGACGACGGTGCGGGCGTGCAGCCGGTCGACGAGGACCTTCACGACGAACTCGGCGGGCGGCAGCTTGGAGAACTCCGTGGTGAAGGGCAGCACCAGGACGGCGTCCACGCCGAGTTCGGCCATGAGGTCGGCGCGGCGGTCGTGCGGGGCGAGCATCGGCGGGTGGCTGCCCGGCTTGATCACCTCGCGCGGATGCGGGTCGAAGGTGACGACGACGGCGGGGACGCCGAGCTCCCTCGCCCGGGCCACCGCCTTGCCGATGATCACCTGGTGTCCTCGGTGGACGCCGTCGTACGAGCCGATGGTGACGACGCTGCGCCCCCAGTCCTCGGGGATGTCCGCCAAGCCACGCCAGCGCTGCACTGTGCCCGCTCCTCGGTGCTGCCGATGTTCCGTCGGGTCCAAGGGTGCCATGCGGCGCTCGTGGGCCGCTGCCCGGCACGGTCGGACAAGGATCACACCCCGTGTCGAGCCGGTCTCAGGCGAAGACCGCCAGGGACTTCGCGCGCCCTCGGCGCTCCTCGACGAGCGCGAGGAAGCGTTCGCCGGGGCCGAAGACGGCGATGGGCCCGGCGGGGAGCTGCGGCATGTCGAGCTGGACGCCGTTGCAGATGAGCTTGGCCTGCTTCTCCCCCACGTTCCAGCGGGGGAAGGCCTGGGTGACGGCCTCGCCGATGGGCAGGACGGTGAGCGTCTGCTGCAGGGCGTCCAGGGTGTGCGACGCGGCGACGGTGTAGGGGCCGACGCGGGTGCGGCGCAGTGCGGTCAGGTGGCCGCCCACGCCGAGCTCGGCACCGATGTCCCGGGCGATGGCCCGGATGTAGGTGCCCGAGGAACAGACGATGGAGACCAGGAGGTCCTGGACGGGTGTGCCGTCCTCGGCGGTCTCCTGCCGGACGTCGTGCACGACGAAGGAGGAGACGGTCACGGGCCGGGCCGCCAGCTCGACGTCCTCGCCCTCGCGGACCCGGGCGTAGGACCGCTTGCCGTTCACCTTCACGGCGCTGACCTTGGACGGGACCTGCTGGATGTCACCGGTCTGGCGGGCGACGGCGTCGTCGACGGCGGCCCGGGCGATGCCGTCGGCCGGGGTGGAGCCCGTGGGCTCGCCCTCGGCGTCGTCGGTGACGGTGGTCTGCCCGAGCCGGATGGTGGCGAGGTACTCCTTCTCGGTGAGGGCCAGGTGGCCCAGCAGCCGAGTGGCCTTGCCGAGACCGAGGACGAGTACGCCGGTGGCCATGGGGTCGAGCGTGCCGGCGTGCCCGACGCGGCGGGTGCGGGCGATGCCGCGCATCTTCGCGACGACGTCGTGCGAGGTGAAACCGGCGGGCTTGTCGACGACGACCAGGCCGTCGGGCGGGGCCGGACGGTCGCTGCGCCCGGCGGCCGCGGGAGTCTCGGGGGTGTCGGTCACGGATCAGACGTCCTCGCCGTGCCGGCCGCCGGGCTCCCCGTCGATGCCGTCCTCGACGCCGTCATCCTCGTCGTCCTCGCTGCCGGGCTTGCGGTACGGGTCCGCCTCCCCGGCGAAGCGCGCTCCGGAGGCGGAGGCCCGGACCTGGGCGTCCGACTCCTTGGCGCGGGCGAGGAGGTCGTCGATGGTGCGGGCGTTCTCCGGCAGGGCGTCGGGTACGAACGTCAGGCTGGGCGTGAACCGGACCCCGGTCTGCCGCCCGACCTCGGAGCGCAGGACGCCCTTGGCGGACTCCAGGGCGGCGGCGGAGGCGGCGCGCTCGTCGTCGTCACCGTAGACGGTGTAGAAGACGGTGGCCTCCCGCAGGTCGCCGGTGACCCGGGTGTCGGTGATCGTGACATAGCCGAGCCGCGGGTCCTTGATGCGCCGTTGCAGTGTCTCCGCGACGACGACCCGGATGCGGTCAGCCAGCTTGCGTGCCCGCGCGGTGTCGGTCATGTGATCACTCTTTCCGTTCGGTCAGTTCGTGTGCGTGCCGGGCCGGACGCGTGGCCCGGCCGGGCGGTCGGGCGGTCACTCATCGTCTTCGCCGTGGAAGCGCCGGCGTACGGACAGCAGCTCGATCTCGGGCCGGCCGGCCACGAGGCGTTCGCAGTCGTCCATGATCGCGCTCGCGTGGGCGGCGTCCCCGGAGACGACGGCGAGCCCGAGCCGGGCCCTGCGCAGCAGGTCCTGGTCGCCGACCTCGGCGACGCTGACGGCGAACCTGCGTTGCAGCTCCGCGATGATGGGGCGAACGGCGGAGCGCTTCTGCTTCAGCGAGCGGACGTCGCCGAGCAGGAGGTCGAAGGACAGGGTCCCTACATACATGCGGTGCGGGTCAAAGCCGACCCGTGAGGCCTCATCCGTTGGTCAACGGTTCGTGCGGAACACCTGAAACCGTACACGCACCCGGGGTGGCGATTCGACGGATATTCGCCGGACGCGCTCCGGGGCATGGGGGCAGCGGCGGGCCCGTCCGCCGAGCGGGTGGCTCGGCGGACGGGCCCGGGCCGGTGTCAGCACCGCACCGGACGCCCGGAGGCGTCCGGCGGGTGTGTCACACGCGCCACGTCACACGCGGGGCTTCTCCCGCATCTCGTAGGTGGCGATGACGTCGTCGACCTTGATGTCGTTGTAGCTGCCGAGGTTGATACCGCCCTCGAAGCCTTCGCGGATCTCGGTGACGTCGTCCTTGAAGCGGCGCAGACCCTCGATGTTGAGGTTCTCCGCGACGACCTTGCCGTCGCGCAGGAGGCGGGCCTTGGTGTTGCGCCGCACCTCGCCGGAGCGGATGAGGACACCCGCGATGTTCCCCAGCTTGGAGCTGCGGAAGACCTCGCGGATCTCCGCCGTGCCCAGCTCGACCTCTTCGTACTCGGGCTTCAGCATGCCCTTCAGGGCCGCCTCGATCTCCTCGATCGCCTGGTAGATGACCGAGTAGTAGCGGACGTCCACGCCCTCGCGCTCGGCCATCTGCGTCGCGCGGCCTTCGGCGCGGACGTTGAAGCCGATGACGATGGCGTCGGAGCCGGAGGCGAGGTTGATGTCCGACTCCGTGACCGCGCCGACGCCGCGGTGCAGGATGCGGATGTCGACCTCTTCGCCGACGTCGAGCTGGAGCAGCGAGGACTCCAGGGCCTCGACGGAACCGGACGCGTCGCCCTTGATGATGAGGTTGAGCTGCTCGACCTGGCCGGCCTTGAGCACCTTGTCCAGGTCCTCCAGGGAGACCCTGCGGGTGCGCTTGGCGAACGCCGCGTTCCGCTCGCGGGCGGCGCGCTTCTCGGCGATCTGGCGGGCGGTGCGGTCCTCGTCGACGACGAGGAAGTTGTCGCCCGCGCCCGGGACGTTCGTCAGACCCAGCACCAGGGCCGGCATGGAGGGGCCGGCCTCCTCGATGTTGTTGCCCTTGTCGTCGAGCATGGCGCGCACGCGGCCGTAGGCGTCGCCCACGACCATCGTGTCGCCGACGCGCAGGGTGCCGCGCTGGACCAGCACCGTCGCCACGGCGCCACGGCCGCGGTCGAGGTGGGCCTCGATGGCGATGCCCTGGGCGCCCTGCTCCGGGTTGGCCCGCAGGTCGAGGGAGGCGTCGGCGGTCAGGACGACGGCCTCCAGCAGGGAGTCGATGTGCAGCCCCTGCTTGGCGGAGATGTCGACGAACATGGTGTCGCCGCCGTACTCCTCGGCCACCAGCCCGTACTCGGTGAGCTGGCCGCGCACCTTGGTCGGGTCGGCGCCCTCGACGTCGATCTTGTTGACCGCGACGACGATCGGGACGTCGGCCGCCTTGGCGTGGTTGAGCGCCTCGATGGTCTGCGGCATCACACCGTCGTTCGCGGCGACGACCAGGATCGCGATGTCCGTGGACTTCGCACCACGGGCACGCATGGCGGTGAACGCCTCGTGACCGGGGGTGTCGATGAAGGTGATCCGGCGGTCCTCGCCGTTGACCTCCGTCGCCGCCTGGTAGGCACCGATGTGCTGGGTGATGCCACCGGCCTCGCCCTCGATGACGTTCGTCTTGCGGATCGCGTCGAGCAGGCGGGTCTTACCGTGGTCGACGTGACCCATGACGGTCACCACCGGCGGACGGGAGACCAGGGCCTCTTCGCCGCCCTCGTCCTCGCCGAACTCGATGTCGAAGGACTCGAGCAGCTCGCGGTCCTCCTCCTCCGGGCTGACGATCTGGACGACGTAGTTCATCTCCTCGCCGAGGAGCGCGAGCGTCTCGTCGGGGACGGACTGCGTGGCGGTGACCATCTCGCCCAGGTTGAACATGACCTGGACCAGCGACGCCGGGTTGGCGTTGATCTTCTCCGCGAAGTCCGTGAGGGAGGCACCACGCGACAGCCGGACGGTCTCGCCCTTGCCGCGCGGCAGCATCACGCCGCCGATCGAGGGCGCCTGCATCTGCTCGTACTCCTGGCGCCTCTGCCGCTTCGACTTGCGGCCGCGACGCGCCGGGCCGCCGGGACGACCGAACGCGCCCTGCGTGCCGCCACGGCCGCCGGGGCCGCCGGGACGACCGGCGAAGCCGGGACGACCACCGCCGCCGGGGCGACCGGCGAAGCCGCCGCCACCGCCGCCGGGACCGCCGGGACGACCGGCGAAGCCGCCGCCACCGGGACGGCCACCGCCGCCGGGACGACCGCCGGGGCCGCCGCCTGGACGACCGCCGCCGGGACCGCCGCGACCGGGGCCGGGACGCGGGCCGGCAGCGGGACGCTGCGGCATCATCCCCGGGTTCGGACGCGGGCCGCCGGGACGGGGACCGCCCTGGCCGGCGCCCTGCGGACGCGGCATGTTGCCGGGGGTCGCACGGCCGCCGCCGGGGGCCTGCGGGCGCGGGCCCGCCTGACCGCCGGGGCCGGGACGGCCACCGCCGCCGGGCTTCGGGGCACCGCCGCCCGGACGGGGAGCCTGCGGGCGGGCCATGCCGGTGTTGCTGCCGGAGGTGAAGGGGTTGTTGCCCGGACGAGGACCGGTCGAGCGACCGCCCGACTTCGGGCCCGAGGCCGCCGGCTTCGGGGCACCGGGCTTCGGGGCACCGGGACGGGCGCCACCGGGCTTCGGCGGCGTCTGACCGGCCGGGGGCGCGGTGAACTCGGGGCGCGACGGGGCCGGCTTCGGGGCCCCGGGGCGCGCGCCACCGGGCTTGGGCGCCGTGCCGGGCCTGGGCGCGGCGGGACGGCCCGCGTCCGCGGCCGGGCGGGTGGCCTCGGCGCTGGGGCGCACGGCCTCCTCGGCCGGCTTGGCGGCCTCGGCGGGCTTGGCGGCCTCGGCGGGCTTGGCGGCCTCGGCCGGCTTGACCGGCTCGGGGCCGGGCTTCGGGGCGCCGGGGCGCGGGGCGCCCGGCTTGGGGGCGCCCGGACGGGCGGCGGGCTTGGGGGCACCCGGCTTGGGTGCTGCTGATGTGGGGGCCGCCGGCTTCGCGGCGGGCTTCTGCGACTTCCTGGCGCCGCCGCCGGACGCGTCCAACGCGTCGGTCAGCCTGCGTACCACCGGCGCCTCGATCGTCGAGGACGCCGAACGGACGAATTCACCGAGTTCTTGGAGCTTGGCCATGACGACCTTGCTTTCCACTCCAAGCTCTTTGGCGAGCTCGTATACCCGGACCTTAGCCACTTCGCTCCTTAGACGGTCCGGGGTGGTCGTCCGCCGGACCTTCGCTACTTATGCATGGGCGTACTCATCGCGTACTCATCGAGTGCTCATCGCAATCTCGACCTACTTCCGACTCGCGAGGTACCTCGTCCGCACGACCATCCGTGCGGACCTTTTACGTTCTTACGGTGTTGCGTTGTGCTCGGTGTCCCCGGCCTCCCGGGGCGCCCGCTCCACGTACCGGCGCAGTTGCTCCGTCCCGAGCGGACCGGAACCTCCCGTGACCCGGAAGGCCCGCGGAAACGCCCGGCGCCGGAGCGCCAGATCGCAGCAGGCGAGGCTGGGATGCAGGTACGCACCCCGGCCGGGCAGCGTACCGCGAAGATCGGGGACGCATTCGCCCTCGATCACCACCACACGCAGCAGGTCGGCCTTGGCCGATCGTTCCCGGCACCCCACGCAGGTGCGCTCGGGGCAGGCTGGGTCACGTGTGCGGCCAGACACCGTCTAAGTCTACCTCCCCGCGTGCGGTTCCCCTTGGCGGGGGGTGACGACGCGATAGCGGATACGGACGGCGGGGTGTTCCCCGCCACCGGGTCCGGCCGGACCGCCTCCGCGCACGGCGGGACGGCCCGGTCGGCGGCCGACGTCAGACGCCCGCCGCCGCCTCCCCCGGAGCCGTCCCGGAGTCCTCACCGGACTCCTCGCCCGGCGTCCGGTCGGGGCGGATGTCGATGCGCCAGCCGGTGAGACGGGCCGCCAGCCGGGCGTTCTGCCCCTCCTTGCCGATGGCCAGCGAGAGCTGGTAGTCCGGCACGGTGACCCGGGCCGACCGGGTGGCCTCGTCGACGACCTCGACGCGGCTCACGCGGGCGGGCGACAGGGCGTTGGCGACCAGTTCGGCGGGGTCGTCCGACCAGTCGACGATGTCGATCTTCTCGCCGTGCAGTTCGGCCATGACGTTCCGCACCCGGCCGCCCATGGGGCCGATGCAGGCACCCTTGGCGTTGAGGCCCGCACGGGTGGAACGCACCGCGATCTTGGTGCGGTGGCCGGCTTCGCGGGCGATGGCCGCGATCTCCACCGAACCGTCGGCGATCTCCGGAACCTCCAGCGCGAACAACTTGCGCACGAGGTTGGGGTGGGTGCGCGAGAGGGTCACGGAGGCGCCGCGCACGCCCTTGGCCACCCGCACGACGTAGGAGCGCAGCCGGGTGCCGTGCCGGTAGACCTCACCGGGCACCTGCTCCTGCGGCGGCAGGATGGCCTCCATCTTGCCGATGTCGACCAGGACGCTCTTGGGGTCCTTGCCCTGCTGGACGACGCCGGTCACGATGTCGCCCTCACGCCCGGCGTACTCGCCGAAGGTGACCTCCTCCTCCGCGTCCCGCAGGCGCTGGAGGATGACCTGCTTGGCGGTGGTCGCGGCGATCCGGCCGAAGCCGGTCGGGGTGTCGTCGAACTCGCGCGGCTCCTGGCCCTCCGCGAGGTCGGCGGCGTCCTCCTTGGCCCACACCGTCACGTGGCCGCTGTCGCGGTTCAGCTCGACGCGGGCGTGCCGGCGGCTGCCCTCGGTGCGGTGGTAGGCGATGAGCAGCGCCGCCTCGATCGCCTCGACCAGCAGGTCGAAGGAGACCTCCTTCTCCCGGACCAGTCCCCGCAGGGCGCTCATGTCGATGTCCACGGCTACGCCTCCCCGTCACTCTCGTTGTCGCTGTTGTCGTCGTTGTCGCTGTTGTCGTCGTTGTCGCTGTTGTCGTCGCGGTCGTCGCGGGCGGCGGGACGGTTGAACTCGATCTCGACCCGCGCCCGGGCGATCTCGCCGAGCTCCACGCGCCGCCGGGTGGGCTTGCGCCCCTTCACCCCGGGCACCTCCAGGTCGAGGCCGCTCGCGTCGACGGCCAGCAGGCGGGCCGTGAGGTCGCCGCCCTCGTGCAGCCGGGCCGTGATCAGCCGGCCGACGGCGCGGCGGTAGTGCCGCGGCTCGGTCAGCGGCCGGTCGGCGCCCGGGGAGGTGACTTCGAGGACGTAGGGGGCCGAGCCCATCGGATCGTTCTCGTCCAGCGCGGCGGAGGCGGCCCGGCTCAGTTCGGCGCAGGCGTCGAGCTGCACACCCTCGTCGGAGTCCACGACGACGCGCAGGACGCGGCGCTTGCCGGCCGGCGTGACGGTGAGTTCTTCGAGATCCAGCCCGCGCTCGGTGACGAGCGGCTCCAGCAGCCCGCGCAGCCGATCGATCTGGGTGGTGCTCATCCGGGTGACTCCTCGGCCGCGTGTGCTGTTGTCAGGGGTGGCTCGGTGATGCTCGGGTGACGCCTGGTGGAGAACAGCGACGGCCGATGTCGACCGCCGCGCCTCTCGGCGTGTCCGGCTACAGCCTAGCGCGTCGCGCCGACCGTGCCGGACGCCCGGCGCCGGTCGGGTGCCCGCCCCGCCGCCGCTCGGGTGCCTGCCGGGGGCACGCCGGGGACGCCGGTCGGGGCCGGTGGGGGCGCCGGGTACGCTCACGGCACGGTGATCAACTGTTCTGGTCCCGCTCCTCCTGCCGACGAACTTGCCTGTGGGGTGTTACGTGGTGTCGCATCCGCCCGGACCGCCCTCCAGACGCAGCCTCCTGCGCACCGGCGCGGTCGGCCTGACCGGCCTCGGTGTGGTGGGAGCGCTCGCCCTCACCACCGGCTGCTCGGGCGGGGGCCGCGAGGAACGGGAACGGCGGGCGGCCGAACGCGGCGCCCGGTTGCGGCGCGCGGCGGCGGCGGACAGCGCCGCCCTCCTGAAGCGGTACGACGCGACGAGCGCGGCCCATCCCGGCCTCGCCGCACGGCTGGCGCCGCTGCGGGCGGACGTCCTGCGGCACACCGAGGCGTTCGGCGGCGGGCGGCAGGACGACCCGGAGGCGAGTCCGTCCCCCGGTGCGGAGGTGCCGGGAGAGCGGGCGGCGGCGCTCGCGGAGCTGGCGGGTGCCGAGCGCCGCACGGCGCGGGAGCGGGTGCGGGCCCTGGCGGACGCCCCGCCGGAGCTGGCCAGGCTGCTGGCGTCCGTGGCGGCGGCCGGCGAGGTGCACGCGTTCCTGCTGGGCGAGGCAACGGCCGGGGGTGCCTGATGGCGGAGACGCGGCGGTCGGAGAAGGAGCACCCGGAGACGGAGCGCTCGGAGAGGGAGCTGACGGCTCTCCAGGCGGCGCTGGCCGCCGAGCACGCGGCGGTGTACGGCTACGGCGTGGTGGGCGCGCGGACGGACGCGGACGGCCACCGGGCGGCGCGGGAGGCGCACACCGCGCACCGGGCCCGGCGGGACGCGCTGGCCCGGGCGGTGCGGGAGCTGGGCGGGACGCCGACGGCGGCGGCGGCCGGGTACGTCCTGCCGTACGCGGTACCGGACGCGGCGACGGCGGCACGGTTCGCCGCCGAGTTGGAGGACCGGGTCGCCGGGGTGTACGCCGATCTGGTGCGGGCGGGTGGCGGGGAACGGCGGCGGGAGGCCGCCGGGGCGCTGCGCGAAGCGGCCCTCCGGGCGGCGCGCTGGCGGGGTGGCGGCGTAGCCTTCCCTGGTCTTGCCGAACGCACGGCCGACGCCCGGAGCGGGGGCGGTGCGGACGGCAGCCGGTGACCACCCCGCGGTGGCCCGGTGACGGGCGATTCGACGACCGACGGAAAGGCACCGCCAGCACATGGCCTCCGCTCTGCCCCCGCAGCCGCCGCAGCGTCTGGTCCGCGCCCTGAGCCCGGACCACCCCTGGCTCGCCGGAGTTCCGGCGCTGTCGCAACGGCTGCTGGAGCAGTGGGAGCTGACGCCGGAGCGGACCGTGCTGCCGGGGGGCCGGACCAGTGTGGTGGTGCTGGTGCGGCGGGCCGACGGCAGTCCGGCGGCGCTCAAGCTGTGCGCCCCGAACGGCGCGGGGGCACGGGCGGAGGCCGCGGCACTGGCCCGTTGGGACGGCCTCGGGGCGGTGCGGTTGCTGCGCTCCGACGTGGCGGCGGGGGCGCTGCTGCTGGAGCGGCTGCACGGTGAGGTCTCGCTGCGGTCGCTGCCCGAGGACAAGGCGATGCTGGAGTCCAGCTCGGCGGTCCGGCGGCTGTGGGTGCCGCCCGAGGCGGGCGGGTTCGTGTTCACCACGGTGGCCGAGCACACCGGAGCCGAGGTGGAGCGGGTCCTCGGCCGGGCGCCGGAGGACGTCCGTCCGCTGGTGGACGCGGCGCTGGCGGTGCGGGGCGAGCTGCTGGCCGACGCCCCGGAGGGCGTGCTGCTGCACGGTGACTTCCGGCAGGGCGCGGTCCTGGCGTCGGACGCCGACCGCTCGCCGTGGCTGGCCGTCGGGCCGGAGCCGCTGGTCGGCGAGCCGGCGTTCGACCTGGCCCGGCTCGCCCGCGACCGGCTGCACGACCTGGTGGCCTCCCCCGGTGCGGGGGCGGCCACGCGGCGCCGCGTGCAGCGGCTGGCCGACTCGCTGGACGTGGACCGGGAGCGGCTGCGCGGCTGGGCGCTGTACCGGGCCGTGGAGTCGGGCGTGCGGCACGTCCTGGCCGGTGACCGGGAGGACGGCGAGCTGCTGCTGGAGTTCGCGGCCTGGCTCTGACGGGGGCGGGTGTCAGCGCCTCAGGCGGCGCAGCGGCAGGGGTGCGCCCATGACGGCGTAGGGGTGCGGTGCGCTGGGGAAGAGGACGCCGCGCGCGAGGTCGTGGTAGCCCAACCGCCGGTAGAGGGCGCGGGCCGGGCTCTCGGTGTCGACGGCGGACAGGATCGAGTGCGGCTGCGGGGCGTCGTCGGTGAGGGCGGTGATGAGCCGGACGCCGAGGCCGTGCCGCTGGTGGGCGGGGTGGACGTGCAACTCCGTGATGGTGAAGGCGTGGTCGAGCCAGGCGTCGGTGCCCGCCCGGCGCAGGTAGGGCTCCACGACGGTGGACCACCACTGGGCCCGGTCGTTGGGCAGCCCGTACACGAAGCCGACGAGCCGCCCCTCGCGGGTGGTCGCCCCGAGGGCGCGGGCACCGGGCACGGTGAGGTGACGCAGCACGATGGGGCGGCGGATGCCGATCTCGTCGTCGGTGAGGCCGAACGCCAGCGCCTGGACGGCCAGCGCCTCGTCCACCCGGGCTGCCAGGTCGAGTGGTCCCACCTCCACGTCTGCCATGGTCAGAGCCTACTCGTGGCGGGGGTCGCGGCGCGGCCCGCCGGCGTCCCGGCCGGGCCCGCGGAGCGGTCGGGACGCGGCCGGGCCACCGGACGGAGGCGGTCGGCGCGGGTCAGCCGTCGGCCGCGGGGGACGTCGCGGGGACGGCGGGCGCCCCGGCCCAGCGGCGCATGGCGGCGGGCAGTTCGACCGCGGCGCGTTCGCGGCTTCCGGCCCAGGCGCAGTAGCCGTCGGGGCGGACGAGGATCATCTCCGCGTCCATCCACGGGCCCTTGACGCCGCCGACCCTGCCCCGCAGTTCCCTGACGAGGGATCCCCACGGGTCGAGCAGGCCGGAGGGCTGGTTGCCGCTCTGGTCGACGAGGACGAAGGTGCCCGCGCCCATGGCGTCGTAGAGCCGGTCGCCCTGGGCCGGTCCAGTGCGGAAGGAGAGGTCCGGCACGCGGTGGCCCGCGGTGCCCTTGGGGCTGCGGGAGTCGGCGGTGGTGGGGTAGGCCGTGGCGATGCCGGAGAGGTGGCCGACGGCGAGTCGGTGGCCCTTGGGGACGCGGGTGGCCGTGGAGACGCCGACGAGCCGGGCGACGCGGGCGGGCAGGGCGTCGGACGTCATCATGCGGGTGGCCATGTCGGTGACCTTGATGACGCCCTGGGAGACGCGGCGGCGCTCCTCCTGGTAGGTGTCGATCAGCCGGTCCGAGCCCCGGCCCAGGGCCACGGCGGCCAGCTTCCAGCCGAGGTTCATGGCGTCCTGGATCCCGAGGTTGAGGCCCTGTCCGCCGAGCGGTGAGTGGACGTGTGCGGCGTCACCGGCGATGATCATGCGGCCCTTGCGGTAGGTCTCCGCCTGCCGTTCCTGGATGCGGAAGCGGGAGGTCCACAGGGGTTCGCTGGGGCGCAGGTCCTTGCCGAAGAGCCGCACGAGGGTCTCGCGGACCTCGGCCAGTGTGACGGGGTCGTCCGACCAGGACTTGCTGCGGTCGATGACGCCCAGGCGGTACCAGCCGTTTCCGAAGTCGGTGCAGACGACGAGACCGGCCCGGCCGACGTGGATGAGCAGTTGCTCGTCGAGCGGCACTCCGAGTTTCACGTCCGCCACGATGATCGTGTACGGGTACATCTCGCCCTCGAAGGCGGCGCCCATCGCGTGGCGCACCGCGCTGTGCGCGCCGTCGCAGCCGACGAGCCAGGGCGTGCGCTCCTCCCACCCGCGATCCTCGGACTCCAGCCGGTAGACGACCTCCTCGCCCTCCTGCCGGCAGCCCGTCAGCTTCACGCCGCGCTCGATGGTGACGCCGAGCCTGCGGGCGCGCTCTTCGAGGATCGCCTCGGTCTCCCCCTGCGGGATGATCGTGAGCTGTCCGTAGTCGCTGTGCAGGCGGCGGAGGTTGAGCAGGGAGTTGCCCAGGCTGACCCGGACCTGCTTGACGGGGTTGGCCCGCTCCAGGACGGTGTCGGCCATGCCGCGCGTGCGGAGCACCTCCATGGTGCGGCCGTGCAGACCGAGCGCCCGGGACTCCTCGGTGCGGTGCGTGCGGCGCTCGACGACCTTGCAGCGCACGCCGGCGAGGGCCAGCTCGCCCGCGAGGCACAGACCGGTGGGACCGGCCCCCGCGATGACGACCTCGTAGTCACTTCCAGTGGCCATGTCGGCACTCCTCTCTTGAACTGATCCCCCGGTGTGGTCGACCATGTCGGTAACTCATCACGTAATGAACTCTACAGTTGTAGAGTTCTTGCGACAACAGAACCGGAACGCGGACCGGCGCGACCGCCCGAGCCCGCGACGAGACGGATCGCCGTGCCGCACGGCTGTTTCGCTGCAGCGCCTGACCAGCAGCGGTGACGGAAGAGGAGACCCCATGACCACGGCCACGACCCCCAGTCCGGAGCCGGCGGCGACGCTCGCCGGCGGTGCGCCCGTCGCCGAACTGGAACACGTCGACCTGGTGTTCAAGCGGCGTGGAGCCGAGCCGTTCCAGGCCATCACCGACCTGAGCCTGCGCATCGAGCCGGGGACGGTCTTCTGCCTGCTCGGGCCCAACGGCTCGGGCAAGACGACGGTGATCAACCTGCTCAGCGGCCTGCTCAGGCCGACGGACGGCCGGGTGCGCGTCCTCGGCATGGATCCGTCCGGGGAGCGGAGCAGGCTGCTGCGCCGTATCGCACTCGCCCCGCAGGAGACCGCCCTGTACTCGGACCTGACGGGCCGGGAGAACCTGGAGTTCCACGCCGACTACTACGGGGTGCCCAGGGCCTCGGCGCGGCGACGCATCGACACCGTGCTCGAACTCGTCTCGCTCACCGAGCGGGCCGGGCACCGGGTGGGGACGTTCTCCGGCGGCATGCAGCGCCGGCTGACGCTGGCCCGTGCCCTGCTGACCGAGCCGGACCTGCTGTTCCTCGACGAACCGACGCTGGGCGTGGACGTCCAGTCGCGCGAGTCCATCTGGGACCGCGTCCAGAGCCTGGCCGCCGAGGGCCGCAGCGTGCTGCTGACCACCAACTACATGGAGGAGGCCGAACGCCTCGGCCAGCGCGTGTGCATCATCGACCGGGGGCACCGCGTCGTCATCGGCACCCCCGACGAGCTCAAGGCCCAGGCGCAGCGGCGGCGGCTGGAGCTGACCTACGCCTCCGCCGAGGCCGCCGCGTCCGCACAGCCGCTGCTGAGCGACGGCTACCGGGTCGGCGCGCACGAGCACCGACTCCTCGTCGAGGTGCCCGAGGACGCCGACCACGTGGCGTTCCTGCGGTCGGCGCTCGACCGGCTGGACGGCGGGCCGACGATCGTCGGCTTCCGGTTCAGCGAGCCCAGCCTCCAGGACGTCTTCCTCCACTTCACCGGCCGCGACCTGCGCGACTGACCGAAGATCCGGCCGCCGAACCGAGAACCTGGAGGACCCATGTGGAGTGCGATCCGCGCCATGGTGCGCAAGGACCTCACCCTCTCCCGCAGAAGCCCCGTCTTCGTCGTCATCACCGTGCTCGTACCGCTCGTCTTCGTCTCGCTGTACGCGCTGCTCGTCACCGTCTCCACCACCTCCCCCGTCGCCGTCGCCAAGGAGGGCGGCGGGCCACACAGCGAACGGCTCCTGCAGATCCTGCGGACCATGCACAACACCGACGGGGAGCTGTTCGAGATCCGCACGACGGATCCTGGGGAGGCGCGCGGGATGTTCGCCGCCGGGGAGGTCGGCGCCGTGCTGACGATCCCCGCTGACTTCGACGACCGGGTCTCGGCCGGCGAGCCGGTCGAGGTGCCCCTGCGCGTCTACAACATCAACGCCGACGGCACGAAGAACTTCGAACTGCGCGCGGAGGGCGCGGTGCGGGAGTTCGCCCGGGACACGGGGGGAGGCGTGCCCGTCACCACGGTCAGTGAGAACAGCTACTTCCGCGCGGACATGGGCACCAGCGCCTACCTCGGCACGGCCCTGCTGGTGTTCGCCGTGCTGTACGCCTCGATGGTCAACACCGGGACGCTCGTCGCCCGCGAGTGGGAGGACCGGACGGCCAAGTCGCTGGTGCTCTCCCCGGTGGGCAACGCCCCCTTCCTGGGCGGGAAGTGGCTGAGCGCCGGCGTCCAGACGCTGGTGGGGCTGGTCCTCGTCCTGGCCGGGCTCGCGTGGCTGCTGGACTTCCCCGCGCTCTCGCTCGGCGCCACCAGCTGGCTCGGGCTCCTGGTGCTCTTCGCCTACGGCAGCGCGCTGGGAACACTGCTGGGCGTCACGCTCCGCCGCTCGCTGCCGCTCGTCCCGCTCTGCGTCGTGCTGGCGATCGTCCACTTCTTCCTCAGCGGCTACGAGTCCTACATGCGCGGCTTCGCGCACGGGGGCGCGGTGGAGTGGCTGTGGGCGAGCACCCACTGGTGGCCGACGGCGGGTCTGACCCAGGACCTCCGGCTGGACGCGACCGGGCTCGGCGACGGCTCCACGGACTGGACCGCGCTGGGCGGCACCGCCGGGATCGCGGCACTGCTGACCCTGCTCGCGGTGGTGCGGATGCGGCGTCAACTGCGCTTCACCCAAGGCCAGTGAGAGGAACGACGGAGGCTGTGATGAACGAGATGATCCGGGGCGCGCTGGCCGCCCACCGGCGCAACGTGCGGCTGCTGCGCCGCCGGCCCGACCTGGTGGCGCAGGGCGTCCTCGTCCCGCTGGTGGTCCTGGTCCTGTGCGCCATTCTCTTCGGCTCCTGGGGCGACCGCTGGCCGGTGGGTGTCATCGACCGGGCGGACAACGAGAGGTCCGCGGCCATCACGGACTCCCTGGCGCAGTCCCGGTCCAACGTCGATCTGTACTTCGAGACGATCGAGGACGACCCGAGCGCCGCTCGGGAGATGCTGGAGGACGGCCGCCTCCAGCTGGTGATCACCATTCCCGAGGACGTGGCCACGACCAACGAGGTGCGGATCTCGACGTACAACGTGAACACCGACGCGACGAAGAACCTGCGCTTCCGGGTCGACGACGCGCTCAACATCCACGACGAGGTGCGGGGGGCGCTGCCGGCCACCGTCGACCTCCAGACCGTGGCCGAGGAGGACGTCACCCGGGCCGCGTTCATCGCGGGCGGCGTGCTGCTCCTGGCGCTGCTGCTCGGCTCGATGCTGCTGGCGGCCAACGTGTTCGCCGTCGAGGAGGAGGGGCGCACGGGCAAGGAGCTGCTCATGTCGCCCTTCGGGGCCGTACCGGCGGCCCTGGGGTGCGTGCTCACCTCCTCGCTGCTGGCCTACCTGAGCGCCGTACCCACGTATCTGACGGGGCTGCTGCTGTTCGGGTTCACCCCGGACGTGGGCTCACTCGTCCTCGTCCTGCTGTTCATGCTGCCGCTGCTGGTCGCGGCGGCGGGGCTCGGCGTCCTGCTCGCACAGCTCCTGCGCCAGCACCGCGCGATCCAGCCTCCGGTCATCCTCGTGGCCATCGCCACGTTCTTCGTGGGCGGGGGGTTCGTCAGCGTTCCCGGCATGCCTCCGACGGCCCGGACCATCGCGGAGTGGTGGCCGCCGTCGCGGGTGTTCGAGTGGAGCAACCCGGTGCTGCACGACTTCGCCGGTTCCTACACCGCCGGCCAGTGGGCGTGGGGCGTCGTCTTCGCCCTGCTCGGGCTCGCGGGCGCGTTCTGGGCCGGCCGCCGCGAGCTGGCCGCGCCCCGGCGCAACGGGCAGTAGGGGCCGACGCCCCGCGGCGCCGAAGGCCCGGTCCGGGTTCGCCCCGGGCCGGGCCTTCGGCGTGGCCACGGGCTTCCCGTCATCAGCTGCACTGGCCGTCCACCGGGCTTCTAGCGTGCTCGCCCAAGCTGCTCCGGAGCATCGCGTCACGCATGAACGACGGAGGACAGCCGTGAGCAGTCCGGAACACGCGGAGTGGATCGCCGCCACCGCCATCGGGGGGATCGCCCTCGTGCTGGTCGTGGGGGCGGGCTTCGCGGCGCTGGCGCGCCGGCTCGGGCAGCCGGCCGTCATCGGCGAGATCACCGCCGGCATCTGCCTCGGCCCGAGCGTCCTCGGACTGCTCCCCGGCGACCTGCCGGCGCTGTTCTTCCCGGTCGAAGTGCGCCCCTACCTCGGCATCGTCGCCCAAGTGGGCCTGCTGCTCTTCATGTTCACCATCGGCTGGGAGTTCGACTACACCTCGCTGCGCGGCCGCCGTCGCACCACCGGGACGGTGTGGCTGGGCGGCGCCCTCCTGCCGATGGGGCTGGGCGTGGGTCTGGCCGCCCTCCTCTTCGGCGCGCACGACACCGTGAACGGCGAGAGCATCCGGTTCCTGGAATTCGCCCTGTTCCTGGGAACGGCCGTCTCGATCGCCGCCTTCCCGGTGCTGGCCCGGATCATCACCGACAAGCGGCTGCACCTGAGCCGGGTGGGCAATCTCGCCCTGGCCCTGGCCGCGCTGGACGACGTGCTGGCCTGGTGCCTGCTGGCCGTGGTCGTCGCCCTGATCACCGCCTCGGGAGCGGCCGGTTTCCTCGGCGTGCTCGGCTGGGGGGCCCTGTACGTCGTCGTCATGCTCGCGCTCGTCCGGCCGGTCCTGGCGGCCCTCGCGGCCCGGGCCACCGCGTCGGCGGCGCCCTGGCTGGCCATGCTCGCCGCCGCCGGGGCGCTGGGCTCGGCCTACGTCACCTCGAACATCGGGCTGCACGCGATCTTCGGCGCGTTCTTCTTCGGCCTCGTCATGCCGCGCAAGGACCCGCAGCTGCTGCTGCGCCGCACGACCCTGCTGCCGCTGGAGCACGTGAGCAAGCTGCTGCTGCCGCTGTTCTTCGTGGTCACCGGGTTGTCGGTGGACCTGACGGCCATGACGGGGCAGGGCGCCGTCCACATGGTGCTGATCATCGTGGTGGCCTGCGTCGGCAAGCTCGGCGGCGTGCTCCTGTCGGCCCGGATGACGGGCATGAAGTGGCAGGAGTCGACCGTGCTCGGCCTCCTGATGAACACCCGGGGGCTCACGGAACTGGTGATCCTCAACGTGGGGTTGTCCCTCGGGCTGCTGAGCACCGAACTGTTCACGGCCATGGTGATGATGGCGCTGGTCACCACGGCCATGACCGCTCCCCTGCTGTCGTGGCTGCTGCGCCGCGTCGGTGCCGGCGGTCCGACGGCCGGTGGAAGTCCGGTGCCGCTCCCGGCACCGCCGGGCCCCCCGGTGGGCGCGGCGTCCCTCGTCGGCGGCGCGCCGTCCGGCTCCCAGCGCACCCCCTGAACGCAGCGGAGGAGAGAGACCGTGGAGTTCGACTGGTCCGAGCGGCAACGTGCCCGCTACCACGAGACGTTGACGGCCGTACGGGACGCCTTCCCGGAGGACGGGGCGGCGGCCGAGGCCGAGCAGGCCGAGGCGGCCTCGGCGTACTACGACCGCAAGGACTGGCTGCTGCTCGGGCAGCTGGGCCTTCTCGGACTGTCCGTGCCGACCCGGTACGGCGGCGGCGGGCTCGGCGCCCTGGACACCGCGCTCCAGGTGGAGGCGCTTGGGCGCGGCTGTCCCCGGACGGGGCTGGTCTTCGGCGTGAGCGCGCACCTGTTCGCCTGCGCCATGCCCGTCGTCGACTTCGGCTCCGAGGAGCTCAAGGAGCGCGTGCTGCCCGGCATCTGCCGGGGTGAACTCATCGCGGGCAACGCGATGACCGAGGACGGCGCCGGGTCGGACGTCTCCCGGCTCGCCGTCACCGCCCGGCCGGTCGAGGGCGGCTGGGTGCTGAACGGCGCGAAGAGCTTCGTCAGCAACGGACCGGCGGCCGACCTCTACGTCACCTACGCCACGACCGACCCCCGGGCGGGTCATCTGGGGGTGACCGGGTTCGTCGTGGACCGCACGGCCGCCGGGGTGAGCGCGAGCGGACCGATGGCCAAGATGGGGCTCTCCCAGTGCCCGGCCGGGACCGTGGAGTTCACCGACTGCTTCGTGCCGGACTCCGCGGTGCTCGGGGAGCCGGGCCAGGGCGGGTTCGTCTTCCAGCACTCCATGGGCTGGGAGCGCGCGTGCCTGTTCGCGGGCTACGTGGGCCTGGCCGACCGGCTGGTGGAACGGTGCGTCGAGCACGTCCGCGCCCGGCGGCAGTTCGGCAGGCGCCTGGCGGAGTTCCAGGCCGTCTCGCACCGGATCGCCGACATGAAGCTGCGCCTGGAGTCGGCCCGGCTGCTGCTGTACCGCGCCTGTTGGGAGATGGAGCAGGGCCGCCCGGCGACCCTCTCCGTCGCCCTGTCGAAGCTCGCCGTCTCCGAGGGCGTGGTCCAGGCCGCCCTGGACGCCGTGCGCACCTTCGGGGGGCGCGGCTACCTGACGGCCGGGGGGATCGAGGCGGCCCTGCGCGACGCGGTGCCCTCGGTGATCTTCTCCGGCACCTCCGACATCCAGCGGGAACTCATCGCAAGGGAACTGGGCCTATGACACTGCACGCTCTCCTGACGGCCTCGGCCCGGCGGACCCCGGGGGCCGTGGCCGTGCACGGCCCCGAGGGGCCGGTGCGCTACGGCGAACTGGACGCGCTGGCCGACCGCTTCGCCGCCGCCCTGACGGCCCGGGGCGTCCGTCCCGGCGACCGTGTCGTCCTGTGGAGCCACAAGGGCGTCCGGACGATCGCCCTCATGCAGGCCGCGCTGCGCACGGGGGCCGTCTACGTCCCGGTGACCGGCTCCAACCCGCCCGCACGCCTGGCGCGCATCACCGCCGGCGCGCGGCCCGCGCTGGTCGTCGCGGACGAGGAGCTGGCCCGGCGTCCCCGTCCCGACGGGGACGACACCCCGCTGGTGACCTTCTCCGACCTGCTCGCCGACGCCCCGGAGGGCGCCCGCGTCACGCCGTACGACGCCGGCCCGGACGAGCCGGCGTACATCCTCTACACCTCCGGATCGACCGGGGAACCGAAGGGTGTGTGCATCAGCCACCGCAACGCCCTGGCCTTCGTGGAGTGGGCCGTGGCGGAGCTGGCCCTCGGGCCCGACGACCGGCTCTCCCAGCACGCGCCGTTCAACTTCGACCTCTCCGTCTTCGATCTGTACGGCGCCTTCGCGGCCGGCGCCTCGGTCCACCTGGTGCCGCAGGAGATGGCCTACGCGCCCGCCCAGCTCGTCCGGTTCCTGCACGAGCGGGAGATCACCGTCTGGTACTCCGTGCCCTCGGCCCTGAGCCTGATGATCCGCGAGGGCGGACTGCTGGAGGGGGAGCCGCCCACCGCGCTGCGGGTGTGTCTCTTCGCCGGTGAGCCGTTCGCCCCGCACCACGTGCGGGAGCTGCGGGCGGGCTGGCCGAAGGTGCGCCTGCTCAACTGGTACGGGCCCACCGAGACCAACGTCTGCACCTCCTACGAGGTCACCGACGCCGACCTGGAGCGCACCGGCGCGCTCCCCATCGGCGCCGCCTGCTCCGGTGACGAGGTGCTGCTCGACCCGCCGGACGCCGAGGAGGGCGAGGTCGTCGTGAGCGGCCCGACCGTGATGCTCGGCTACTGGGGCCGCGAGCCGCACCGGGGCCCCTACCGCACCGGCGATCTCGCCCGCCGGGACGCGGACGGACAGCTGGCGTACGTCGGCCGCCGGGACCAGATGGTCAAGATCCGCGGTCACCGGATCGAGCTCGGTGAGATCGAGGCGGCCGTCGGATCGCTGGACACCGTGGCCGACGTGGCGGTGCTGGTGATCGGCGCGGGTCTGGAGGCCGAGCTGCACGCGGTCGTGGTGCCCGCCCCCGGCGAACGCCCGTCCCTGCTCCACGTCAAGCGCTGCTGCGCGGAAAGGTTGCCGACTTACATGATCATCGACAGGCTCCACCTCCAGGAAGACCTCCCGCGAACCGCCAACGGAAAGCTCGACCGTCCGCTGCTGACCACCCAGATCGAGTCCGGGGAGCTGTGATGAACGCCCAGAACCTGATGACCGAAGAGCTGGTCACCCAAGAGCTGGCCTCCGTCGACCTCCAGACGTTCCGCCAGGTCATGGCCTCGTTCGCCAGTGGCATCACCGTCGTCACCACGGTGGACGGCGAGGGCACTCCGCGGGGACTGACCTGCTCGGCGTTCTGCAGTGTCTCCGTCGACCCGCCGCTGCTGCTGTCCAGCATCGCCAGCCGCAGCGGCTCACTCCAGGCGATACTGGAGCGGGGCCGGTTCGCGGTGAACATCCTCAGCTCCCGCGACGAGAAGACCTCGCAGGTGTTCGCGTCCGGGACCCAGGACAAGTTCAGCCGGGTGCGGTGGGAGCCGGGCGCGACGACCGGCATGCCGGTGCTGCTGGGCACCACGGCGCACGCCGAGTGCGAGCTGGACAGCGCCGTGCGGGCCGGTGACCACACGCTGCTGCTCGGCCGGGTCGTGGCGGGGAGTGCGGGCGTCGACACCCTCCCGCTGACCTACTGGCGCAGCGACTACGCGCAGCTGGCCCCCGGCGCCCGTACGACCCACCCGGTCGCGGTGTAGTCGGCGCCGCGCCACGGGCGTCCGGAAGGGCCCGACGGCCCACCGGGCGCCCGCCGTCGTGCCCGGGCCTCCCGGGCCGGGGTGACGGGACGTGCGGGGAGGGCGCCACCCGGCCGGGTGGCGCCCTCCCCGCACGCGGTGGCGCGGCTCAGAAGCCGATGCCGTAGGGGGCCAGCGCGTACCGGCGCGCCAGGTACGCGCCCAGCTCGGCCAGGCCGGCGCGGTGGCGCAGCATCTCCTGACCGAGTTCCTGGCCGAGCCACGCCTCCAACTCGCCCGCCAGCAGGACGGCGTCCACCGAGTCGATGTCGAGCTCGTCGAGGTGGCGGTCGGTGGGCACCTGCTCGGCGGGGACGTCGAGCAGGAGGGCGACGCGGGCGACGAGCCACTCCAGCACGGCCTCCTCGGTGACCGGCTGCCGCGCGGCCTCCTGCGCCGACGGGATCTGCTGCACGTCCATGGGGTGTCCTCTCGTTGCGGGCGGCCCGGTGAGCGGGCGTCAGGCGGCCAGCGGCTCCCAGCAGATGCCCGCTGTCGTCTCGGTGCTGAGCCGGCGGCCGGAGCCGGTCAGCCGGCAGTCGAGGCGGCCGCGCAGGGGGTCGTCCTCGCCGGGCTGGCCGAGAACGGTGTAGGTCAGGTCCACCGCCGAACCGGTCGGCGGCAGCGGGACGAGGGAGGTCCACTCGGTGGTGCCGGCCGCGCCGGGCCCCTCGCCCGGCGGGCGGCCGTCCAGAGTGACCTGCTCCCCGGGCCGCTCACCCACCACGACGTCCACGACGATCCGGCCGTGGCCGAGGTAGCCGAGCTGGAACGTGACGGCCGTCGCACCGGCGTACGGGACGAGCCCGGCGCGCAGCAACAGGCCTCCGGCCTCGTGGTGGAGCACGGTCGTCGTGCCGTGGGTCAGCTGGACGGACATGGCCCTCCCCTTCCGTGCGCGGTCGGTGCGGTTCAGCGGCTCGTGGCGGAGGTGACGGAGGTGACGTTGTCGCGGGTGAGCAGCCGGCGGAAGTCCGCGGGCGCCTTCGTCTTGACCCACAGCAGCATGCGCAGCCGCTTGGGGAACGTGAAGTGGTAGACGCGGGCCCCGGGGTCGCCGAAGGCGTACAGCGGCGGCACGAAGGGGGCCCGGCGCAGGTCCGCGAAGATCGCCGAGGCGGCGGTGGCGGCGTCCCGGCGGCCGTCGCGCACCTGGGCGATCGTCTCCAGGCTGCGGCCGACCAGTTCGCGCAGGCCCTCGGGGGCGTGGAACCAGATACCGCCCAGCTCGAAGCGTTCGACCGGCGCCCAGCTCCCGGACTGCTCGCAGTCGAGGCGGGCGCGCTTGAGCGACAGGTCGGCGAGGATCTGCCACAGCAGCCACACGCGGGAGAAGGCGTTCCAGAGTCGGAAGTCGCGGCAGGCGGTGCGGGCGGCGGCCAGCAGCCGGTCGTTCCACGCCCCGAGCTCCTCCTGGAAGCGGGCCACCCGGGCGAACGGCTCGGGAGCGAAGTCGTCCCGGCGCACGGCCGTGATCAGCGGGCCGGCCAGCGCGTGGACCAGCTCGGCCGCCGTCGTCACGTCGCGGGAGAGAAACAGGTCGGTGCGCGCGGCGGAGCGCTCGAGCGCGAACCAGCGCTCCCCGTGCGTGCGGGCGGCGGTGCGCTGCGTCGGCACGTGGGCCGTCCACGGCCGCACCGGGGACGCGGTGTCGAACTGGCGCGCGAGGTCGGGGTAACGCTCGACGACGGTGCGGAAGGCCTTCTCCGGGTCGTCGGGCAGTTCGGCGGCGACCTCGGGGGCGACGCTGAGCGTGACGGACGTGAGCGGGTTCTCCCCGGACCGGTGATTGCCGAAGTGCACCAGCTGGAGCCAGCCGCCGTCGAAGAGGTGGTGGACGGTGCCCTCGGACCAGGCGGTGGCCTTCGGGTGCCGGTGCAGCGGGACGACGTCCTCGAAGGGCGTCACGCCCCGCAGGTGCGCCGCGTAGCTCACCGAGCGGTGGGTGAGCCGGGGCACGGCGTCGTCGCCGCCGGCCCGGCGCACCAGCGGCGAGGCGTCCCCGGAGCAGTCCACGAGGTAGCGGGCACGGTACGTCCGGCCGTCGGAGGCGCGGACCTCTCCCCCGTCGGGTCCGGCCTCGGCGTCGGTGACGGTGACGCCGCGCGGGACGAGGGCAGCGCCGTGCCGGGCGGCGATCCGCAGCGCGTAGGCGTCCACCTCCGGGCGGTACAGGTGCCACTCGGCGTGCTCGCCGGGCACGTTGAACTGGACGCTCTCCGCCGGGTCGTGGCGGCGCCCGGCGTGGTGGTGGAGGAAGCCCAGGCTCTTCTTGACCCCGCTGGTCCGCCGCACCTCCGCCGGCAGGTCGGGGAAGAGACCGAACGCGGCGATCTCGGGGACGTCGAAGCGCTTGGCGAGCAGCAGGAACACCTCGGCCGTGTAGGGCACGGTGGTCTCACCGGAGGGGGCGGAGCGGTCGTCCGCCGCGCCGACGAGCAGCACGCGCACGCCCTGCCGGGCCAGCACGGCTCCCAGCAGGCCGGCGGCGAGCGTCCCGCCGAGCACGGCGACGTCGTACCGTTCGGCGGGATCGGCGGCCCGGACGGCGTCGGTCGGGGGTGCAGGGGTCATCGCCTGTGTCCTTCCGGCATGCGGGTGCGGCGGTCACGGGCCCGGCCGCCGCCCCGCCGCGGGCGCCGCGTGAGCCGCGGGGCGGGCCCGTGGAAACGCTAGGCGGCGCGGCTCGGGGCGGCCTTGACGGTGGCTGGAACACGCCCCTGCCCCGGTCGGCGGTGACCGGGGCAGGGGCTGCGGGTGACGCGGCGGGTCAGGCGCCGCCGGGCGTGATCTGCGCGGGCTTGACCTTCGGCAGGGCGAGGACCAGCAGGAAGCAGAGGGTGAAGACCCCCAACTGCCAGCCCAGGGCGCCCTGGAAGCTCTGGCTGAAGTTCTCCTTGCGGGCCTCGGGCGCGGCCTCCACGAGGACCGCGGTGCGCACCTGTTCCGTGACCTCGGGCGGCAGCGGCAGCTGTTCGGCCTGCCGCTCGATCCGCTCGCAGCTCGCCGGGACGGCCGTGAGGTCCTTCTGGTTGGTGCGGTCCTCGAAGCAGGTCTGGAAACCGGCGACGACCTGTTCCGAGCGGTCCGGTGGCAGTCCGGCCGCGACGAGGTCCTGCCGCAGCTGCGGCTCCACCTTGGCCAGGGATTCCCCGGCGTTGCCGGCGATGAGGTTGGCGAAGAGGATGCCGATGACCGCGATGCCGATGGCGATGCCGACCTGCTGCGTCGTGGCGATGACGCCGGAGGCGGAGCCCGCGTCACCGGACCTGATGCCCTCCAGGATGATGCCGGTGATCGGCGCGACGACCAGACCGGTGCCGGCGCCGCCGACCATGAGCGCCGGGACGAGGTACCAGCCGCGCAGGTCGGTACCCGCCCAGTTGAGCGTCAGGATGACGCCGCCCATGCCGGTCACGAGGAGCGCGGTGCCGAGGGCCAGCGTCCAGGTGCCGAGCTTGCGCACGACGACGTTCGAGCGCGCCGAGCCGACGGCGATGAGCAGGGCGAAGGCGAGCGTCACCGCACCGGCGGAGACGGCGCTGTAGGCGAAGCCGATCTGCAGGGTGATGAACAGCGTCATGAAGAAGGACGGGATGCCGGTGAAGAAGACCAGGCTGATCAGCAGGCCGACGGTGAAGGACCGCTCCTTGAAGAGCGTGACGGGCACCAGCGGCGACGCGTCGGGGTCCGCCGTCCTGCGCTTCTCCACGAACGCGAACCAGGCCAGGACGAACGGGCTGGCCGCCAGCATCGCCAGGCTCCAGCCCGGCCAGTCGTGCTCACGGCCCACGACCAGGGGCAGGATGAGCAGGAAGAGCCCCGCGGTGACGATCAGCGCACCGGTGACGTCCAGCCGCGTCCGGGTCTCGGCGGAGGACTCCCGCAGCCGCGCGGCGCCCAGCCCGAGGGCGAGCAGGCCGATGGGCACGTTGACGTAGAAGATGGACCGCCAGTCGCTCCCGGCGATGTCCAGCTCGATGAGCCAGCCGCCCAGGACGGGTCCGAGGACGGTGGCCAGGCCGATGGAGGCGCCGTAGAAGGCCAGCGCCTTGGGCTTCTCCTTGCCGAAGAAGGTGACCTGGATGATCGACAGGACCTGGGGGAACATCAGCCCGGAGAAGAGCCCCTGGAGGACCCGGGAGAGGACCAGGAAGTCGGCGCTGGTGGCCGCCCCGCACATCACGGAGGCGCAGGTGAAGCCCAGCATGCCGATGAGGAACATCCGCTTGCGGCCGTAGATGTCGCCCAGCCGGCCGCCGGTGATCAGCATGCAGGCGAAGGCCAGGGCGTACACGGCGACGACGAGCTGGACGTCGGCGAACGAGGCCCCGAGGTCCGCCTGGATCGAGGGGATCGCCACGATCGTGATGGTGGTGTCCAGCAGCTGCATGAACACCGCCGACAGCACGATCACGAGGATCAGCCAGCGGCCGGGGACCGGCGGTGCCTGGCCCTGCGCGTCGTCGGCCGCCGGCGCGGTGTCGGGGGTCGGGGGCCGCACGGGCCCGGGCCCGGTGGAGACACTCATCTTCCATTCCTTTCGCGTTGCCGGGGCGGCGCCGCGCTCCCGGGTCGGGAACGCGGCGCCCTCCGCCTGCTCGGGCCGGGTCACGCCGGACGGCCCCGCCGGGCCCGGTGGCCCGGCCGGTGGCGCGCCCGAAGGGACGCGCCGGAGACGTTGTGCCGAGACGTTGTTCCGGGACGGGGTGTCTAGAAGATGCGGCGGCCCTTCGCCTTCGCCTTCAGTGCCTCGATGCCGGTACCGAACATCAGTCGCCGCACCGCCGGGTCGCCCTCCTTGCGCGCCCAGCCGATGGTCTTCCGCAGGACCTTCGGTGTGGGGTGCAGGAAGCGCTGGTCGCGTTCGGCGAACCCGAAGTGCTTGGGCACGTACGGTGCCCGGGCGATGTGGTCGTAAATGGTGTCGGCTGCCTCTCGAGCCGTGCTCTTGCCCGACTCGAAGGCGTCGCACTGCTCGACCATCTCGTCGTAGAGGCTCTTGTAGCCCTCGTGGTTGGGCCAGTACAGGCCCAGGTGGGGGACGTCCTCGGCGTGCTTGAAGTGCTCGTCGCGGCCGTCCTTGAGGTACTTGGTGAGCGCCGACTGGAGGTGGAAGGTGCCGGCGTTGGCACCCCAGGCCCAGACCCGGAAGACGGCGGTCCACAGGTCGTAGTCGTCCCACGAGATGTACGCGGCGTTGACGAGGCTGTCGTTGTAGTCGAACAGCCCCTGCTGGAGGCGGTCGACGTAGTCGAAACGCTCCTGGGAGAAGTCGTCGTCCTTGACGGCCTCCAGCAGGCGCCAGGACAGCGTGTTGATGGCCTCGGCGGTGTTGGACAGGCCGCGGGAGAAGAGGGGGTCGATGAACCCGGCCGCGTGCGAGAGGAGGAACCACCGGTCGCCCGAGCAGCGCGTGGAGGAGTACTGCAGCCGTCCGGTGGAGACCCACTCGCGCATCGGCTTGGCGCCCTCGAACTGCCGGGCGACGTCCGGGAAGCGCTGCGCGTAGTGGTGGAACTCCTCCTCCGGCGTCATGGTCTCGGACCTGGGGTACGAGCGCGGGTCGAGCGTGAGCCCGACGCTGCACAGCGGGTTCCTCGACCACGGGTGGTTGTCGAAGCCGATGACCCAGAACCAGCCGCGCTGGAACATGTGGTGGACGGTGCCCTCGTACCAGGGCACCGGCGGGGTGTTCTCCGGGGAGTGGTGGAACAGCGTGTCGGTGGGCGGGACGTCGATCATGTGGTTCCAGATCGACCGCGAGTGGTGCTTGAAGCGGCAGGTCTCCTCGCGCAGCCGGAACTTCTCCGCCAGGGGCGAGCGGTAGCCGCTGGCGTCGACGACGTAGCGGGCCCGGTACTGCTCCCCGGCCGCGGAGCTGAGGGTGACGCCGCTGTCGTCGAAGTCGACGTCTTCCACGCGGAAGTTGACGCGCGGCACACAGCCGTACTTGACGGCCGTGTGGTACATGTACGCGTCGATGTCCTGGCGGTAGAGGTGGCTGGCCTCGTGCAGCAGGCCAGGGGTGTCGAACTGGTTCACCTCGCGCGGGTCCTGGGGCCGGCCCTCGTGGTGGAGGAGGAAGCCGAAGTGCTTCTTCACGCCGAACTTGGGGCCGAGGACCTTGGTGCTGTTGGTGAAGGTGGCCAGCGTCTTGATCTCGGGCACGTCGTAGCGCTCGGAGATCGTGCGCAGGGCGACGAGGGTGTAGGGGATGGTGGACTCGCCGATGGCGAACTTCGGGTGCGAGGCCGCATCGATGAGCAGCACCTTGGCGCCGTTGCGGGCGAGGATCGCCCCCAGCATGGAGCCGGCGATACCGGAGCCGAGGATGGCGACGTCGAAGGGCTTCTTGGGGTCGGGGTTCGGCTGCTCGTGCACGGTGGTCTCCTTGGAGCCGTCCGGTCGGTCGGTGGTGGCGGGTGCCGTGTCCGCGCGGGGCGCGGGAGTGGTCCGGTGGGGGCGCCGGGTCACTTGGGCAGGGGCACCCGCAGCGGCTTACCGATGACCGGCCAGCGCGCGACGATGTGCTTGAGCTCCTCGGCGAGGTCGAACTCCTCGCGGTCGAACCGCTTGCGGATGAAGAGCGTGAGTCCTTCGTGGACGAGTTCGCCGATCTCCACCGGCGCGTTCCGCTTCGCCCACTTGAGGGTGTCGATGATCTTCATCGTGGAGGCGTCGGTCCAGTGGTTGTCCGGGTCGGCGAGACCGAAGGCGGGCGGGACGAAGTCGGCCGCGCGCAGCATCTCCATCATCTCGTGGGCGGCGGCACGCGCGGGGAGGTCACCGGCGTGCACGGACTGCGTCAGCTCGCTGACCCGCTTGAGCAGCTCGCGGGCGGGCGCGTAGTCGGGGATGGCGCCGTCGGGTGCCTGCCGTTCCAGCCGGGCGAGGACCGCGGGGTCGTGGCTGTCCAGGAAGCGGGCGTAGGCGCGGTTGATCTCGAAGGTGGCGAGGATCTGCCCCAGGGACCAGATCCGGAACCAGGCGTTCCACAGGTGCCAGTCACTGAACGAGGTGTACGCGTTGGCGACGAGGTCGTCGTTGAAGTCCAGCAGGCCCTGCTCCAGCTCCTGGACGTACTCGAAGCGCTCGGGGGAGAAGTCGTCGTCCTTGATGGCGTCCAGCAGCCGCCAGCCGAGGGCGTGGATGATCTCCATCGTGTTGGACAGGCCCCGGGAGAACAGCGCGTCCACGAACCCGGCGGCGTGCGAGGTGAGGCACCAGCGGTAGCCGACGGTCTGCTTGGACGAGTACTGGAGTCGGCCGGTGCTCACCCAGTCGCGCACGGCGCGGGCGTCCTTGAACTGCGGCTCGATGTCAGGGTACTTGGCGATGAAGCGGCGGAACTCCTCCTCGGGGGAGCAGTCCGGCTTGGGGTGCTTGCGCGGGTCGAGGTTGAGCCCGACGCTGCACAGCGGGTTGGTGGCCCGGGGGTGGTTGTCGAAGGGGATGACCCACATCCAGCCACCGTCGAAGAGGTGGTGCAGCGTGCCCTCACTCCACGGGCTGGGGTTGTTGTGGACGCCCTTGGGCACCGTGCCCTCGTAGGGCTTCACGCCGACCATGTGGGTGAACAGCGACCGCGAGTGGTGCCGCAGCCGGCTCGGGTCCTCCCGCAGGTCGAACTTCCGGGCGATCGGCGAGCGGTGCCCGCTGGCGTCCACGACGAACCTCACCCGCACCGGGTCGCCGTTCTCCGCGAGGACGGTGACGCCCTCCTCGTCGATCTCGACGTCGTCGACCTTGGTCTGCTGTCGGACGTGGGCGCCGTACTTGACGGCCACGCCCAGCATCCAGGCGTCGGTGTCCTGCCGGAAGAAGTGGTTCTCGGTGTGGGTGATCTTGGGGATGGGGAACTCGCTGGTCTCCAGCGGGTTCTGCTTGGCGTTCTCCCGGTGGTAGAGGAAGCCAAAGTTCCGCTTGACCCCGCAGTTGGTGGAGATCTTGGCCTGGGTGGCTTCGAAAGTGGTCAGCCACTTGATCTCCGGCACCCCGTACCGCTCGCTGACCAGCCGCATCATCATCGAGGTGTAGGGGATCGTGGACTCGCCGATCGCGAAGCGCGGGTGCGACCCGGCGTCCAGGATCAGCACCTTCGCACCGTTCTTGGCCAGGCAGGCGGCCAGGGTGGACCCGGCCAGGCCCGAGCCGAGAATGGCCACGTCGTACTGCGGTCGGTCTCCGGAGCTCGCCGGTCGGGGTTCGGTGGTCTTGCGTCGACTGGGGGCCATGGGCGGGTCTCCTCGATGTCCTCGGTGCGTCGGTGCGGCCGTGCCGGGTGCCGGTGACACGGATGGTGCTCGCTCCCGCTGGAGGCGGGCTCAGGGCGTGGTGGGAGACGGCAGGTAGCCGCTGTCGACCATCCACGCGAAGTAGGTGCGCAGCAGCGCGGCGTCCAGGGCGGGGCAGTGGGGGCCGGTCTCGCGCAGGGCGCGCTCGACGTTGTCCGTGCGGTAGTCGATGGCCTCCTCGCCGCCGACGACGAACTCCTCGACGACGCCCATCACCGGGTGCAGTTCGTTCTCCCGGACGGCGTAGGAGTCCTGGAGGGCCTTCCACCAGTCCTCGACCGGGACGGTGTCGAACGTCCAGCCGAAGCCGGCCATCGCCTCCAGCAGGCCGGTGAAGGGGAGTTTGGCCCGGTTCACCAGGTGGTAGGTGCGGCCGAAGTCGTGCGGCTCGCGGGAGATCCGCACCAGGGCGCCGGCGACGTAGTCCACCGGCGTCATCTCCACCTCCAGGTCCAGGGCGGGTGCCCGGCCCAGCTGGAGGCAGCCCTTGATGACGCGGGTGGTGAAGTGGGTGGTCAGGCAGGCGCCGGTGCGCGAGTCCCCCAGCACCCGGCCCGGCCGGTGGACGTCGACGGGGATGCCGCGCTCCCTGGCCAGCTCCATCATCCGCTCGGCCGCCCACTTGGTCTGCACGTAGCCCGTGACGAGCTTGCCCGCGCCGAGGATGTCGTCGTCCTCGCCGATCACCGTCCGTCCGTCGGCGGGCAGGCCCCAGATCCCGTACGTCGACACGTGGGTGACAGGTGAGAGCGGGCCGTGGCAGGCCAGCCGCAGGATCTCCGCGCAGCCGGTCAGGTTCGCGGCCCGCAACTGCTCGTAGGTGTAGGAGAAGTTGACCCAGGCCCCGTTGTGGTAGATCGCGTCGAGCTGTTCGCCGAGCGCCTCGAAGCGCTCCCGGTCCAGGCCGAGCAGCGGTTTGCCGAGGTCGCCGGGGACGACGGCGATGCGGACGTCGGCGTCCCGGCGCCAGGGGAGGTACTGCTCGACGTTGCGTCGGATGCGGGCCAGCCCCTCGGCCTCGTCGGCGCAGCGCACCAGGCAGTGCACGGTCGCCCGGGTGGTGGCCAGCAGTTCGTCCAGCAGGTAGGCGCCGACGAATCCGGTGGCGCCGGTGAGCAGGACCTGGTCGGGGTCGGTGTAGCCCTGGCGCAGCGGGCCTGCGGGGCGGATGTCCGGGTCGAGGGTCACGTCCTCGGCGATCCGGCCGGGGTCGCTCATGCCGGACGCGTCCGGGCCCGCCCCGGCGTCGCCCGAGGTGCCGAGCTCACCGGCGAGCAGCTCGGCCCAGTCCTCCAGGGTGGAGCGCTCGAAGAGCTGGTTCGGCCGCAGGCTGACCCGCAGTTCCTGCTTGCAGCGCTTGACGACGTCCATGACCATCAGCGAGTCCAGCCCGTGGGCCATGACGTCGGCGGCGGGGTCGACGCGGTCGGGGTCGACGCCGACGATCTCGCCGAGCACCTCGCGCAGCAGCCCGACGAGCCGCGCCCGCAGTTCCTGCGGACCGGCCGCGGCGAGTTCGGCCAGCAGCGGGGACTCCTCGCCGTCGAACGCCTCGGCGGTCTCCAGCTCCCGCAGCATCGGGCGTTCGACGCGGGCCTCCATGACCGGCTTGTACACCGACCAGTCGGCCGCGCACACCACGGCCTGCGGGGCGTCCCCGGCCAGCAGCATGCCCAGCAGCCGCAGACACTGCGGTGACGACAGCGTCCGCAGGCCCGTGGAGGTGAGGAACTCCAGGACGTCCTCGCCGAAGAGCGCGGACGGCAGCTCCCACGGGCCCCAGCTCACCGTCAGCGCTGCGGCCCCCCGGGCCCGGCGGTACTCCGCGAGGCCGTCCAGGAAGGCGTTGGCGGCCGAGTAGCTCGTCAGGTGCTGCGAGCCCCAGGTGGCGGCGATGGAGGAGAAGCCCAGGAAGAAGTCCAGCTCCAGGTGTTCGGTGAAGTGGTGCAGGAGCCAGCCGCCGACGACCTTCGGCCGCCAGACGGCGTCGTAGGCCCGTGGGTCGCTCACCGGGACGTCGCGCAGGAACTGCGGTTCGGACACACCGGCGGCGTGGACGACGCCGGCCAGCGGGGTGGCACCGCGCGCGAGCCGGTCCACGACGTCGCGGACCTGGTCCGGGTCGCCGACGTCGGCGGCCACCACCTCCACCTGGACGCCGGTGGCCTCCAGGGAGCGCACGACGGCGACGCGCTCGCGCACCGCGGCGCTCAGCCCCGGCCGGTCCCAGTCCGCGCGGGGCGGCAGCGGGGTGCGCCCGAGCAGCACCAGCCGACCGGCGCCCTGGTCGGCGAGCCAGCGGGCGACCGTCCGGCCGATGCCGCCGAAGGCCCCGGTGATCAGGTAGCCGGCGTCTGGCCGGACGACGGGCGTGCGGCGCAGCTCCTGCGGGGTCGCACCGCCCCGGCGCACGCGGGCCAGGTAGCGCCCGTCGGCGCGGAGCGCCTGCTGGTCCTCGGCGGTCGCGTCCCACAGCGCGGCGACGAGGGCGTCGGCCTCGTCCGACGTCGGCTCGTCCGGCGGGGGCTCGGGAGCGAGGTCGACGGCACCGCCCCAGTGGTCGGGGTGTTCCAGCGCGATGACGCGGCCGAGGCCCCACAGCGTGTGCGCGAAGGGGTTGGTGACGGCGGGCGGGGGCCCCTCCCCGGCGGCCGCCCCGGCACCGGCCGGCACGCTTCCGCGCGTGACGAGGGCGAGCGTCGTGCGGGCGTGGTGGGGGCGCTCGAGCAGCTCCTGCACCAGGGCGACGGCCGTGAGTTCCGTCCGGTCCCGGTAGGCCGTGAGGGCCGCCGGGTCCGCCACGGTGACGTCCGGCGCGTCGACCCCGCTGAGCAGTACGACGCGGCCGGGCGTGCCCGGCGTCAGGTCCTCGCGCCAGCCGTCCAGCAGGGCGCCGAGGGCCGCGCGGTCGGGTCGCACCGCGTCCGCGTCGGCGACGCGGCACGCGGCCCCCCGGGCGCGGAGTGCGGACGCCAGGACGGGAGCGAGGCCGGAGCCGTCCGGGAGGAGCAGCACGGACTCGCCGGAGAGGTCCTGCGGGGGCGGCGGCGGTGCGGCCCGGTCCCAGCACACCGTCAGCAGCAGGTCCTCGGGGCGGCGCCAGGGCGCGGGGCGCGGGGCGGCCGCGGCCGGGTCCATGACGTGCAGTTCCCGGATGCCGCCGATGACCGATCCGTCCTCGGCGAAGAACTCCACCTCCCCGGCGACGGTGCCCGCGTGCTCCGGCGTCCCGGCGCGACGGTGGGCCGTGGCCCGCACGTAGCGGACCGCCTCGGGGGCGCTGCACCAGGCGTCGGTGATCTTGACCCCGTAGCCTGGGGCGTGGCCGGGACGCTCGGGGGCGACGTCCCACGAGAGCGCGGCCACGGAGGCGTCCAGGACCTCGACGAGCGGGTGGTCCCGCTCCTCGCGCTGCTGCGGGCCGAGGGCCACCAGCACGCCGGGGGCGTCGCCCCGGTGGGCGCCGGTCACCGCGCCGACCAGGGCGGCGGACATCGACGCCGTCTCGTAGCGGACCGGTTCGCCGTACCGTTCGGCCTGGAGCCAGGCCATCGGCTCGGGGCTGTGCCGGCGTCCGGCCGGGCGGCGGCGCAGCAGGCCGCGGGCGTGACGGCGCCACGGCGCGGCCGCCGCCTCCTCGGTCGGCGAGATGCTGTGCCAGGCGAAGGCCACGTGGCCGTCCTCGGCGCTGGGCGCGAAGATGACGTGCAGCACCCGGCCGTCGCCGTCCATCGGGACGCGCTCGTGGATCTCCAGGCTCTCCAGGCACGACCAGCGGCCGCCGACGGCGTCGCTCGCGGCGGTCCTGGTGACGCCGGCGAGCACGCCGAGCGGCAGGTAGCGGTCGCCGTCCTCGCCGGTGCGGATGTACTTCTCCCAGCGCGGGTCGTCCAGCGCGATCTCGTAGGTCGGCGCGGCGCCGGGCATGCGCACCCCGACGCCGGGCACCTCGGTGCCCGTCCGGGGCGCCGGCGCGGCGGCCGTGCGCTCGCGGGTGCCCGCCTGCCCGGCGGTCTCGACGCCGGGCTGCGGGAACCAGTAGGGCTGTCCGCGCCACACGGTGGGCGGCAGCGGGACGCGGCGCGGGCTCCGGCCGGCGTGCACCTCCCGCCAGTTCACCGCCGCGCCGCGCTGGTGCAGCACGCCGAGGGCCCGTCGCACGGTGAGCCGGTCCCCCGATCCCTTGCCGGGCCGGGTGAGGGAGGGCACCCAGGCGCACTCCGCGTCCTCCAGCGCGGCCCGGCCGAGGCCGCTGAGGACGGGGGCCGGGCCGACCTCCAGGAAGGTGCGTACCCCGGTGGCGTACAGCGCGCCGATGCCGTCGTGGAACCGCACGGCGCCCGCCGCGTGCCGGACCCAGTAGTCGGCGCCCAGTTCCTCGGCGGTCCACAGGGCGCCGGTGACGTTCGAGTACAGCGGCAGCGCGGGCGGCTGGTAGGTCACGGACTCGGCGACCTCGCGGAAGGCGTCCAGCATCGGGGCCAGCAGCGGGGAGTGGAAGGCGTGGGAGACCTTCAGCGGTTTGCTGCGCACCCCCTGGTCGGCCAGGGACCGGCGGACGGTGGCCAGGTCGTCCTCGGCACCGGAGAGGGTGACGGCGGCCGGGCCGTTGACGGCGGCGACGGAGAGCGTGTCGGGGTACCCGGCGACGGCGGCACGCGCGGTGGCCTCGTCGCAGAACACGGCGGCCATGGCGCCCCCGGCGGGGAGGTCGGCCATCAGCGCGGACCGGGCGGTGACCAGCCGCACGGCGTCCGGCAGCGAGAACACCCCCGCGACGCAGGCGGCGGCGATCTCCCCGACGCTGTGCCCGAGGAGCCCGGCCGGGCGCAGTCCCCACGTCTGCCACATGCGCGCGAGCGCGTACTCGACGGCGAAGAGGGCGGGCTGCGTCCAGCGGGTGTCGTCGATGACGTCCGCCCCGCCGTCCTCGCCGGTCCCGCTCCCGGCGTCCGGCCAGACCACCGTGCGCAGGGAGCGCCCGTCGCCGACGCCCTGCGCGTCGAACAGCGCGACGCAGGCGTCGAAGGGCTCCCGGAAGGCCGGCTCGTCGGCCAGCTCCCGTGCCATGCCCGCGTACTGGGCGCCCTGCCCGGTGAACAGCCAGCCCGCCTTGCGGTACTTGTGCACCGGCAGCGTGGTGGCGGTCACGCGGTGGTCCCGCTCGCCGCGCCCGTGGGCGTCCAGGGCGTCGGCGAGCGCGTCGAGGCCCTCGGCGGCGACGGTGATGCCGCGGGCCTGCCGGGAGCGGGCCACCTGCGTCGTCCAGCAGACGTCCGCCGCGCGCAGGCCGGGCGTGCGCCGCAGGTGGCGGGACCACTCCCCGGCCGCCTCGGTCAGCGCCTCGGCGCTGTGCGCGGACAGCACCAGCACCTCGGGGCTCTCACGGTGTTCGGGGTCGGGATCGTCGGCGGGTGTGGGGCGGGGGTCGGGCGGGGAGCTGATGACGGCGTGCGCGTTGGTGCCGCTGGCGCCGAAACTGCTCACCGCGCCGATGCGCGGACGCCCGGCTCCGTCGGCGACCGGCCACGCCCGCCCGTCCGCCGTCACCTCGATGTGCAGCCGGTCCCAGCCGGCCTCCGGGTTGGGCTCGGTGAAGTGCAGGTGCGGCGGCAACTCGGCGTGCTGCACCGCGAGGACGAGCTTCAGCAGCCCGGCCGCGCCCGCCGCCGACTCCAGGTGGCCGATGTTGGTCTTCACCGAGCCGACGAGGAGCGGCGCGCCCGGCGGCCGGTGTCGGCCGATGACGGCCTGCAGCGCGCGCAGTTCGATGGGGTCGCCGAGGGCCGTCCCGGTCCCGTGCGCCTCGACGTAGTCGACGTCCCCGGGCGCGAGGCCCGCCTGCCGCAGCGCCGCCTGGATGACCTGCTGCTGGGCGGCCGGGTTGGGCACGGTCAGGCCGCTGCTGCGTCCGTCGTGGTTGACGGCGGAGCCCCGGATGACGGCGGCTACGGGGTCGCCGTCGCGCACGGCGTCGGAGTAGCGCTTCAGCACCACCATGACCGCGCCCTCACCGCGCGCGTAGCCGTTGGCGCTCGCGTCGAAGGTGGCGCAGCGGCCGTCCGGCGACAGCCCGCGGAACTTGCTCATCATCACGAAGCCGTACGGCGAGAGCATCAGGTTGACGCCGCCGGCGAGCGCCAGGTCGCACTCGCCCAGCCGGAGGGCCTGGCTCGCCTCGTGCACGGCGACGAGGGAGGAGGAGCACGTGGTGTCGATGACCTTGCACGGCCCCTGGAGTCCGAGGGTGTAGGAGATGCGGCCGGCGGCGAAGCTCGGCTCGCCGACGAGCTGGTAGGCGTCGACGTCGTTGATGTCGCCCTCGGACTGCCGCATGCGCGCGTAGTCCGTCGTGCTGATGCCCGCGTAGACGCCGGTGGCCGAGCCGCCGAGGGAGTCGGGGGCGTAGCCGGCGCGCTCCAGCGCCTGCCAGGCGACCTCCAGCAGCATGCGCTGCTGCGGGTCCATGCCCCGGGCCTCGCGGGGCGTGATGCCGAACGCCTCGGGCTCGAAGCGGTCCACCGGTCCGTCGAGGAAGCCGCCCCGGATGACGTAGGCGTGCCCCGGAGTGTCCGGGTCGGGGTCGTACAGCGCCTGCGCGTCGCCCCGCTCCGCCGGGAACTCGCGGGTGGCGTCCGTCCCGGCCCGGAGCAGTTGCCAGAACCGTTCGGGGGTGTCGGCGCCGCCGGGCAGCCGGCAGCCGAGGCCGATCACCGCGATCGGCTCGTCGGTCGGGGGCCGCTCGCTCTCCCTGAGCCGGCCCTGGAGCCGCTCGATGGTGCGCAGGGCGTCGACAAGACGGGCCCGGTAGTCCTCCTGGGTGGGGTTGCCGGCCTGCGTCGTCATCATCAGTCTCCCTCGGTGAGCAGGGTTTCGGAGCTGGCGAGCAGGTGGACCGCCCGGGCCATCAGGGCGTCGTCGCTCAGGTCGTCCAGTTCGTCGGATGGGGGCGCGGCGTGCGGTGCGGGCCCCTCGGCGCCGGGCGGCGCCCCGCCGGACGCGGCGTCGGCGGCACCCTCACGCTCGGGGGCGGGACGGGCGTCGAGCTCCGCGTCGAGGAACCGGGCGAACGACAGGGCGTTGGGGCACTCGAACATGACGGTCCCGGGCAGCTCGAAGCCCAGCTCCCGCTCGGCGCGGCGCTTGAGTTCCTGGGAGAGCACGGAGTCCATGCCCAGGTCGAAGAAGCCCTGCTCGGGCGCGACGTCGTCGGCGCCGCCCAGGACGTCCCCGGCCCACTCCAGCACCGCGTCCAGCAGTCGTTCCGTCCGGGCGTCGGCGGGCAGCGCCGCGACCTCGGCGACGAGCGCGGCCGCCGCACCGGTCCGTTCGGCGGGGGCGCCCGCCGGGTCGGCGGATTCTTCAGCCGGACCAGCCGGACCAGCCGGACCAGCCGGTTCGGCCGGTACAGCCGGTTCAGCCGGTTCGCCCGCCGCGACGTCGGCCGGGCCGATCCAGTGGCTGCGGCGCTGCCAGGCGTACCCGGGCAGCGGCACGACGCGGCGCGGACCGCCGCAGAGCCGGTCGAAGTCGACGGCGCAGCCGAGGACGTGCAGTGCGGCCGCCAGGTCCAGCAGGTCGGCGGCGTCCGGGGTGGTCCGCTGACCGCCGCCGGGGGTGCGCCGCACCGGGGTGGACAGCACGACGGCGTCCGCCCCCCGCCCGTCCAGGGCGGCCGACAGGAGCTGGGCGGCGGCGCTGCCGGTGCCCACGTCGAGGAGGGTCTGCACGCCGTCGGTGACGAGTTCGGCCGCCAGCGCGGGCCAGCCGCCGGCCGCCGAGTAGCGGGGCAGCCGCCCGGTGTGGCCGGCGGGCGGCGGGGTGCCGCCGGCGACGAGCAGCCGGGCCGCCTCGTCGAGGCCGAGCTCGCCGGCGGTGCAGGCCGCCGTCAGCTCCCCCACTCCGGCGCCGACCACGGCGTCGGGGCTGACCCCGAGCGCCACCCACAGGGCGGTCATGGCCAGTTGGCCGGCCCAGGCGAGTGCGGTCTCCTCCACCGTGCCCGGCGCGGGGTGCGGGGCGGCGGACTCCCACACCCGCACCGGTGAGAAGCCGAGCGCTCGGCGCAGGGCGGCGTCGGTCTCCGCGACGGTCGTCGTGAAGGCCCGCGCGGCCTCCCGGTCGCCCAGCAGCGCCGCCGCCAGGGGGGTGTCGGCGGCCGGGTCCAGCAGCTCGGCCCAGGGCAGGTCGGGGGCGGCGGTGCCGTGGACGAAGGCGAGGGTGCGTTCCTCGTCCGCGCCGACGATGCCCGCCCGCACCCGCGCGCCCGTCTCGCCCCGCTCGGCGGCGGTGAGCCGGCGGATGAGCTCGGCCCGGCTCTGCCCGACGACCGCCAGCCGGTGCTCGTGGTGGGTGCGGCGTGCGGCGGCCGTCCAGCACAGGTCGGCGAGTTCGGCGTCACCGGCGGCGGCCAGCCGGGCCCGCAGCCGCGCGGCGGTCTCGGCCAGCGCGGCGCCCGTGGTGGCCGAGGCGGTCAGCACGTGGGGCCGGGCGGGCCGTTCGGCGGCGTCCCCGGGCGTGCGGGCGGCGGCGGGGGCCTCCGCCAGGAGGACGTGGGCGTTGGTGCCGGTGAAGCCGAAGGCGCTGACCCCCGCGACGCGGGCGCGTGCCCCGCGCGGCCAGGGGACGGCGTCGGTGGCGACCCGTACGGGCAGCCGGTCCCAGGCGAGCTGCCGGGTGGGTTCCTCGACGTGCAGGTGCGCGGGGATGCGCTCGTGTCCCAGGGCGAGCGCGACCTTGATGAGGCCGGTGATCCCGGCGGCGGCCTCCAGGTGCCCCACGTTCGTCTTCACCGAGCCGATGACCAGGGGGCGGTCGGCGGGACGGCCGTCGCCGAGCGACGCGGCCAGGGCCCGGACCTCGACGGCGTCCCCGAGCCGGGTGCCGGTGCCGTGGGCCTCCACGTAGTCGACGTCCCCGGGCGCGAGGCCGGCCTGCTCGAGCGCCGTGCGCACGACCTCCTGCTGCGCCTCGCCGCTCGGGACGGTGAGGCCGCCGCTGGCCCCGTCCTGGTTCACCGCGCTGCCGCTCACGACTGCGTACACCCGGTCACCATCGGCAAGCGCCCTGGAGAGGGGCTTGAGAATGACCGCACCGGCGCCCTCACCGCGTCCGTAGCCGTCCGCCGCGTCGTCGAAGGTCTTGCAGCGCCCGTCGGGGGCCAGCGCGCCGGCGGCGGACATGGCGAGGAAGACCGTGGGGGTGGACATGACGTTGGCACCGGCGGCGACGGCGAGGTCGCTCTCCCCGGCCCGCAGGCTCTGGCAGGCCAGGTGCACGGCGGTGAGGGAGGAGGAGCAGGCGGTGTCCACGGCCATGCTCGGACCGCGCGTACCGAGGAAGTACGACAGCCGGCCGGCGGCGCCGCTGAAGGAGTTCCCGGTGCCGTAGTAGAGGTCCACGTCCGACGCGCGCCGGGTCACGAGCTGCTGGTAGTCGGTGGTGTTGAGGCCGACGAAGATCCCGGTGCGCCCGCCGCGCAGCCGTGGTGCCGGGACGCCGGCGTCCTCCAGCGCCTCCCAGGTGACCTCCATGAGGAGCCGCTGCTGCGGGTCCATGCTGCGGGCCTCCCGGGGGGAGACGCGGAAGAAGGTGTGGTCGAAGCCGTCGACGGCGTCCAGGAAGGAGCCGCGCGTGGTGACCACCGTGCCGGGTTCGGCAGCGCCGTCGGCGGCGTGCAGGGCCGTGGCGTCCCAGCGGTCGGCCGGTACGTCCCCGCTGGCGTCCCGGCGCGCCTCCAGCAGCGACCAGAAGCCGTCCGGGTCGCTGACGCCGCCGGGCAGCCGGCAGCCGATCCCGACGACGGCGATCGGCTCGGGCCCCCGGCGCTCCCCGGCCGAGGTGCCCGCCGGAGCGGGGCGGGGCGCGGCCGGGGCCGTGCCGTCGTCCGTCGGGCCCGGGTCGGGCAGCAGCGGCCGGACGTACGCGGTCAGGGCCTCGATGCTGGCGTGCTCCAGGACGTCGGCGGCGTCCAGCTCGCACCCCAGCTCCGCGCCCAGCCGGCGGGCGAGTTCGGCGACGGTGACGGAGTCCAGGCCCAGCTCGAAGAAGCCCCGGGTGCGCGGGAGCCGCTTGTCCGGGTCGTGGCCGAGGACCTCGGCCACGACCCGTGCGACGGTGTCCGCCTCGCTCCCCGCGTCCCGCCAGGCCCGGGTGGCCTGCCGGGCGTTCTCCGGGGTGGGGTGCGGGGCGGTCGGGGCCGCCGGGGCGGGGGCGGGCTCGGCCGCCCGCTGCTCGGCGACCGGCCGGGGCACACCGGTGACCTCGCCGATCAGCCGGTTGTCGGCGTCGTACAACCGCACCTCGGCCCGCAGCCCCTGCCCGCCGACGGCCGCGCCGCCCTGCCGCCCGCGCGGGACGCCGTCCAGCCAGTGCCGCTCGTCCGCCCAGCGGTGCGGCGGCAGGGTGTGCGGGCGCACCCCGCCGGGGTGGTCGGTGGACCAGTCGACGGGGGCGCCGTGCACGTGCAGCCGCGCCCGGGTGAGGGCCAGTTCGCGGCGGCCGTCCCGGCCCCGGGCCAGAGTGCTGGTCACCAGTCCCCCGCCGTCCCGCCCGGCGAGGGCCGATCGGATCGGGCGGCTCAGCACGGGATGCGCACCCAGCTCCACGAACGCCACGCCGCCGGGCGCCCGTTCGTCCAGTTCCCGCCGGACGGCGGGCCACAGCAGCACGGGCTCGCGCACACCGGCGGCCCAGTAGGCCGCGTCGTGCGTCACCTCCTCGCCGGGGGTGACCGTGGAGCGGAAGGGCACGGTGGGGGCGCGGGCGGTGAGGCCGTCGAGCGCCGCCTCCAGTGCGGCGGCGTGGGGAAGCATGAGCGGGCTGTGGAAGGCGTACGTCACCGGCAGCGGCGTCGTCGTCGCGCCCTGGGCGCGCAGCTCGGCGACCGCGCGTTCCACGGCCTCGGGCGGCCCGGCGAGCACCACGGACGCGGGGCCGTTGACGGTGGCCACGGCCACGTCCGGGTGTCCGTCGCCGAGGCGGTCGCGGATCTCCTCCGCGCCCAGTTCGACACTGACCATGCGCCCGGTCCCGGTGGCCCGCTGCATGACCCGCCCGCGCTCCACGATGAGCCGGGTGGCGTCGGGGAGGCTGAGGGCACCGGCGACGTGGGCGGCGGCGACCTCGCCCATGCTGTGCCCGATCACCGCGTCGGGGCGAACCCCGAGGGCGTCCAGCTGCGCGGCGAGCGCGACCTGCAGGGCGAAGACGGCGGGCTGGGCGACCTCGGTGGCCCGCAGCCTCGCCGGGTCGGGATCGCCCAGCGCGTCGAGCAGGGACCAGCCGGCGTGGTCGCGGATCAGGTCGGCGCACGCGTCGAGGGCGGTACGGAAGGCGGGCTCGCTCTCGTACAGGTCGAGCCCGGCGCCCGACCACTGCGAGCCCTGGCCGGAGAAGACGTACACCACGGGCAGCGGTGCGTCGGGGGCGCCGCCCGTCAGGGCGTTCGGGTGGGGCTCTCCGTCGCGGTGGGCGCGCAGGGCCTCGGTGAGGTCCTGCGCCGAGGCGCCGACGACGGCGAGCCGGGTGCGCAGCGGTGTGCGGCGGACGGCCGCGGCGGCGGTCACGGCGTCCAGCTCGGCGTCCCCGGCGCGCTCCACGTGGTCGGCGTAGTCCCCGGCCAGCGCGCGCAGCCCCGCCTCGGTGGAGGCGGAGAGCACCAGCGTCCGCCCGGCGTCCCGGCGTCCCGGCGCGGGGGGCGGCGGCTGCGGGGGCGCGGCGGACAGCAGCACGTGGGCGTTGGTTCCGGACAGTCCGAAGGCGCTGACCCCGGCGACGGCCTCGCTCTCCGCCGGCACCGGCAGCGGAGTGGGGTGCCGTGGGATGTGGATGCCGGAGCGGTCCCAGTCGATGAACGGTGAGGCCGTCCGGTGGTGGATCTGGCCCGGTGCCGTGCGGTGCCGCAGCACGAGGAGCGTCTTGAGCAGCCCGGCGATACCGGCGGCGGAGTCCATGTGGCCGAAGTTGGCCTTGTGCGAGCCGACGAGAAGCCGGCGGTCGTCCGGCCGGTCGTGGCTGATCACGTCGGTGAGCGCGGAGATCTCCAGCGGGTCGCCGAGCGGGGTGCCGGTCCCGTGGGCCTCCACGTAGGCGACGGCGTCGGCGGTCAGGCGGGCGTTGTCCAGCGCGCTGCGCAGCAGGTTCTGCTGCGCGACGGCGTTGGGCGCCATGAGCCCCGCGCTGTAGCCGTCCTGGTTGACCGCGCTGCCCCGGATGACACCGTGGACGCGGTCGCCGTCGCGCAGGGCGTCGGCGTAGCGCTTGAGCACGACGACGCCGCAGCCCTCACCCCGGACGATCCCGTCGGCCCGGGCGTCGAACGGCTTGCACCGGCCGGTGGGTGACAGCGCCTGCACCTTGCCCATGAAGACGGTCAGTTCGGGGGTGAGGATCGCGTTGACGCCGCCCGCCAGCGCGGTGTCCGCCTCTCCGGTGCGCAGGGCCTGGCAGGCGAGGTGCACGGCGACGAGGGAGGAGGAGCAGGCCGTGTTGACGGACATGGCCGGTCCGTGCAGGCCGAACAGGTAGGCGATGCGTCCGGCGGCGAAGCTGAACTCCTTGCCCGCCGCGAAGTAGGGGCCGACGCCGCCGATGCCCGAGGTCTTGGAGTGCAGCAGCAGGTAGTCGGAGCCGAGGATGCCCAGATGGACGCTGGTCCGGGTGCCGGCCCAGCGCTCCCGTGGGCCGCCCGCGTCCTCCAGCGCCTCGGCGGTGACCTCCAGCAGGAGGCGCTGCTGCGGGTCCATCTCGCGCGCGTCGCGCGGGGAGATGCCGAAGTACTCGGCGTCGAACCGGTCGATGTCCGTGAGGAAGCCGCCCTCACGGCAGTACGTGGTGCCCGGCGCCTTGGGGTCGTCGTCGTGGAAGGAGTCGTCCCAGCGGTCGGCGGGCACCTCACCCACCACGTCCACGCCGTCGGCCAGGACGCGCCACAGGCCGTCCAGGTCCCGGACGCCGCCGGGGAACCGGCAGCCGGCGCCGACGACGGCGATCGCGTGGGCGTCATCGGGCCGGAGTGCGGGGATGGTGAACGGCTCGGACATGCACAACTCCCGTAATTCAGCATCCGATGACTTCAGGTATGGTGCACAACCACTCGGCCAACGGTCGTAGAGGCACCTCGCGCCCGACTAGAGGACGGCCCTGAAGGCCCGTCCGGCCCGACGAGGGAGGAGAGACGATGGCGACGACACCGAGCACCGGGAGACCGGAGTCCCCGAGCGCACCGGGGCACGGCGGAGGGGGCGGCGGACGCGTGCGCGTCCTGTACTGCCTCGCCCACGCGGGCGGCAGCGCGATGCCCTACACGCGCTGGGCGAGCGCGCTCGGCCCCGCCGTCCGGGTGACGCCCCTGGAACTGCCCGGCCACGGCGCGCGGCTGCGTGAGCCGCTGCTCACCGACGTGGCCGCCCTGGTGGCCGACGTGGCCGCCCGCATCCGGCCCCAGGACGGGCCGTTCGCCCTGTTCGGGCACAGCTTCGGCGCCCTACTGGGCTTCGAGGTCGCCCGTCGGCTGACGGCGGCCGGCACCCCGCCGGACGCCCTGCTGGTCGCCGGACGCAACGGACCGGCCGAGCCGCTGTCGCACCGCCCGCTGCACGGCCTGCCGGACGACCGCTTCACCGACGCGCTGCACCGGCTCGGCGGGCTGCCCGACGCGCTGCTGCGGCAGCCGGAACTGCTGGCGATGTACCTGCCCGCGCTCCGCTGCGACCTGCGACTGGTGGAGACGTGGACCCGACGCCCGGGGCCGGCGCTCACCCTGCCGCTGGCCGCCTTCGCGGGGCGCCGCGACGTCCTGACCGACCCCCGGGGCGTCCTGGCGTGGGAGCGCGAGACGTCGGGCCCCTTCCAGCTGACCCTGCGCCCGGGCGGGCACTTCTTCGTCGCCGACGAGGGCTTTCCCCGGGCCCTGACCGCCGCACTGGCCGCGCTGACGGGACCGGACGGCGCACCGGGGACGGCCGCGGCGGCTCAGCCGTCGAACGGGGCCGGCAGCGCGCCGGTGAGGTAGCGCTGGAGGGTGGGGGCCACGCACGCGACCACGTCGTCCTGCGGCAGCGTGGCCAGCGGCCCGATCTCGACGATGTACCGCGTCATGGCGAGGCCCACGAGCTGCGAGGCCGCCAGGGACGCCCGCACGTCCGGGTGCGTCCGGCCGGTGGTCTTCGCGATCGGGACGAGGACCTCCTGGGTGATGAACTCGCGCAGGATGCGGGCCGCGGCCTCGTGGGAGGCGGCGGAGCGCAGGATGCTGCGCATCTGCCGAGCGGTGGTCTCCCCCTCCCACAGCCCGAGGAACGTGCGCACGAGCCGCTCCCCCATGCCGCGTACGCCCTTCCCGCCGAGCACGGCCTCGACCACGGCCTCGGGGTGGAGCGCGTCGTGTATCGACGCGGCGAACAGCCCCTCCTTGGAGAGGAAGAAGTGATGGATGAGCGCCGCGTCCACCCCCGCGTCGTTGGCGATGGCCCGCACGGACGCCCCCGCGTAGCCGTGCTCGGCGAACCTGCTCCGCGCGGCCTGGAGGATCGCCTGCCGACTCAGGGTGACACCCGGCCGGCGGCCGGTCCGCTTCCGGCCACCGCCGAGATCCTCCGCGATCTCGCCGGAGCCCTCCGCCCCATGAGGAGCCGACACCGCACCCACCTCCCGTCAGGCCATCACCTCATCAGATGGCGCTTCACTCTATGCCTGCCCGCTCCGACCTCCGCCCGACCTGCCGCGTGATCTGCCGCCCGATCCGCTGCCCGATTTGCAGGGCCGACTGTCGGGACGACCTATGGGGACGCCGTGGGGACGCCGTGGGGACGGCACCCACAATTCATCACCGAATCAATTAAAACGCACGAAAAACTCACCGTCCAGTGACCTCCTTCCCCATGTGACGCACCCGGCGCCCGTGTCCACGCCCGGGACGTGAGTGAGAGGCGAGCGGTCTTCCAGACCGGGCGTCCATGGTGGGCCACACGGCCGGGCAGGACGCCCGGCGACCATCTCGGCCAGTACGGAGGCACCAAGTGGCGGCACTCGACCGGGACGCGATCTACGCCGAGCTCAGCGCGTACATCCAGGAGCAGTTCCTCGGCGACAGCGGGGTCTCGGAGCTGAAGGCGGACACCCCGCTGCTGGAGTGGGGCGTCCTCACGTCCATGAACACCTCGCTCCTGCTCAGCTTCATCCGCAACGAACTGGGCGTGACCATCCCGCCGACGCACATCACCGGCAAGCACTTCCAGAACCTGACCACGATCACGGACATGGTCCACGAGCTGTCCCCGCAGCCCGCTGCCTGACAGGACGTCGGCGGCCAGACCCCCACCCACGCCGGCCGCGCCCGCACCACCGAGCACGATCCTCATCAGAACGGCAGAACGGAGTGCGTCGTGGACGCAGAGTTCGACATCGGCATCATCGGCGGCGGCCCTGCGGGATCGACGGCTGCCTCCTACCTCGCCAAAGCCGGCCTGAAGGTCGCCGTCTTCGAGGCGGACAACTTCCCCCGCGAACACGTCGGCGAGTCGCTGGTGCCGGCCACCACGCCGGTGCTCCTGGACATCGGCGCCATGGACAAGGTCGAGGCGGCGGGGTTCCCCAAGAAGTACGGGGCCGCCTGGACGTCCGCCGAGGACCGTGCCATCGACCACAACGGTTTCCGCGGCCTGGAGCACGACTTCCGCGCCGCCGAGGTGCTCTTCAGCGAGCGCGACCAGGCCGGGGTCGACCGGGACTACACCTTCCACGTCGACCGCGCCAAGTTCGACCAGATCCTCCTCAAGCACGCGGAGGAGCTGGGCGCGAAGGTGTTCCAGGGGGTGCACGTCGGCAAGGTCGACTTCGACGGTGAGCACCCGGTCATCGAGGCGAAGATCGGCCGGAGCAAGGCGCACGTGGCGGTCAGGATGGTGGTGGACGCCAGCGGCCGCCGCACCCACCTGGGCAGCCAGCTGAAGTTCAAGGTGCCGGACCCGGTGTTCAACCAGTACGCCGTCCACACCTGGTTCGACAACCTGGACCGCAAGGCGCTCGCGGTCAACAAGGACCAGGCGGACTACATCTTCATCCACTTCCTGCCGGTCTCCGACACCTGGGTGTGGCAGATCCCGATCACGGACACCATCACCTCCATCGGCGTCGTCAGCCAGAAGGCGCGCTTCAAGGAGTACGACGGTGACCGCGAGAAGTACTTCTGGGACACCGTCGCCAGCCGCCCCGAGCTGCTGGACGTCCTGAAGAACGCCGAGCGGGTCAAGCCGTTCAAGACCGAGGGCGACTACAGCTACGGCATGAAGCAGGTCGCCGGAGACAAGTTCGTCCTGATCGGCGACGCCGCGCGCTTCGTCGACCCGATCTTCTCCAGCGGGGTCAGCGTCGCGCTCAACAGCGCCCGCATCGCCTGCAAGGACATCATCGCGGCGGCCGAGGCCGGTGACTTCGGCAAGGAGCGCTTCGCCGCGTACGAGGAGAAGCTGCGGCGCGGGGTGAAGAACTGGTACGAGTTCATCTCGATCTACTACCGGCTGAACATCCTCTTCACGGCGTTCGTCCAGGACGACCGCTACCGTCTCGACGTGCTCAAGCTGCTCCAGGGCGACGTCTACGACGACGAGGAGCCGAAGGCCCTCGCGGCCATGCGGGAGATCGTCAAGGCGGTCGAGGAGGACCCGACCCACCTGTGGCACCCGTTCCTCGGCCAGCTCAAGGCGCCCTCGGCCGCGCCGAGTTTCTGACGCCGGCGCGACGCGCGGCGGGCCCGTACCGGGATGGTGTCCCGGGCGGGCCCGCCGCGCGCGTTGTCAGTGGCCCCACCTAGCGTCATGGGTGTTCGGGGCACGGCCGGTTCGGGCCGCTGCCGGGCAGGCGCATGGGGAGGCACCGGGATGCCGGGTACACCGGGGACGAAGACGTATCTGGAGCTGTCGCAGGACGGCGGTGGGGCGCACAAGTTCTACGAGGTGACCGTCGACGGGCTCGACGTGACGGTCCGCTACGGCCGTATCGGGGCGGGCGGGCAGGTGCAGAGCTCCAGCTTCGCCACCGAGGACAAGGCCCGTGCGGCGGCGCGTCGCAAGATCGCCGAGAAGGTGCGCAAGGGGTACGCCCCGGCCGTCCAGGGGGAGCGCGCGCCACGGGCGGTGACGCGTCGGCAGGTCTCCTCCGCGCCGTCCACGGCCCGCGCCGTCGCCCCCGTCCTGTGGCGCTTCCGCACCGGCTCGGCCGCCTTCGGCATCCACATCGACGAGGACCGGTGCTGGGTGGGCAACCAGGCGGGGGACGTCTACAACCTCAGCCACTCCGGTGACGTGCTCGCCCGCTACGCCCTGCCCGACGGCGTGAAGTGCCTCGTCGCGGACGACTTCTGGATCTACGCCGGCTGCGACGACGGCCAGGTGTACGACCTGTCGGGCAAGCTCCCCTTCGCCGCCTACGCCGTCTCCGACGACATCAACATCTTCTGGCTCGACATCCACGAGGGCGTGCTCCACGTCTCCGACCGTGCCGGCGGGCTGACCGTCATCGACCACGAGGACGAGCACCAGTGGGCCCGGCGCAGCCGGGGTGAGCACGCCTGGATGGTCCGCGCCGACGACGCCGGCGTCTACCACGGCCACCTGCGCGGGGTGACGGCCTACGCGCCCGGCGGGAGCGGCGAGCTGTGGCACACCCCGACCCAGGGCGGGGTGCTGTTCGGCTGGCAGGAGGACGACGCCGTCTACGCCGGTACCTCGCACCAGGTGGTGCACCGGCTCGACAAGGCCACGGGCGCGATCGGCGCGACGTACCGGTGCGACGGCGCCGTGTACTCCTGCGCCACCAGTCCGGGCGGCCGGTTCGTCTTCGCGGGGGACTCGCAGTCCTCGGTGTACTGCTTCGACGAACACGGGACGCGGCTGTGGAAGCTGGCCACCGGGGGCGGCTCGGCGCTGTCCATGCAGTACGCGGACGAGCGGCTGTTCCTCGTCACCACCGACGGCTCCCTGGTCTGTGTGGACGCGAGCGAGGCGGCGGTGGCGGCCGCGCAGCAGGGGTCCGTTCCCGTGGCCCGGGACGTGAAACTGGCCGAGGCCGTCCCCACCCGGTCACCGGCGGCGTGGACGGCCTCGGTGGAGTCCGTGGCGGCTCCGGCGGGCGGCATCGTCCTGGAGTGCGTCCAGGAGGCCGGGCGGCTGCGCGTGCACGTCGCCTCCCAGGGCTACCGCCGGGAGTGGAACGTCCAGTTCCCCCGCCAGCTCCGCGCGCCCGGGGCCCGGTACGTCGTGGACGCGGTGCACGAGTCCTCCAGCGGCTTCTACCGCGTCCGCGGGGACATCAAGCGCCTCGTCTGACGGGCGGGTGCCCGGCGGTCCGAAGAAGGTCAGAAAGGGTCAGAAGAGGACGGACATGAAGGAGCCGGCCTCGCGGAAGCCGACGCGCCGGTAGGCGGCCCGGGCGGGCGCGTTGAAGTCGTTCACGTAGAGGCTCACCACGGGGGCGAACTCCGCGAGGGCGAAGCGCAGCACGGCGGCCATGCCGCCGACGGACAGCCCCTGTCCTCGGCGGTCCGGGTGCACCCACACGCCCTGCACCTGGCAGGCGTACGGCGTCACGGCCCCGATCTCCGCCTTGAAGACGACCTCGCCCTCCTCGAAGCGGGCGAAGGCGCGGCCGGAGCCGACGAGCTCGGCCACCCGGGCCTGGTAGACGAGTCCGCCGTCCCCGGCCAGCGGGGAGACGCCGACCTCCTCGGTGAACATCGCCACGCAGGCCGGCATGAGCGTCTCCAGCTCGTCCTTGCGCACCCGGCGCACGGACGGGTCGGCGGTGACGTCGACGGCCGGGGTGCGGGTGAGCATCAGGGGCTGCCGGGGCCGCACCTCGCGGGCCGGGCCCCAGTGCGGCTCCAGGTGCGACCACAGGGCGGCGGTCGGCTCCGCCGGGCCCACGATGGACGAGCAGCGGCGGCCCTGGCGGCGGGCCCGCTCGGCGAACGCCGCCACCGCCTCCGGCCCGGCGCAGACGGGTACGAGGTTGGCGCCCGCGTAGCACAGCGACGTCAGCCGACCCCGGTGGAACCAGCCCCACATCTCGCCGCCCAACCGCCACGGGTCGAGCCCGGAGGACTGCACCCGGGCCGCCACGAAGGCGTTGGCGACCGGCTCCCGGTGCAGCACGGCCAGCGCCTCGTCCAGGTCGTCGGGCACGAGGGGCCGGGTGGAAGTCGTCGTCAACACGTGCGAAGGGTGCCTCACCGTGCGGGGCCCGAGGGGGGCCGAAGCGGTCGGAGATCGATCCCTCAGGGGGCGATTCTCCGCACTGTACCCCCGCTCCAGGGGCGGCGAGGGGCGGCGGCCGAGCACGGCGGGCGGCATGTCACCGTCAGGCGATGCTCACCTGCGGCTCGCCGGACATCACGCCGTCCTGCTCCATCTGCTCGGCGATCTTCATCGCCTCCTCGATGAGCGTCTCGACGATCTTCGACTCCGGCACCGTCTTGATGACCTCGCCCTTGACGAAGATCTGCCCCTTGCCGTTGCCGGAGGCGACGCCGAGGTCCGCCTCGCGCGCCTCGCCGGGACCGTTCACGACGCAGCCCATGACGGCGACCCGCAGCGGGACGTCCATCCCGGTGAGCCCGGCCGTGACCTCCTCGGCCAGCTTGTACACGTCCACCTGGGCACGGCCGCAGGACGGGCAGGAGACGATCTCCAGGCCGCGCTCGCGCAGCCCGAGGGACTCCAGGATCTGGATGCCGACCTTGATCTCCTCGACCGGCGGCGCGGACAGCGACACCCGGATCGTGTCGCCGATGCCCTCGCTGAGCAGCGCTCCGAATGCCACGGCCGACTTGATCGTGCCCTGGAACGCCGGGCCCGCCTCCGTCACCCCGAGGTGGAGGGGGTAGTCGCAACGCTCGGCGAGCTGCCGGTAGGCGTTGACCATGACGACCGGGTCGTTGTGCTTGACGGAGATCTTGATGTCGTGGAAGCCGTGCTCCTCGAAGAGGGAGCACTCCCACAGGGCCGACTCCACCAGGGCCTCGGGCGTCGCCTTGCCGTACTTGCGCAGCAGCCGCTTGTCCAGCGAACCGGCGTTGACACCGATGCGGATGGGGGTACCGGTCTGGGAGGCCGCCTTCGCGATCTCCTTGACCTTGTCGTCGAACTGCTTGATGTTGCCGGGGTTGACGCGGACCGCCGCACAGCCGGCGTCGATCGCGGCGAAGACGTACTTCGGCTGGAAGTGGATGTCGGCGATGACCGGGATCTGCGACTTGCGCGCGATCGTGGACAGGGCGTCGGCGTCGTCCTGCGTCGGGCAGGCGACCCGGACGATCTGGCAGCCGGACGCCGTCAGCTCGGCGATCTGCTGCAGCGTGGCACCGATGTCGGACGTGCGCGTCGTCGTCATCGACTGCACCGACACCGGCGCGTCGCCGCCCACCGCCACCGACCCGACCTGAATGGTGCGGCTGGCACGGCGCTCGGCGAGCTTGATCGGTACGGACGGCATTCCCAGCGCAATCGCTGTCATGTGGCGCAACCCCAAGGTGTGGTACTCGATGCCGTGATCGGCGGGCTCCAGCCCCGAGATTACGGCACACCACCGGGCCGGAGCACATCGAGCCCGGCGCCGCGCCCGAAGGGGGACGGCGCCGGGCGGCGGGCGTCCGCTTCCGGCCGGGTCAGCCCGCCAGCCGTACGGGATTGACCACGTCGGCGATCAGCACGAGCAGCGTGAAGCAGATGAAGACGCCCGCCACGACGTACGCGAAGGGCATGAGCTTCGCCACGTCGAACGGTCCCGGGTCGGGCCTGCGGAGCACCTTCGCGAAGAGCCGGCGCACCGACTCCCACAGGGCGCCGGCGATGTGACCGCCGTCCAGCGGCAGCAGCGGCAGCATGTTGAAGAGGAACAGCGACAGGTTGAACGCGGCGACGACGAACAGGAAGATCGCCACCCGCTGGGTGGGCGGGATGTCCAGCGCGACGATCTCGCCGCTCACCCGGGCGGCGCCGACGACCCCCACCGGGGAGTCCTGGGCGCGCTCCCCGCCGTTGAAGGCGGCGTCCCACAGCATCGGGATCTTCGACGGCACCGCGACCAGCGCCTCGGCGCCGTCCTCCATCATCTGGCCCATGCGGTCGACGGCCTGCGGGAAGGTCTGCTGCACGACGCCGCTCGCCGGGGCGAAGCCGAGGAAGTTGGCCGTGACGTACTCGCCGGGGACGTACTGCCCGTCCTCGTCGATCTTCGTGACGGTGTTCCGGATCGGCTCGGCCGTCAGCGTCCGCTGCTCGCCGTCGCGCTCGACGGTGATGGTGACCTGGCCGGAGCCGTCGCGGATGAGCCGCTGGAGCTCGTCCCACTCGGTGATCGCCACCCCGTTGTAGGCGACGATCCTGTCACCGGGGAGCAGCCCCGCGGCGTTGGCCGGCGTGGGCGGCGCGTTCTCGGGGCAGGTGTCGCTCTCCTCGTCGGCCGCGACCACGCACTTCGAGACGCTGGAGACCGTCGTCGTGGTGGTGTTGATACCGAAGGTCAGCAGCACCCCGAGGAAGATCGCCACGGCGAGGATCAGGTTCATGAACGGGCCGGCGAACATGACGATCACGCGCTTCCACGGCCTGCGCGTGTAGAACAGCCGCTTCTCGTCGCCGGGCCGGAGCTCCTCGTAGGCCGCCGAGCGGGCGTCCTCGATCATGCTGCGGAACGGGGACGTGGAGCGCTGCTGCAGCTTGCCGTCGTCGCCGGGCGGGAACATCCCGATCATGCGGATGTAGCCGCCGAGGGGGATCGCCTTGATCCCGTACTCCGTCTCCCCCTTGCGGCGGGAGAAGAGCGTCGGCCCGAAGCCCACCATGTACTGCGGGACGCGGATGCCGAACATCTTCGCCGTGGACAGGTGGCCCAGCTCGTGCCAGGCGATGGAGAGGAGCAGGCCCAGAACGAAGACGACTATCCCGAGGATCGTCATGAGAGCCGTCGTCATGGGCGGGCCTCCGCTGTCGTGGTCATGGCGCGCTTCGCCAGTTCGCGGGCGCGTGCGCGCGCCCACGTCTCCGCGTCGAGGACGGCGTCCAGGGTGAGCGCGTCACGTGAGGGTGTGCCGTGTTCCTCGACCACAGCCGTCACCGTATCCATGATTGCGGTGAACGGCAGCCCACCCGTGAGGAACGCCTCCACGCACTCCTCGTTGGCCGCGTTGTACACGGCCGGGGCCGTGCCGCCGAGCCCGCCCACGTGTGCGGCCATCGGCACGGAGGGGAAGGCCTCCTCGTCCAGCGGGTAGAAGTCCCAGCTCATGGCCTTCGTCCAGTCGTAGACGGGGCCGGCGTCCGGGACGCGCCGGGGCCAGCCGAGGCCCAGGGCGATCGGGAGCCGCATGTCCGGCGGGCCGCACTGCGCGAGCGTCGACCCGTCGGTGAACTCCACCATCGAGTGGATGGCCGACTGCGGATGGACGACCACCTGGATGCGGTCGAAGGGCACGTCGTAGAGCAGGTGCGCCTCGATCACCTCCAGCCCCTTGTTGACCAGCGTGGCCGAGTTGACCGTGACCACCGGGCCCATGGCCCACGTGGGGTGGGCCAGGGCCTCCTTCGGGGTGACGTGCGCCAGCTCGGCGCGCGTCCGGCCGCGGAAGGGCCCGCCCGACGCCGTGACCAGCAGCTTGCGCACCTCGCGTCGGGCCCCGCCCAGCAGCGCCTGGAAGAGGGCGGAGTGCTCCGAGTCCACCGGCACGATCTGTCCGGGGGCGGCGACGGCCTTCACCAGCGGCCCGCCGACGATGAGCGACTCCTTGTTGGCCAGCGCCAGGACGCGGCCCGCCTCCAGCGCGGCGAGCGTCGGGCGGAGCCCGATGGAACCGGTGATGCCGTTGAGCACGGTGTGGCACGGCGAGGCGGCCAGCTCCGTCGCCGCGTCCGGCCCCGCCAGCACCTCGGGGATCGGCTCCCCCGGGCCGTACTCCGCCCGCAGTGCCTGCCGCAGCTCCGGCGCCTTGTCCGCCTGCGCGACGGCGACCGTGCGCACCTGGAGCCGGTGCGCCTGCCCGGCCAGCAGCCCGATCCGTCCCCCGGCGGCGGAGAGACCCGTCACCCGGAAGCGCTCCGGGTTGCTCAGCACGACGTCGATCGCCTGCGTGCCGATCGACCCCGTCGACCCCAGGATGACGACATCCCGTGGCCCTTCCTGCGTACCGTCCCCCACGGGGTAGCTGACATGCGGGTCAGCGAGCATCTCCGTCATCCCCCCATTGTGTCCGCTCGCCGGGACACGGTGTACGGGCCCCTCCGGGCGACGTGCGGAACACCGTCGCCCGATTCACCGGACGCTCGCGAGGGTGCGTGCTAGGGTGGAAACCAGTTGCAGTTTTGGTACCCATGAACGTGATGTGCGCCGGACGGGACGTGACCCTCTGGCGCATTTTGTTTTCCCGGTCATCTCCGGATGGGCTCAATGCGGCGACCCGGAAGGCGCACCGGCGCCTTTCGATCTGCACCCCCTGAAAAGGAGATGGACATGGCTACCGGCACCGTGAAGTGGTTCAATTCGGAAAAGGGTTTCGGGTTCATTCAGCAGGACGGCGGCGGCGCCGACGTCTTCGCCCACTACTCGAACATCGCCACCCAGGGCTTCCGTGAGCTGACCGAGGGCCAGAAGGTCTCGTTCGACGTCACGCAGGGCCAGAAGGGCCCGCAGGCCGAGAACATCGTCCCTGCCTGACGATCGGCTCACCCGAGGGCCGGGTCCGCACTCCACGGGGTGCGGACCCGGCCCTCGGTCGTTCCCGCCGCCCCTTCGCGTTCACCCGGACGGGGGCCCGCCCGTTTCCCCGCTCGGGCCCCGGGTACCTCCGGCCTCCGTTCCGCCCGCACGTGGGCGGGCCATCTTCGGTTCGTGACGCCCCACCGCCCCGGCGTCCGGCTCCCCCTGCGGGGCCGGACGCCGGGGCGGGCGTGGTGGTGCGGTGGCGCTGTCAGAGAGCGATGCCGGTGAGGACGAGGACGCGCTCGTAGGTGTAGTCCTCCATGGCGAAGCGGACGCCCTCACGCCCGACGCCGGACTGCTTGGCACCGCCGTAGGGCATCTGGTCCGCGCGGTAGGAGGGGACGTCGCCGACGATCACGCCGCCGACCTCCAGCTCGCGGTGGGCCCGGAACGCCGCCTGGACGTCGTGGGTGAAGACGCCCGCCTGGAGGCCGTACTTGGAGTCGTTGACGGCGGCGAACGCCTCCGCCTCGCCCTCCACCCGGGTGAAGCTCATGACCGGGCCGAAGACCTCCTCACGGCCGAGCTGGGTGTCGGCGGGCACGTTCTCCAAGGCCGTCGGGGCGTAGGTGGCGCCGTCGCGCTTGCCACCGGTCAGCAGCCGGGCCCCGGCGTCGACGGCTTCCTGGACCCAGGTCTCGACCCGCTGGGCGGCGTCCTCGCTGACGAGCGGGCCGACGTCGGTGGCGTCGTCGGAGGGGTCGCCCGTGTGGAGGGCCTCCACGGCGGCGACGACGCGCGGCACGAGCCGGTCGTAGACGGCCGCGTCGGCGATGACGCGCTGCACCGAGATGCAGGACTGGCCGCCCTGGTAGTTGGAGAAGGTCGCGATGCGCTGCGCGGCGAAGTCCAGGTCGGCGTCGGAGGCGAAGTCGGCGAGGACGACGGCGGCGCCGTTGCCGCCGAGCTCCAGGGTGACGCGCTTGCGCGGCACGGAGTCGAGGATGGCGAAGCCGACCGGCTCCGAGCCGGTGAAGGAGATGATGGGCAGCCGCGGGTCCTGGACGAGGGCGGGCATCTTCTCGTTGGCCACCGGCAGGACGGACCAGGAGCCGGCCGGCAGGTCGGTCTCGGCCAGCAGCTCGCCCAGCACCAGCGCGGACAGCGGGGTGGCCGGGGCGGGCTTGAGGATGATCGGGGTGCCGACGGCGATGGCCGGGGCGACCTTGTGCGCGCACAGGTTGAGCGGGAAGTTGAACGGCGCGATACCGAGCACCGGGCCGTGCGGGAAGCGGCGGGTGAGGGCCAGACGTCCGGTGCCGCCCGCGTCGGCGTCCAGGCGCTGGGCCTCGCCGCTGTTGAAGCGGCGCGCCTCGTCGGCGGCCCAGCGGAAGACGGACACGCAGCGCGCGACCTCGCCCCGGGCCCACTTCACGGGCTTGCCGTTCTCGGCGCTGATCAACGCGGCGATCTCCTCGGCGCGCTCACCGAGCCGCTTCACCACGTGGTCGAGCGCCGCCGCGCGGGTGTGCGCGGGGGCGGCGGAGAACTCGGCCGCGACGGCCTCGGCCGCCGCCACCGCCTCCTCGACCTGGGCGTCGGTGGGCACGCTGACCCGGCCGACGGTCCGGCCGTCCCAGGGGGAGGTCACCTCAAGGGTGTCGTCGCCGGTCGCCTGTCGGCCGGCGAGCCAGAACGGGTGCGTGGAAGTCGCGTCGGTCACTGCGATACCGGCCTTCCGGGTCGGGGTGGGATGTGCTCCTTGCTGGCCACGTTAGGGGCAGCGCGCCGGGGTGTGTCTTGTCCGGCACGGAGCAGTGCCGAGCCGTGTCGCGCCGATTCGTCAGGGGCGCACGGGCTCGGTGCGTGGGGACCGGAGCGCACCGGGCGCGGACGACGGACCACGGACCACGGCCCACGGCCCACGGACCACGGGCTGTCTCAGCCGGGGCGCGTGTCCGACGCCTTCAGTGCGAGCCAGAGCTCCATGCGGGCGTCGGGGTCGTCGAGCGAGCGGCCCAGGATCTCCTCGACGCGCCGCATGCGGTAGCGCAGGGTGTGCCGGTGGACGCCGAGGTCGGCGGCGGCGGCGTCCCACTGTCCGTGCCGGGACAGCCAGGCGCGCAGCGACGCGACGAGGTCACCGCGCCCGCTGGCGTCGTGCTCGCGCAGCGGGCGCAGGGCGCCTTCGGCGAAGGCCCGGACGGCGTCGTCGGCCAGCAGCGGCAGCACCGAACCGGCGGCCATCTCCTCGTGCTCCACGAACGGCACCCCACGCCGCCGGGCCACCGACAGCGCCTGTTCGGCCTGCCGGAACGCCGTGGCCGCCTCCGCCGCGGCGGTGGGCGGGGAGACGCCGACGGCCACCACTGACTCCCCCACCGCCCGCGCGTGCCGGGCACAGGCTTCCAGGGCCGCCCCGCCGTCCGCCGCCAGGACGACCAGGCGGCCGGCGTCCGCGGCGGCCAGGACGGTCTCCCCCCGGCGTGCGGCACCGGACTCGACCACCTCCGCCAGGGCGTCCAGCGCTTCGGGTGCCTCCGGTGCCTGCGGGGACGGCGTGCCGGAGCCGCCCGTGGTGTCCTCGGCGAGGACGACGCGCAGCGGGCCGTCGAGGAGCGGGCCGTACAGCGGGCCCGCGACGTCGTGGGCGTGCCCGGTCTCGCCGCCGCGCAGCATGCGCACCAGTGCGCCGCCCAGGCGCTGTTCGGCGGCCTGGAGCGCGCGGGAGCGTTCGGTGGTGAGGGTGAGCAGGGCGACGGCGGAGTTGACGGCGTACCGCGCGGCGGTGCCGGGCGGCGCGTCCGTGCCGACCGCCAGGACGGCCCTGGTGCGGCGGGAGCTGCCCACGGACTGCAGCTCGACGCGGTCGTCCCCGTCCGCGCTGACGACCGCGCTGGCCGGGGCGGGCCGGTCGCGCAGCCGCTCGACGTCGGCGGTGAGCCGTCCGGCGCGGCGCGCGGCCCAGGACGGGGCCGCCGCCACCAGCGCGCCGGAGACGTCGAAGAGCGCGGCCCAGCCGCCGACGTGGGTGGCGAGGCGGGCCAGCAGGGCGGCGGGCCCCTCGGCGGACAGGGCCGCCCGGGTCAGCTCCCGCTGGGCCTCGAACCCGGCGGTCACCGAGCGGTACTGGTCGGCCGCGATGGCGGCGGAGACGGCCTTGGTGATCGCGATGAACGGCGTCCGCCGGGGCACCTCCAGAAGCGGGAAGTCCTCGGCGCGAGCGGCGTCGACCAGCGCGGCGGGGACGTGCTCGTAGTTGACGCCCGCCGCGAACCCCAGGCCCACGACACCGGCGGCCACCAGCCGTCGCACATAGGCGGCCATCGCCGCCGGATCCTCCGCGTCGAGCTTCATCGCCGTGACGAGCAGGAGCTCCCCGCCGTCCAGATAGGGCACCGGGTCGGTCAGCTCGCTCACCTGCGCCCAGCGCACCGGCGCGTCCAGCCGGTCGGAGCCGGCGAGCACGGTCAGCTTGAGGGCGGAGTGCTGGACGAGGGAGGCGAGGGTGGGCTGCATGGTGCGGACCGATCGGGCTCGGGAGGTGCGGCGGGTTTTGTCCGCACGGTAGTGCGAATGCCCGCCGACTTGGCCTCAGCGTACAGCTCAGGGCCGTCCCGCGCCGCCGCCCAGCCGGGCCAGCAGCGGGGGCCCGGCCTCGCCGCCGACGGAGGTCAGCGACAGCACCGCGTGGCCCGGGGGCACGTGGTGGGCCAGGTCCGACGCCGACCAGCGCTCCCGCCGCACCTTCCGGACGGTGACGGAGGTCGTCGTGGCCCGCACCCCGGTGAACGCCGTCCGCACCGCACGGAGCGCGCGCTTCAGGCCGCCGCCGGAGAAGTCGGGGTTGCGGGTGACGTCCTCGGTCTCCACCCAGTCCTGGCCCCAGGCCCGGGCGAAGACCTCGCCGTCCCAGGTGGTGACGCCGGAGAGGACGACCTTGCAGCCGACGGTGCCGATGAGCGCGGCGCGCAGCGCCTCGGGCACGTCGTCGAGGGTGCGCAGCGTCAGCACCGCCCCGGCGTTGGCCGAGCGCAGCTGCCGCAGCCCCCGCACGGCGTCCGGGGTGACGGTGTGCTCGGCGTCGTCCAGCACGAGGCAGGCGAACAGCGAGCGGTCGTCGCGCGCGGTCACACCGGCGGTGAACTGGGCGAGGATCAGCCGGGAGAGGATGCGCGACGCCTCGGCGTGGCCGCGTTCGGGGAGGTCCACCCGGACGCGCAGCGGATGCTGGAGCGTGCGCAGCGAGAACGGTTGCGGACCGCTGCCGCGGCCGGTGCCGCCCCCGAAGAAGCCGTCGAACGCCGGGCGCAGCAGCACCGCGAGCCGATCGGCGAGGAGCGCGCCCGGGTCGCCGGGCCGGCCGGCGTTCCGGGAGCGCGCGTCGAGTTCGCGCTGCTGCCCGAACTCCCCGGCGGCGTCCAGGGCCTCGCGCAGCCCGGCCACGGCGACGGCGTCCCCGTCCAGCAGGTCGCGCAGGGCGCGCAGCGGCGGGAAGTGCCCGTGGGCGGCCTGGTAGGGGCCGAGGAGCTGGGCGAGGGCGGCGGACGCGGCACGGCGGTCGGCGGCGTCCGGGCCGATCAGGGCCTCGGTGAGGAGGGCCGCCGCCTCGTCCGGGTCGGTCGTGCCGCCGTACGGGTCGAGGTCATGGGTGGAGCGGGGGTCGCCGAGCCGGACGACGACGTCGAACGCGTCGTCCGGCGCGAGGGCGGCGCGGGCCGTCCCGACGGCGACGACGGCGGCCTGGCCCGCGAGAGCCTGCAGGCAGAGCGCCTCGACGGCGGGCCGCACGATCCGGCCCGTCTTGCCGGACCCGGGCGGGCCCACGGCCAGCAGCGACGTGCCGAGCAGCGCTGGGCTGAGGGCCAGCGCGCAGTCCCGGTGCCGGTAGGGGTTGCGGCGGTCGTCCAGGGCCCGGCCGATGCGCACCTGTCCCGTCAGCAGGTCGTGGGCGGCGGTGCGGACGGACAGGTCGCGGGCGCCGGAGGGGTGGAGGAAGGCCGCCGCACCGCGCTCGCGCACCGCGTCGGCGAAGGCGGGGAGCGCGTCGGGCCGGGAGCGCACGGTGCGCCAGACGCGTTCGACGCGGACGTAGTCCAGGTCGCTCGCCCGGCCGCCGCGCACGTCGGCGGTGAGCCGGTCGGCGGGCTCGGTGAGCCCGGCGGCGCGCAGCTCGGGCCACTCGTCCGGCAGGGCGTCGGTGGAGCGCTCGGGCATCGGCGTCCACGGCTCGGCCTCGGCCCGGGCCGCCGGACGGTGCCACAGCCGCCGCCAGCCGCCCGCCTTCGCCGCCAGGAGGAGGAGCAGGAGTGTGAAGAGGACGTAGTAGACGTTGTAGGCGACGACGTAGGGCGTCGTCTGCACCGGCTCCCGCCAGCTGTCGGGGGTGAGCCAGTCCAGCGGGGCGAGCCAGAACGTCCAGCCGCCGTCGCTGAAACACAGCACCCACACCACGGCGGCGGCGAGCAGGGCGAGGAGGGCCCTGCGGTGGGGACGAACGGCGCGGGCCGCCCTCACGAGCACCGCACCACGCCGCCGCCACCGCTTCGAGGCGTACCGCCGCAGGACCCGGGGCCAGCGGCCGTAGCGTCCCGCGAGCCACCCGACGGGCAGCAGGACGAGCAGGTGCACCGTCCACGCCAGGAGCAGCACGAGGAAGGCCGAGCCGCCCCCGTCGTACCAGGAGGTGGGCAGCGCCGCGTAGATCCAGGCGACGAACGGGAGGTACTCGTTGACGCTCAGCGAGCCGATCAGCAGCGCGCACAGCAGGGCCAGCAGCGCGCCGCCGAGGAGCTGCCGCTCGGGCACGTCCTCCGGCTCCTCGGCCGGCCGGGGCCGGTGGCCGTACCGCCAGATACCGGGGGCGGCCTCGGGCCGGGGGGTGCGGAGCCAGGTCACCAGGGGGGCGAGCGCCTCCCGGGGCGCCTGGCGGGGCATGGGCGGCGCGGCCGGGGGCGGGGGCACCGCCATGCCTCCGGTGAAGGGGGGCCGCGCCGAGTCGGGTCGGGCGGAGGTGGACCGGGCGCGGGGATCACCGCCGCCCGGTGCCGTGCCGCCGTACAGCCCGCCGCCCGCGCCGCCGTCCGCGCTCATCTGCCGTTCCGCCCCCTGCCAGCCCGCCGTTGTGGGTGTCGCGGCCCCAATCTAGACCCTGCCGCCCACCCTCGGGGCGGGGTGGCAGGACCTGTCCGCCGTGGCCAACACGCCCTGCGGACTTTTCCGCAGCGGTGCATGTCACGCCCCGACGGCTGCCCCTAGCCTGCGAGGAGCGACCCACACACTTTCTTCCGTTTTCTTCCCCGCCGAAACACCTCAAGGAGAGTGCGATGACCTCCACCTCTTCGACGCCCGCGCAGGAGCGCCGCGTCGTCACCGCGATCCCCGGCCCGAAGTCGCAGGAACTGCACGCGCGCAAGCAGGCCGCGGTCGCCGACGGCGTCGGCAACGTGCTGCCGGTCTACGTGCGCCGGGCGGGCGGCGGCGTCGTCGAGGACGTCGACGGCAACCACCTCATCGACTTCGGCTCCGGCATCGCCGTGACCTCGGTGGGCGCCAGCGCCGAGGCCGTCGTGCGCGAGGCGACCGCGCAGCTCGCGGACTTCACCCACACCTGCTTCATGGTCACCCCCTACGAGGGGTACGTGAAGGTCGCCGAGGAGCTGGCGGCCCTCACGCCGGGCGACCACGCCAAGAAGTCGGCGCTGTTCAACTCCGGCGCGGAGGCCGTGGAGAACGCGGTGAAGATCGCCCGCGCCCACACCAAGCGGCAGGCCGTCGTCGTCTTCGACCACGGCTACCACGGGCGCACGAACCTCACCATGGCGCTGACCTCGAAGAACATGCCGTACAAGCACAGCTTCGGCCCGTTCGCCCCCGAGGTGTACCGGGTACCGGTCGCCTACCCCTACCGCTGGCTGACCGGCCCGGAGAACTGCGCCGAGGAGGCCGCCGCGCAGGCGATCGACCAGATCTCCAAGCAGGTCGGCGCCGAGAACGTCGCCGCCATCGTCATCGAGCCGGTGCTGGGCGAGGGCGGCTTCATCGAGCCCGCCAAGGGGTTCCTGCCGCGCATCGCCGAGTTCGCGAAGGCCAACGGCATCGTGTTCGTGGCGGACGAGATCCAGTCCGGCTTCTGCCGCACGGGCCAGTGGTTCGCGTGTGAGGACGAGGGCATCGTGCCCGACCTGATCACCACGGCCAAGGGCATCGCCGGCGGTCTGCCGCTGGCGGCGGTCACGGGCCGCGCGGAGATCATGGACGCCGCCCACGCGGGCGGCCTGGGCGGCACCTACGGCGGCAACCCGGTGGCGTGCGCCGGTGCGCTCGGGGCCATCGCGACCATGCGGGAGCTGGACCTCAACGCGAAGGCCAAGCGCATCGAGGAGATCATGAAGCCCCGGCTGGCCAAGATCGCCGAGAACCACCCGGCCATCGGCGACGTCCGGGGCCGGGGCGCGATGATCGCGATCGAGCTGGTCAAGCCGGGGACCAAGGAGCCGGACGCCGAGCTGACGGGCAAGGTCGCCAAGGCGTGCCACCAGGCCGGTCTCCTCATCCTCACCACCGGCACCTACGGCAACGTCATCCGCTTCCTGCCGCCGCTGGTCATCGGCGAGGAGCTGCTGGGCGAGGGCCTGGACGTGCTGGAGAGCGCGTTCGCCGAGCTGGCCTGAGCGGGGGCGCGTCCCTCCCCGCCGCGCCGGTCGCGCGGTGTGGGACGCCGTGAAGGAGATGTGGGAGGCCCATGGCCGTTCGGTTATCGGCCTCCCCACGCCGGACGCCGGTGACGTAGTGTCGGCTCCGGATGTACGGCACACACCGCCCGCGCGGGACTGCGGGCACCCCGGGACCGGCGAGCCTCGCCCGGTACCGGGACTGCGCCGCGGCGCAGGCAGCACTCCGGTCGGACCGCCGCCCGCCCCACACCCCCCGGGGCGCGCGGTGACCGGTCGGGATCACGGCCGTCCGGGAATACTCCCCCCTGTTCCCGGGCGGCCGTTCGCCGTCCGCTCGTTCCCGCGCCGCCTCGGCGCCTCGACGGCCGTGCTGGTCACGGCCGTGGGCTGTCTGCTGCTCCTCGCCGCGCTGAGCCTTCAGGTCGCCGTGCCGGGTGCCGTCCTCGACGCCGACGAGCGGCTGTCCCGTGCGTGGCGCCAGGCCGCCCCGCGCTCCCCCGCGGCGGCCGACGGTCCGGCGGAGTGGGGCGCCGACCTCGGCCACGTCCACGTCGCCGTCCCCGTCCTGCTGGTGGCGCTCGCCCTCGCGTACGGGTGCGGGGCGGGCGCCGCGTCCTGCCGCCCGCCGCCGCCCTTGCGGCGATGGCGGCCGTTCCCCTGCTCGTCGTCCCGCTCAAGGCCCTGTTCGACCGGGCCGGTCCGCTCGGCGGCGAGGGCTACTTCCCCTCCGGCCACGCCGCGACGGCCGTCGTCGGCTACGGGGCGGCGGCAGTCGTCCTCATGCCCCACCTGCGGCGGACCGGGGCCCGCCGCGCCCTGGGCGCCGCCGCGGTGCTGCTGGCATTGGGGGCGGGGGCCGGGCTGGTACGCCGCGCGTACCACTGGCCGCTGGACGTGGTGGCGAGCTGGTGCCTCGGCGGGCTGCTGCTTGCCGGGGTCGCCGCCGCCGTCAACGTCTCGCACGCACCGTCCCGGGGCCGCCGGAGAGGTGAGGATTTCGTTCCGCACGGCGGACGGGACGGCCGCGCGGCGTACGGACGGCGGGGCGGGCCCGGCGGGCCGTAGCGCATCATGGCCGTCCGAGCGGTGAGTTCGGGGCGGAGCACGGCGGCGTGCACGGTCGTGGACCGACCGCACAGCGTCACGACGGAATTTTTGCGACCACCCCAAACCGGACACTCTGCGATTACCGCATTCCGGAAACAGGAGACGACCGCCTTGGAATACATGGCCAGAGCAGGACTTCCACCTGGCTATCCGAGGATGGGTAGATGAATGTCGCTCACATCCAAGGCCCCGGGCCCCGGTGGCCGCAACAGCCGCTACGGATCCAGCACGCTATAGCGTCCGGGCCATGCCACAGCTCGTCAACCAGCGCCCGGCCGGAGGGATAGCGCGTAGCGCGGCGTCACCGGAGGAGATCCGGTCCAAGGGACTGCACAAGAACTCCGTCGGTCTCTTCGGCAGCGCCGTCATCGGTCTGTCCACCGTCGCCCCCGTGTACTGCCTCACCAGCACCCTCGGCCCCACCGTGGGCGAGGTCGGGCTTCAGATGCCCGCCGTCTTCCTCGCCGGCTTCCTCCCCATGCTCCTGGTCGCCTTCGCCTACCGGGAGCTCAACCGGGCCGTCCCCGACTGCGGCACCTCCTTCACCTGGACGGTGAAGGCACTCGGCCCCAGGATCGGCTGGATGACCGGCTGGGGCCTGGTCATCGCGACCGTGATCGTGCTGTCGAACCTCGCCGGGGTCGCCGCCGAGTTCTTCTACCTCCTCCTCGGGGAACTGACCGGCAGCGAGGCGCTGTCGCGCTTCGGCGACTCCACCGCCGGTCACGTCGTCACCGTCCTGGCCTTCATCGCCGTCGCGACCGCGATCAGCTACCGGGGGATGACGGCCACCAAGTGGTTCCAGTACGCCCTGGTCACCCTGCAGATGCTCGTTCTGGCGCTGTTCGTCGCCATGGCCTTCGCCAAGGCGGGCGACGGGGCGCCGGGCACGGCTGCGGCCCCGGAGTTCTCCCTCGCCTGGTTCGACCCGTTCTCCGTCACCTCGTTCTCCGCGTTCACCGCCGGGCTGTCCCTGTCGATCTTCATCTACTGGGGCTGGGACACCAGCCTGACGGTCAACGAGGAGACCACCGGCAGCTCCACCACGCCCGGCAGGGCCGCGATGATCTCCATCGTGGTGCTCGTCAGCTCCTACCTGCTGACCGCCGTCGCGGCGCTGATGTTCGCCGGGACCGGCACCACCGGTCTCGGTCTCGGCAACCCGGACACCTCCGACAACGTCTTCGCCGTCCTGGCCGGGCCGGTGATGGGCCCGCTCGGCGTCCTGCTCTTCCTCGCGGTCGTCGCGAGCGCGGCGGCGAGCCTGCAGACGACCTTCCTCCCGGCGGCGCGCACCATGCTCGCGATGAGCACCTACCAGGCGTTCCCCGCCTCCTTCGCCAGGGTCCACCCGCGCTTCCGCACCCCCGGCAGGGCGACCGTGGCGGCCGGTCTCGCGACGGGTGCCTTCTACGCGGTGATGGCCCTGGTCAGCGAGAACGTGCTCATCGACACGATCTACGCGCTCGGCCTGATGATCTGCTTCTACTACGCGCTGACCGCCTTCGCCTGCGTGTGGCACTTCCGCCACGACCTGCGCCGGGGAGCCCGGGACGCCGTCACCAAGGGCGTGCTGCCGCTCCTCGGCGGCGTGCTGCTGACGGCGGTGTTCTTCAAGACGCTCATCGACATGTGGGACCCGGCCTACGGCAGCGGGAGCGCCATCGCCGGCGTGGGCAGCGTCTTCGTCATCGGCGTGGGCCTGCTGCTGGTGGGCGGCGTGCTCATGCTCGTCATGCAGCGCCGCAGCCCGGCGTTCTTCCGCGGCGAGGTCCTCACCCGCGCCACGCCGGCCCTGACGGCGCGGGACTGACGCCGGGCGCCCCGGGCGTCGGCGGCGCGGCGGTGACGGCGTTGTACCCGTCGTAGGGGTCGCCGTAGGGGTCCGACTCGTCCTCCCCGGCCGTGAACCCGGCCACCATCAGGGCGACGATCACGGCCGAGAGCAGCGTGCCGACGATGCCGAGCACGAGGCCGGCGGTGGCCTGGCCCGAGCCGTGTGCCTCACCCCGCCGGACGCGACGTCCCGCCACGGCGCCGAGGCAGATCGCGACCGGGCCGCACACGATGCCGACGACGGAGCCGATGACCGTCAGCGCCAGGCACGTGCCCACGATGCCCACCACCATCGCCGCCGTGCAGATGCCGCTCGTGCGGGGCGGGGGCGGCGGAGGCAGCCACGGGCCGCCGGGCGGAAAGGCGTTCGGGGCGTAGCCGTACCCCGGGCCCGGTCCCCCGCCGCCGTAGCCCGCAGGGGCCCCGCCCACCGGCGGCGGCCACGCGGCCGGGGCGTAGGGGCCGCCGAGCGGCGGCAGGGCGTTCGGCGGCGGCGAGGGGGCGGGCGGCACGGGCGGCACCCGCGCGGCGCCGCCGCCGGGATCGCCCGAGGCGAGGGGGACGTCGGCGACCGTCCGCCGCCCGTCGACCGGTGGCGGCGTTCCCGGCTTGTGCAGAGGTGTCCGCGCGCTCGGGGGAGCCCACGGGTCGGGCCCGTCCTGACCGCCGTCCCGGCCCTCGTAATGCGTCATGCGCCCTCCCGGCTCCGCTTCGGCCGTTCATCGTAAGCCGCCCCCTCCGCACCGGGCATACGATGGCGGGCGGCCTTCACGGGCCGCTGTTTTCTTCGGAGGTGCACCCTTGTCCGACCTGACCGACCTGACGATCCCCGACGAGCTGTCCGGCTTCATCGCGGGCCTGCCCAAGGCGGAGCTGCACGTGCACCACGTCGGCTCGGCCTCCCCCCGGATCGTCGCGGAGCTCGCGGCCCGGCACCCGGACAGCAGGGTGCCCGCGGACGAGGAGGCCCTGGCCGAGTTCTTCGTCTTCCGGGACTTCGCCCACTTCGTCGAGATCTACCTCTCCGTCGTGGACCTCGTCCGGGACGCCGAGGACGTGCGGCTGCTGACCTACGAGATCGCACGGGAGATGGCCGGTCAGAACATCCGCTACGCGGAGCTGACGGTCACGCCGTTCAGCTCGACCCGGCGCGGTATCCCCGACGTGGCCTTCATGGAGGCCATCGAGGACGCGCGGAAGGCGGCGGGCACCGAGCTGGGCGTCACCCTGCGCTGGTGCTTCGACATCCCGGGCGAGGCCGGGCTGGAGGCCGCCGAGGAGACGGTGCGGCAGGCGTGCGAGCTGCGTCCGGACGGCCTGGTCTCCTTCGGGCTGGGCGGTCCCGAGATCGGCGTGCCGCGACCGCAGTTCAAGCCGTACTTCGACCGGGCCGTCGCCGAGGGCCTGCGCAGCGTTCCGCACGCGGGCGAGACGACGGGCCCGGGCACGATCTGGGACGCCCTGACCCACCTGCACGCCGAGCGCATCGGCCACGGCACGAGCGCCCCGCAGGACCCCCGGCTCCTGGAGTACCTGGCCGAGCGGCGGGTTCCGCTGGAGGTCTGCCCCACGTCGAACATCGCGACGCGGGCGGTGGAGCGGATGGAGCTGCACCCGCTGCGCGCGATGGTCGACGCGGGCCTGCTGGTCACGATCAACAGCGACGACCCGCCGATGTTCGGCACGGACCTGAACACCGAGTACGGGATCGCCGCCCGGCTGCTGGACCTGGACGCCGCCGGCGTCGCGGCGCTGGCGAAGAACGCGGTGGAGGCGTCGTTCCTGGAGCAGCCGGGGAAGACCGCGCTGAACGCGGAGATCGACGCGTACCTCGCCGCGCACAGCGGCGCTCCGCACCGGCCGTGAACGCCCGCGCGGCGGCCGGGCGGAGCCTGGTACGGTCCTGCCGGTGATCGGCCGGATACTCCCCTCACCCGTCGTGTCGGCGCATGCCCTCGCGGACGATCCCGGGCCCCTCGCGTTCGAGGAGGAGGCGCGGGCCCTGGAGGCGGCAGGATCGAACGCCGCCCGCCGGGGCGAGTTCCTCACCGTCCGGCACTGCGCCCGCCGTGCCCTCGGCCTGCTGGGCCACGCCCCCGCCCCACTCCTCCCGGACGCGGTGGGGGCGCCCCGCTGGCCGGACGGCGTGGTGGGGAGCATGACGCACTGCCACGGGTACCGGGCGGCTGCCGTCGCGCGGAGCGGCGACGTGGCGGCCCTGGGCATCGACGCGGAGTCGGACCGCGCGATGCGGCCGGACACGCTGCGGGCGATAGCGCGCCCCGAGGAGCTGGAGCAGCTGGCGGATCTGGCGCGGGCCCATCCCGGCCGGCGGTGGGATCTGGTCCTGTTCTCGGCCAAGGAGGCCCTTTACAAGGCATGGTTCCCGCTCACGCGCGGGTGGCTCGGGTTCCAGGACGCGACGGTCACGATCGACGCCGCGCGGGGGACGTTCGACGCCCGGGTGCTGGCGGCGGGGCACCCGGGCGGGCCGCGGCACTTCCCCGGGGGCTGGCTCGCCGAGGACGGGCTCGTCGTGACGGCCTGCGTCCTGCCGCGGCGCTGAGGGCGCGGGCGACGTCCAGGGGGAACGCAGGGCAGGAACCTGCCAGTTGGCGCACGCCTCCCGGTGGACCGTTGCGATGCCCTACTAGTAAGTAGCATCCTGGCCGCAAGCGCCCGGGCCAGTGGTCGCACCGGCCTCTGCACCGGCGGTAACGTCCGTCCTTCTTCAGCGGAGTTGACGCACCATGGGCCACTACCTCTCCAACCTGCGCGACCTGCGGTTCACCCTCTTCGAGGTCCTGGGCAGGGACTCGGTGTACGGCACCGGGCCCTTCGCCGAGATCGACGTGGCGACGGCCGAGGACATCCTCAGCGAGGTCGAGCGGCTCGCCGTCCACGAGCTCGCCGACTCGGCGATCGAAGCCGACCGCAACCCCCCGGTCTTCCACCCCGAGACGCACACGGCGCCGCTGCCGGAGTCGTTCAAGAGGGCGTACGACACGTTCATGGACGCCGAGTGGTGGCGGCTCGCGCTCCCGGCCGAGCTGGGCGGGACCAACGCGCCTCCCACGCTGTACTGGGCGTTCGCCGAGATGATCCTCGGCGCCAACCCGGCGCTGTGGATGTACGCCGGCGGCCCGAGCTTCGCCCGGGTCGTCTTCGACCTGGGTACGGAGGCGCAGCAGGCCATCGCGCGGGCGATGGTCGACCGGCGCTGGGGAGCGACCATGGTGCTGACCGAGCCGGACGCGGGCTCGGACGTCGGCGCGGGCCGCGCCAAGGCCGTCCGGCAGGAGGACGGCAGCTGGCACATCGAGGGCGTGAAGCGCTTCATCACCAACGCCGAACACGATCTGTCCGAGAACATCATGCACTTCGTGCTCGCCCGCCCCGAGGGCGCCGGACCGGGCACCAAGGGCCTGTCCCTCTTCCTCGTCCCCAAGTACGACTTCGACTGGGAGACCGGCGAGCTCGGCGAGCGCAACGGCGCCTACGCCACCAACGTCGAGCACAAGATGGGCCTCAAGGCCTCCAACACCTGCGAGATGACCTTCGGCGACAAGCACCCCGCCAAGGGCTGGCTCCTGGGCGAGAAGCACGACGGCATCCGCCAGATGTTCAAGATCATCGAGTTCGCCCGCATGATGGTCGGCACGAAGGCCATCGCCACCGCCTCCACCGGCTACCTCAACGCCCTGGAATACGCCAAGGAGCGGGTCCAGGGCGCGGACCTCACCCAGTTCACCGACAAGACCGCCCCCCGCGTCACCATCACCCACCACCCCGACGTACGCCGCTCGCTCATGACGCAGAAGGCCTACGCCGAAGGCATGCGCGCCCTGGTCCTCTACACCGCCTCCGTCCAGGACGACATCCTCGTCCAGGAGGCCGCCGGCCAGGACGCCTCCGCCGCCCACCGCCTCAACGACCTGCTCCTGCCCATCGTCAAGGGCTACGGCTCCGAGCGGTCCTACGAGCAGCTCGCCCAGTCCCTGCAGACCTTCGGCGGCTCCGGCTACCTGCAGGAATACCCCATCGAGCAGTACATCCGCGACGCCAAGATCGACACCCTCTACGAGGGCACCACCGCCATCCAGGGCCAGGACTTCTTCTTCCGCAAGGTCGTCCGCGACCAGGGCCAGGCCCTCACCGCCCTCTCCGAGGAGATCAAGAAGTTCCTCGCCGACGCCGCCGGCGGCGAAGAACTGGCCACCGCCCGCGACACCCTCGCCAAGGCCGCCGCCGACCTCGAAGCCATCGTCGGCACCATGCTCACCGACCTCGCCGCCACCGAACAGGACGTGAAGTCCCTCTACAAGGTGGGGCAGAACACCACCCGCCTGCTGCTGGCCTCCGGCGACGTGCTGGTGGGGTACCTGCTGCTCCGGTCGGCCGCCGTGGCCCTGGCGAAACTGCCCACCGCCCGGGGGGAGGCGGCGGACTTCTACCGGGGCAAGGTCGCGGCCGCCACCTTCTTCGCGGCGGAGGTCCTGCCCTCGGTGTCCGTGCAGCGCGCACTGGCCGAGCAGACGGACAACTCACTGATGGAGCTGCCGGAGGCGAGCTTCTGACGCGGCGCGGGACACCCGCCCCCACGGGCGGGTGTCCCGGCGTCCGGGGCTGCCGGAAACCTCGAGGGCCTTAAGGACCTCAGGAACGGTGGCGGGTGGTCCACGAGGTGGGCGCGACGTAGCCGGCCCTCGTCCGGTCCCACCCGGTGCGGCGCGATCCCGGCTTCGGCGCCTCGTCGCCGCGGCCGCTCCGCACGGCCAGCAGGACCGCCGTCACCGCGGCCAGCTCATGCTCGTCCGGAGCGCCGCGCAGGACGCGCAGCGGTGCGGTGGCCTCGTCTCTCATATCGGCTGGTTCCCGTGCTTGCGGTCCGGCAGTGGCTTGTGCTTGGTACGCAGCATGCGCAGGCCGTGCACCAGGGTGGCGCGCGTCTCGCGGGGGTCGATCACGTCGTCGACCAGGCCGCGCTCGGCCGCGTAGTACGGGTGCATCAGCTCCCTGCGGTACTCCGCGATCCGTTCCCCGCGCGTGCGTTCCGGGTCGTCCGAGGCGGCGATCTCGCGACGGAAGACGACGCCCGCCGCGCCCTCGGCGCCCATGACCGCGATCTCGTTGGTGGGCCAGGCGAACGACAGGTCGGAGCCGATCGACAGGGACTCCATCACGATGTACGCGCCGCCGTAGGCCTTGCGCATGATCAGCTGGATGCGGGGCACCGTGGCGTTGCAGTACGCGTAGAGCAGCTTGGCGCCGTGCCGGATGATGCCCGCGTGCTCCTGGTCGACGCCCGGCAGGAAGCCCGGCACGTCGAGCAGCGTGACGAGGGGGATGCTGAAGGCGTCGCAGAAGGAGACGAAGCGCGCGGCCTTCTCGCTGGCGCTGATGTCCAGCGCTCCGGCCATCCGGGACGGCTGGTTCGCCACGATCCCGACGGCCTGACCGTCGAGCCGGGCGAAGGCGCAGACGATGTTCGTCGCCCAGGTGGCGTGCACCTCGAAGACGTCCCCGTCGTCGACGATCTCCTCGATCACGTCGTGGACGTCGTAGGACCGGTTACCGTCCACCGGGACGATGCGCTCCAGCGCGTCGTTCGCCCGGTCGGCCGGGTCCGTCGACGTGAGCTCCGGGGCCAGCTCCCTGTTGTTCGACGGCAGCAGCGAGAGCAGGTAGCGCACGTCCTCCAGCGCCTCCTCCTCCGTGTCGTGGACGAAGGCCGCCACCCCGGACCTGCTGCCGTGCGCCTCGGCCCCGCCGAGCTCGTCGTGGGTGACCTCCTCGCCGGTGACCGCCTGGACGACGTCGGGCCCCGTGATGAACATCTGCGAGGTGCCCTTGACCATGAACACGAAGTCGGTGAGGGCGGGCGAGTACGCGGCCCCGCCCGCGCAGGGGCCGAGGATCACGCTGATCTGCGGGATCACGCCCGAGGCGGCGACGTTCCGCTGAAATATCCCCCCATAACCGGCGAGCGCGGTCACGCCTTCCTGGATGCGCGCCCCGGCTCCGTCGCTCAGGCTGACCAGCGGCGCACCGGCCTTCAGCGCCATGTCCATGATCTTGTGGATCTTCTGGGCGTGGGCCTCGCCCAGCGCCCCGCCGAAGATGCGGAAGTCGTGGGCGTAGACGAACACGGTGCGGCCGTGGACGGTGCCCCAGCCGGTCACCACCCCGTCCGTCGGGGGGCGCTTGCCCTCCAGTCCGAACCCGGTGGCGCGGTGCCGCCGCAACTGCTCCACCTCGTTGAAGGACCCCTTGTCGAGGAGCAGTTCGATGCGTTCACGCGCGGTCAGTTTGCCCTTGCGGTGCTGGGCCTCGGTGGCCCGCTCGCTGGGGCCGTCCACGGCCCGCCGGCGCAGGGCGGCCAGCTCGTCCGTCAGCGTCTCAAGGGTCCGCGGCCCCTCGGCCGCCGGTTCGGCCGCCGGTTCGGTCGGCGGCCCGGCGGGCGGTGGGGCGTCCTCGGCCGTCGCGGGCCGGGGCAGGGCGGAGCGGCGCTCGTCCAGGATCGTCATGGTGCGGTTCTCCCCGTGGTGTGCGTCATCGCCGTTCGGCGAGCTTGCGCAAGGTGGTGAGCTGGCGGTGCATCATGAGCAGGTCGCCCCAGGCCATCAGCGGCCTGCGCAGCCGCCCCAGCACCCCGTCGTCGTCCCCGACCACGAGTTTGGCGACCAGGCGGGTGACGCGGGGGGTGACCTCCTCGACCGTGTAGGTGAGGGCGAAGCCACCGAAGAGGCGCAGGGCCCTCGGCTTGTCCAGTACGACGGTCAGCTGCTTGTCGGGCTCGAAGTCGACCAGCCGGAAGATCGTCATGACCCGCTGGCCGGTCTCCAGACGTTCGGCGCCCGGCGTGAGGTGGCGGGGGCTGCGCCGACCGAGGTTGTCCAGGAGGTCGTAGCTGTACGGAGCCACTTTGAGCTGACACAGCCACCGGAAGACGGTGGCCGCGTCGGCCCGGACCGTCACGGCCCGGTACCAGTGCTCCCGGGGGGAGGTCAGCAGGTCGTCGCAGGGGTAGTGCGCGAGGACCTCCGCCTCGCGCACACCCCACTCGCGTGGAAGCTTCAACGTCGCTCGATTCCGTTACGTCAGAGCCCGCCGCAGGAAGTCCAGGACGGTCGAGGTGTACTTCTCCGGGGCCTCCCTGAGCCCCAGCAGGTGACCGATGCCCGGCAGGATGTGCGCCTCCGCGTCGGCGTAGCAGCCCGCCAGCGCGTCCACCGAGGAGGCCGGCAGGATGCGGTCCTCCTCCCCCGCGATGAAGAGCAGCGGCGTGTCGACGTAGCGGCCCTCCAGCGGCGGCGGCCACTCGGAGCGGAGCATCGTGGTGCCCGCCCAGCACAGCGTCCGCTCCATGGCGAAGCGCGCCGGGTTGGCCCGCAGCGCCTTCGGCACCGGGAGCACGTCGGCGTCCAGGAAGTTCGCGAAGAGCGGCGCCAGTTCGAGCCCGGGACCGCTGTCGCAGATCACCGCGTCCACGGCGACGTCCTGGTCCCGGAGCGAGTAGAACATCGGGAACGTCGAGAAGGAGAAGCCGTACACGGCGACCTTCGCCGAGCGGTACTCCGCACGGCCGCGCAACAGCTCGACCAGGGAGAGCACGTCCGAGGTGAACTTGTCGCTCAGACCGGTGACCGAGCGGTCCTGGCTGCTCCGGCCGTGGTTGCGGTGGTCGAAGAGGCACACGGTGTACCCGGCGTCGTGCAGGAACTTGGCGTGCCCCAACGTGGCGGACTTGCTGAGCCCCATGCCGTGCCCGATGACGACGACGCGGTCGGTGTCACCGGGGCAGAGCCAGGCGTGGACACGCTTGCCCCCGCCGATCGGGACCCACAGCTCCTCCGGCTCGGGCAGCCCCACGTCGACCGGCGTCTTGTGGTGGGGCCTGCGCGGCGGGTGGAAGAGCATGTACGCCAGTGCGAGCCCGCACAGGGGCGCGAAGGGCAGGGCGAGCGCCGAGAGGACGCGGGTTACCGGAGAGTACCCGCGGGACCGGCTCTTACCTGGGGCCAAGGCCATGATGACTCCTGTTGTGTGATGGGCTCTCGCTGGTCGTGAGCGGGGCTCGCCGGGACCAGACGCTCGCCACGGCCGCGAGGGCCTGTGGTGGGGACGAGCGGCCTGGTCGGGCCCGGCGCCGCCGGCACCCGGACCGCTGGGTCAGCCGCATCCCCCCGCGTGGCCCTGGTCCCCACCCGGGTCGGACGTCGCAGCGGTCTCCTCGGTCGGTCCGACGGCGCCGCCGGTGCCCCGCACCGACGCGGCGAACGCGGGGAGGCGGTCGATCCCCCAGAACTTCTCGTAGCCGTTGACGAAGAACGGGACGCCGAACACTCCGTCCCGGTGCACCTCGAGGAGCGCCGTCGTCCCCCTCTCCCGCAGCTTCGGGTCGTCGACCGCCTCGACCAGCCGGCTCTCCCCCAGCCCCAACTCACGTGCGATTGCGGCGATCGTACCGGAGTCGCAGATGTCACGGCCTTCGTTCCAGCGGACCCGGTAGGCCACGTCGACGAACTCCGCGCCCCGCCCCTCGTCCTGTGCCGCGAGGTAGGCGAGGTGGGGCACCTCCCAGCACGGGTCGCGGTCGACGGGCCAGGTGGACTCCTCACCGCGTTCGCGCACGAGCCGGCGCACGTCCTGCAGGATGTACAGGTGCTTGGCCCGTGACATCGCCACGTACGGGAACGCTCCGCCCGCCTCCGTCAGCAGCCGCTCGGAGAGGGCGTCGGGCTCCCAGAAGGGCCGCCACTCCAGGCGGTCCAGCACGTCGGGGTAACGCGTCCTCAGGTCGCGGTACGCCAGCCACGAGTACGGGCTGCGCAGCGAGAAGTACCAGCGCGGCACGCGGTCGCGTCTCACCGTTCCCCACCCTTCCCGCCCCGCGTCACAGGACGATGCCTCCGTCGATCTGCAGCACGGACCCGGTCACGTACTCGGCCCCGGCGAGGTAGGCGACCATGTCGGCCACCTCCTCGGGACGTCCGAGCCGCCCCAGCGCGATCTGCTTCAGCGCCTGCTCGCGCACCTGGTCGGTCAGCGAGGACGTCATGTCCGTCTCGATGAACCCGGGGGCCACCACGTTGGCGCGGATGCCGTAGCGGCCGACCTCCTTGGCGATCGCCTTGGTGAAGCCGATGATCCCGGCCTTGGAGGCCGAGTAGTTGCTCTGCGTCGGGTTCCCGTGGACCCCGGCGACGGAGGAGATGTTGACGATGCACCCCGACTTGCGCTTCATCATCTCGAAGATGGCGTAGCGGCACACGTAGTACGTGCCGTTGAGGTTGACGTCGATGACGCGGTTCCAGTCCTCGTCCTTCATCATCAGCAACGGGTTGTCCCTGACGATGCCGGCCGAGGTGACCACGACGTCGAGCGCGTCGAACTCCTCCTGGGCCGCGTTCACGAAGGCGCGGGCGGAGTCGGGGTCGGAGACGTCGGCCTGCACGGCCAGGACGCGCACGCCCCGTTCGGAGACCTCCTTCTCCAGCCCCCGGGCCGCCTCCTCGTTCGCGGTGTAGCAGAACGCCACGTCGTAGCCGTCGTCGGCCAGCCGCAGCGCGGTCGCCCGGCCCAGTCCCCGGGAGCCACCGGTGATCAGGGCCGTGCGCGCGGTCTTCTCCGCCATCAGGGCTTCTCCTCGCTGCTCGCAGCGGTGCTGGGCACCTGTTCCGTCAGTTCCGTCGCGGGGCGCATGGCCATGACGACCCGCCCGATCTCCGCGACCACCCGCCCGTCGACGAGGCACTCCCCCTCGAAGATCACCGTGTCCGTCAGTGCCCTGGCGAGGCGGACCTCGTGCCGCATGACGTCACCGGGCCGCACCCGGCCGGTGAAGCGGACGTCGGATATGCCGCCGAAGAGCATCACCTGCCCGCTGAGCACGTCCGGGTTCGGACGCTCGGAGGCGATGAGCACACCGGCCGCCTGGCACCAGGACTCGATGAGGAGGACCCGGGGGTAGTCGTGGTCCTCCTCCGAGGCCTTCTCGCTCAGCCCCTCGTACCAGGGTTCGTTGCAGGTGACCGCCTTCAGCGCGGTCAGCCGTTCGCCGGGGACGAGCTCCAGCACGCGGTCGACCAGCAGCATGGGGTAGCGGTGGGGGAGCACGGCCTTGATTCCGGCCACCCCCTCGGGAACGCTGCTCATCCCGCCCTCCCGGCGTCGAATCGGAACCTGATCTGCGCGGCGTTCCCGCGCTGCGAGGCGACCTTCGCCTTGCACCGCCACTGCGCTCCGTCCTGCGACCACGTCAGCTCGGTGCGCAGTTCGTCGCCGGGGAAGACCGGGGACAGGAAGCGGGTGGACTCCACGGCCGCCAGGTCCCACCGGCCCTCGGCCGGGAAGGTGGCCAGGGCGCTGCGGTGGGCGTACTCGACGATGCAGACGCCCGGGTAGATGGGGAATCCGGGGTAGTGGCCGGGGAAGACCTTCTCGTCCTCGGCCACCGTCACGACCGTGGCCGTGCCGTCCTCGGTGTCGACCGGCTCGGGCGTACCGTCGACGGGCGTGCACGCCGTCGGCATCAGCGGGCCTCGAGCTTCGCGGAGAGCAGGTCGTACGCCTTCCGCAGGGAGGTGACCTCCTTCAGCTCCTCCTCGCGGAGCTTGACGCCGTACTTCTTCTCGAGCACGACCATGACCTCCAGGGCCATGAGCGAGTCGACGCCGAGCGTCTCGACGAAGTGGGCGTCGTCGGTCAGCTCCTTCTCCTCGACGTCCAGGACGTCGGCCACGGTCGTGCGCAGGTCCTCGAGGTCGAGTGCCTGGGTGATCTCAGACATGGTTGGTGTCCTCTCCTGTGGTGGATGGTCGGATGACGCCGGTCAGGCGACCGGCGACGGAAGGTGGTCGGGGGTGTTGACCGTCACGACGACGGCGTCCTTGACGGTGCGCTTGACCATGCCGGACAGCGCGCGCCCCGGGCCGAGTTCGACGAACCGGAGGCAGCCGAGCTCGGCGTGCAGCGTGCGCACACCGCGCTCCCACAGCACGGGGTGGGTGAGCTGGCGCACCTGGAGCGCGGGCCAGTCGGTACCGGCCCCGGTGTGCACCCGGGCGTCGACGTTGGCGACGACGGGTTCGTGCGTCGCGGCGAAGGGCACGGCCGCGAGCGCGCGGGTGAGGGGCTCGACGGCGGCGGCCATGAGCGGGGTGTGGAAGGCACCCCCGACGGGAACGCGCATCACCTTGGCGTCGTAGTCACCGGCGACCTCGGCGGCGCGCTCGATACCGTCGAGGGAGCCGGACACCACGACCTGGCCCGGTGCGTTGAGGTTGGCCACCCAGACGTCGTGGCCCTCCTCGCGGACCGCCAGGACGAGGGCGTCGACCGTCTCGGCGTCGGCCCGCACCAGCACGGCCATCGTGCCCGGGGTGTCCTGCGCCGCCTGACGCATGGCCCGGCCGCGTTCGGCTACGACCCGTGCGGCGTCGCCGAGGGACAGGGCGCCGGCCGCGTAGAGGGCCACGTACTCCCCCAGGCTGTGCCCGGCGTAGCCGCACACCGTGCCCAGCCCGCCGGTGGCGCGTGCCTCGTGCAGGGCGATGACGTCGGCGGTGAAGACGGCGAGCTGGGCCAGGTCCGTCCGGCGCAGCGCCTCGTCGTCCGCCTTGAGCAGCAACTCCTCGACGTCCACGCCGGAGGTCTCGGAGATCTCCCGGGTGAGCCGCCAGGACGCGCACATCCGCCACGGCTCCCCCATGCCACTGCGCTGGGCGCCCTGGCCGGGGAAGAGAAGCGCGGTGGGGACGGGAGCGGTCATCGGCTCTCCTCCCCCAGCAGCCGGAAGAGTGCGGCGGCGACGACGCCGTCCTGCTCGACGGAGGTCACCAGGGCCGTCCGGCCGGCCCCCTCGGGGTGCTCCTGGGCGTGCGCGAGCATGACGGTGACCTGGAACGCGGCCGAGGCGGCGTAGGTGTCGCCGATCAGCTCGGAGCAGGGCAGCACGTGGGGCCGGTGCGTGCCGAGCACGTCGCGCAGCGCCGCCTGCTCGGCGTCCCCGTCCGGCCCGGGCAGCTGCGACGTCGCGACGGCCCACAGGTCCTCGGCCCGGGTGCCGCTGCGCTCGTACAGGTTCCGTACGCACTCCGCCAGCACGCCCTGGATGTCTCCGGGTTCACCGGCGAAGCCGAACTCCAGGCCCTCCACGCGGGCGAGCCCCGTGCGGCCGTTGCTGCGGGCCGTCTCCTCGGACTCCATCAGCCAGACGGCCGCGCCCTCGCCGAGCGGCGCCCCGGTGGACTCCCGGCCGTTGCTGTGCCACTCCAGCCAGGCCCGGGCGGCGGAGAACTCCTCGACGGCGCCGCACAGCACGGTGTTCGCGCGGCCGGCCCGCTGCAGCCGCACCGCGTACTGCAGGGCCAGCAGGCCGGTGGCCCTGCCGCCGGCGATGGTGGTGTTCGGTCCCTTGAGCTCGTGCCAGATCGCGGACTGCCCGGCGGCGCAGTTCATGACCGTGTTCGGGAAGCGGGCCGGGTCGACGAAGAAGGGCTTCTCCCCGACGAGGGAGTCGCGGGTGAAGTCCATGATGCTCTGCGCGCTGCCGGTGCTCGTCCCCAGGGCCAGCCCGGTGTCCGGGCCGACCCCGGGCAGCCGGGTCTCCCCGCCCACGAGCTGCCCCAGCGCGGTCACGGCGAGCCCGGTCACGCGGTCCATGGAGCGCGTGCCCTTGCGGCCGAGGCTCTTGCGGACGTCGAACTCCGGTACCAGGCAGACCTCGTCCTGCGGGACGGTCCAGCGCTCCGGGTCGACCGGGGTGCCGGCCGGACGGGCGTCCTTCAGACCCGAGCTGAACTCCGTGCTGCTCAGACCCCAGGGGGACACGGCCGCCCAGGCGGAGATGAGCGAGCCTTCAGCGGTGGCTGTGGCCATCGTTTCGTTTGCTCCTTGAGTCGTGCCGACGGGTGGCGTCACATGAACCACACCTGCGAGTAGGAGAACCAGCGCAACGCCAGCTCGCCCGGTTCGGCCGTGCGGGTGCCGGGCAGCAGCCTGCTCGCCGCCTTGGGCCCGATGCGCTGGAGGTCCGCTTCCTCGACCCAGACCGTGGCGCCCTCGTCGAGCATCGTGCGCACCGAACGCCGGGGGTCGGGGAGGGTGTCGAGGGTCCGGCTGCCGATGCGGACGCTCGGCTCGTACTCCGGGGCCCCGACGGCGTAGGTGACGGCGTGCCCGCGCAGGGCGAGGTGCAGTCCGCCGGTCTGCCGGTTGAGTTCCCGGATGATGTAGAGGACGTCGGCGAACTGCGTCTCCACGGAGCCGCGGTAGGCGCGGTCGACCAGGACCAGCGCCGGGTTCTGCGGGGTGGTCATCTCAGCAGACCCCCAGGGTGAGTGCCTTGCCGGCGGCCTGCGTGTGCTCGTGGAAGGTGAACGGCGGCCGCCGTCGGACCTCGGGTATCTGGTCGCCCATGCCGCGCTCGTCGGAGCAGAACCGGCACACGTACCAGTGCAGTCGCCCGGGGTGGTCGGCGATGAGCCCCCTGGCCACGGCGGCCGTCGAGGGGTGGTCACGCGTCCAGTCGACGACGTTGCGGGGCTTGGAGTCGCCCAGCGAGCGGCGCGTCAGACCCGTCGCGTCGCCGCACGTCCACATCTGGAGCGTGGCGCCGCGGTCCAGCAGCGCGTGCGCCAGGCGGAAGGTCGTGCTGACCAGCTCGGTGCGGTGCGGACCGCCGAAGACGGCGAGCAGGACGTCGGTACGGGGTACGGGAGCCATGTCAGTGCCACACCACCTTCGTCTGGGGGTCGAGGAGCCGCGCGGCCAGGTCGTCCATCTCCACCGTCCGCGCCTGCGCCAGCAGGTCGTCCGGGGTGAGGGAGCGCTGCTGCGCGGAGAACGCGTCGACCAGGACGTGGCCCCCCGCGCCGAGGAACTCGGCCACCCTCGGCAGCGCGCCCGGCAGGGCCGCGAACACGGCGTTGTCGACGAGGAACAGCGAGGTGCGGTGTCCGGCGGCCGCCAGGTGCAGGGCGTCCTCCAGGAACCGCTCGCCTCCGGGGCTGTGGGCCGGGTCGTCGCTCTGGACGAGCAGGAGCTCCGTCACGCGTCGGCCTCCGTCCGTTGGTGGTGGTGTCGGTCGCGGGGCCGGGAGGCACCCGCGCCGGCCGTGAACGCGTCGGCGAGGAAGTCCAGGACCTGGGTGCGGTACTCCTGCCGGTCGAACCGGATCGCGTTCATGTGCATCGCCGTCGGGGCGACCCACAGGTGCGCGCCGGGCAGCGTGCGGGCGACCTTGCCGACCTGCGCCGCGCTGACGACGGGGTCCTCGGCCCCGGCGACGAACATCAGCCGGGTCGGCACCCCGGTCATGTCCGGGGGCCAGTTCCTGACCGCGAGCATGTGGAAGGCGAGCGTCCGGAACACCCGCCGGTAGGCGGTGAACGCGGCCCGGCGCCGCAGGTGCTCCGGCAGGCCGCCCCGGCGCAGGTCCGCGAAGCCCGCGAGGCCCGCCGGAATGTCGTGCATCGGCCCGCTGTCGCAGATGACGGCGCTCAGGGCGGGGGCGTCCGGCACGCTGAGCACCTGGAGGGAGGGCCAGGCCGAGAAGGAGAAGCCGAGCACCGCCAGCCCGCCACCGCCGACCTCGGGGTCGGCGGCCACCTCGCGCAGCACGTCGCGCAGGTCGCTGGTGTAGCGCCGGGCCATGCGGCTGAACCGCCGGTCCCCGCCGCTCTCGCCGTGGTTGCGCATGTCGTAGGCCACCACGTGGTAGCCGGCCCGGTGCAGCATCTCGATGTGGCTGAGCGTGCTGGACCTGGACCGCTCCACACCGTGGCAGATCACCACGGTGTGCGGCCCGTCCCCGGGGATGACCCACGCTTCGAGGGTGAGGCGGTCCAGAGTGGTGGTGACCCGCATGCGCCGCATGGGCAGCCCCTTGTTCTCGGGGGTACGCCCGACCCGGCTCTGCGGGGGGTGGTACAGCTCGTAGGCGTGGCGCGCCCCGTGCAGCGCTCCGCGCAGCGCCGCCACGGGTGCCGTCAGCACCCGGAACAGGGCGCCCGGGGCCCCGGTGGCACGCTCGGCGTGCTGGGCTTCCGTGTCGTCCATCAGGCGGTGAGCACTTCCCCACCGTCAACGCCGATGACGTTGCCCGTGATCCAGGAGGACTCGGTCCGCGAGAGGAGGAGCACCGCCTCGCCGACGTCCTCGGGCCGGGTGAGGCGCCCGTGCGGGTTGGTCCGCGTGGCGCGCTCCACCAGCTCCTCGTGTTCGGGGATGCGCTCCAGCGAGGGGGTGACCGTCACTCCGGCCCGCAGGGCGTTCACCGCGACGCCGCTGGGCGCGAGTTCCATCGCGAGCTGCCGGACGTGCGACTCCAGCGCGCACTTGGCGGCGGAGACGGCGCCGTAGTTCGGCGAGACCTTGAGGTCGCCGGCGCTCGTCATCGCGTAGATCTTGGCGCCCTGGCGCAGCAGGCCGGCCGCGTACAGGTCCTGGGTCCAGTAGACGAGGGAGTGGGCCATCACGTCCAGCGTCATGTTCATCTGACGCTCCGAGACCCCGGGCGTCCCCTCCTCGGGGACGAAGGGCACGAGCGTGCCGAACGCCAGGGAGTGGACGAGGACGCGGATACCGCGCTCACCCGTCAGCTCGCGAAAGGCGGGCACCAGTTCGGCGCGGGTGGCGGACCGTGCGGCGTTGGCGTTGTGGAAGTGCGCCTGGACCCCGAGGGAGCGCAACTCCTCGACCGCCACCTCCGCCTTCTCCTGGCCGCTGGCCGTGTCGAAGTGGACGCCGAGGATGTTCACCCCCTCGTGCGCGAGCCGTCGTGCCACCGCCAGGCCCATACCGCTGGAGACGCCCAGGACGAGCGCCCAGGAACCGTCGAGAGGTGTTTCCATGCTGTTCTCCTATGCCTCGTCCCGCGGCGTGGCCGGGGCTGCGTCGGTACGGTCGGGGGGTATGACCCAGCAGAGGGCGACGTTGCCCTGGGCCGCCGCCGTGACGACGGCCGTGGGGCCGTCGGCCCCGGAGCCCAGCAGCCCCGCGATCTGCAGGAGCGGTTCCAGCGACCCGGCTCCCGCCGGGACGCGGCGCACGTCGGTCCCCAGGGCACCGACGACCGCTTCCGAGACCGGCGAGTCGTCGACGACGGCGACGACCGTCGCGTCGCGGAGCGCGAGCCCTCCGGGGCCCTCGCCGAGCAGCCGCTCGGCCCGTTCCCGGGCCTCGGGGGCGGGCGTCCCCGGCGGCAGGTAGCCCGAGCGCACCACGAGGTGGCCGAGGACGTCGCTCCCGCGTGCGGCCGCCTCCCGGGCGGGTTCCAGCACCAGGGCGACGGCACCCGCCTCGGAGTCGCGGGCGGCCGGGTCGAGGGGGGCGAGCGCCTCCTCGGTCGCGCCCGCCAGCAGCCAGTCCGCCCGGCCCAGCGTCACCGACCGGAGCCCGGTCTGGATCGCCTCCAGCCCGGCGACCCGGGGGCTGGTGAGCGTCAGGTTGAAGCCCTGGAGGCCGTGTTCCATGGCCATCCGGCTGCCGAAGAGGTTGATCGAGAAGAACGGTGCCGTCGCCGGGCTCAGGTCGGTGGCGCTGGTGGTGGTGATCGTCGTGTCCATCGCCGCGTGCAGCGCCTCGGCGGCGCTGTTGGTCCCCACGGCGGCCCCCCGGCTCTCCGGGGGTACGTGGTCGAGGCCGCCGCCCGCCTCCAGCGCGCGGTTGGACGCGGCCAGGAAGTACTGCGCGGCGGTCGGCAGGTACTTGTAGCCCCGGCGCCCGAGGTGGGTGCGGTGGTCGAACCAGCCCTCCGGGGAGGCGGTCCGCTCCCGAGCGGCGGCGGAACCGTCGAAGCCGCGCGGGCTCACGACGCCGATGCCGGTCACGGCCACACGGGTGGCGTCAAGGGCGGTCATGCGCCGGCCTCCTGCATCACGAGAGAGACGTTGTTGCCGCCGAACGCGTAGGCGTTGACCATGACGGCCGACGTGGCCAGTGCGGTCGCCTCCTCCGGGAGGCTGACCCGGCACTCGGGGTCGGGATCGGTCCGCGGAACGTTCGGCGGAACCGTTCCGTTGCGCACGATCAGCGCGGCCGACAGGGCCGCCAGCGCTCCCGCCGCGCCGCCCGTGTGGCCGATCAGCGACTTGAGGCTGTACAGGGGCCGCTCCTCGGCGGCCGTCCCGAGCAGCCCGGCCAGCGCCCGGCTCTCCACGGTGTCGTTGATGAGCGTGCCGGTGCCGTGCGGCACCACGCACCCCAGCTCGGCGGGGCCGATGCCCGCCTCGGTGAGTGCGTGGCGCATCGCCCGGGTGATCTGCACGCCCTCCGGCTCGATGGCCGTCGTGTGGTGCGCGTCGCAGCTCCAGCCGGCTCCGGCCAGCCGCGCGTACACCGTGGCGGCGGACCGCTTCCGGGCGTGCGCGGCGGACTCCAGGACGAGCGCCGCGGCGCCCTCCCCGAAGACCGTCCCCGCACGCTTGGCGTCGAACGGCCGGCAGGTGTCCGGGTCGACGGCGCCCAGCCGGTTGAAGCATCCGAGGGCCACCCGGGAGTACGCCTCGGCGCCACCGGCGATCACGACGTCCGCCTCCCCGGAGCGGATCAGGTCCGCCCCGAGGGACAGGGCGAAGCCGCTCGCCGCGCAGGCGTTGCTGACGCTCGTGTTCGGCCCCGCGGCGCCGACCAGCTCGCCGACGGCGGAGGCGACGCTGAACGTGGCGTTCCAGCGGTCCTGCTCCGGGTGTCCGTCGGTCCGCCACTGCTCGTGCAGCCCGGCGTCACCCATCCCGGTCCCGATGACCACGGCGGTCCGCCACGGGTCGTTGCCCGTCAGCCCCGCGTCGGCCATGGCCTGCCGCGTGACGTCGAGCGCGAACCGCGACGCGAGCCCCAGCGGCTGCCCGTCCAACGCCTCCACCGGAGCGGGGACGTCGGCGTCGGGCACCGCGTACATGTGCGGGATGTCCATGTGCGCGTGGGGGTCGGTGACCTTCCGCGGCGCGCTGACGGCCCGGTTCATGCCGTCCCAGAAGGCGTTCAGGCCCGATCCCAGACATGAGATGACGCCCAGTCCGGTGATGAGTACGTCGTCCATTCGTCTCTCCAGGTGCCGTTCGACGTCCGCGGAACTCCCTCGCTCAGCTCTGGGCCGGTCCGCCCTTGAAGGCGTTCACGACGCGCTCGTCGAAGTTGACCAGCGACCAGTCCTTGCGGTTCTCGATCACCGCGTAGCCGTGGGTGATCCGGCCCGTCTCGGTCTGCACCAGCCGACCGTCGCGGACGACGTAGCAGTCCATGCGGGAGGTGTAGGTGAAGTCCTTGAACACCTCTTCCACGGTGTAGACGGTGTAGAGGTCCTCCTCCATCAGGGCCTCGTCGAGGATCTGCACCCGCGAGTGCGGGACGACGGGGATCCACCGCCGGTCGTCGAGGAGCGTCTTGATGGAGATGCCGCGGTCGGCGAGGAACAGGTCGACGACCTCCTCCATCTGCCGCAGGTAGCCCGACATCTGCAGGCGCTCCGTGAAGTGGCAGTAGGGGTAGGGGATGCGCCACTTCCACCCGAACGCGTTCTCGCCCTGGGTGAGCTGGGCGAGGACCGGGTCGTCGGAGACGGTGGTGCCACGGCCCTGGGCCAGGGACGTGTTGTCCGCCGGGGTGACGGACACGCTCGGGGCGTCGGCGGTCTCCAGGTGGGCGCCGAGCCGGGGCACGACGAAGCGGCCCAGGAGCGCCGGCGGCTCGTCGGCGTTCTGGAGGTAGCCGTCGGGGCGCAGGGACACCTTGACCTTGGAGGTGACGGCCTTCACCGGCTCCCCGTCGCGCTCGACGGTCACCGTCACGCGGAAGCCGATGACGCGGTCGTCCTCCTTGGTGTGGGGCACGACCTCCGCCTGGGCCGTGTCGTCCATGTGGAAGGCGTGCAGGATGCGCGTGTCGAGGTCGACGATGTCCAGCCCGAGCCCGAACTCCTCGTACAGCCCGCGCGCCGGGAGGCCGGCCGTGCGGAAGTGGTCGAGGACGGCCTCCTCCACCATGTAGTTGACGTGCTTGAAACCGATCCAGGTGCAGATGTTGGAGCCCTCGTAGCGAGGACGGACGGTCACCGTGGACGTCGTCTCCAGCAGGGCCTTCAGGCCCGTGGTCAAGGCGGTGTCGGTCAGTGCGGTCATCAGTTGTACTCCAGAGCTGACAGGTGTCCCGGCCGGGCCGGGACACTGACGTCGTGTATGAGTGCGTTGGTCAGGTCGGCGAAGACCTCGGGCCGCTCCACCATGGAGAAGTGGCCGGTGTCGTCCAGGACGTGCACCGAGGCGTCCAGCAGCGCCTCGCCCAGCGCGAGCGCGTCCCGGGGGAAGGCCGCGAAGTCGTCGGCCCCCGCGATGATCCGGACGGGCAGGCGCATGGCCTGCGTGCGCAGGGTGGGCGTCTTCAGGTAGGTGTCGAAGAAGCGCATCCAGCCGTGGCAGCCGACGCGGTCCCGGACCTTCAGCGCCATGAGGTGCTGGACGTCCTCGGAGAGCCGGCCCGCCGAGCGGACGCGCACACCGTCCTCGAGGATCTTGTCGAAGTGGTTGAGGTAGTAGGAGATCGTGTCCCAGGCGAAGTCCTCCGCCGCCGCCCGGTAGAAGGGCGAGGCGAGCACGACCCCGCGCGGGGACGCGACGTCCGCGTCCGGCGCGTCGCACCGGGCGTCGAGCCAGCCCAGGAGGGCGCCCGCCCCGAAGGAGTGCGCGACGACGACGTCGGGACCGCCGGGGACCGCGCGGATCGCCCGGTCCGCCCAGGTGGCCGGCGCGGGCTCCCACCAGCCGTCCACTCCGGCGCCGCGCCAGGGCAGGTCCGCCGTCCACACCTCGCACGCCGGGTCCAGCAGCGGGAGGAGCGCCTCCCAGGAGCTGGAGCTGCTCGCCAGGCCGTGGAGCAGCAGGACGCGCGGTGCGTCCTGCGTCCCGGCAGCGGCGGCCCGGGCCCGTCGCACGACGACGGGTGCGTCCTCGGGGACCGGCGGACCCGCGCTCATGCGTCGCCCTTCACCGCTCGCAACACCAGGCCGGCCACCGCGTCGGAGCTGTCGTCGCCGTTGGTGAGCAGGGCGACGCCGAGGCCGTTCCCGGCGAAGCCGCCCACCGCGGCGGCGCACTGGGCGACGCCCAGGGCACCGGACGCGTGGCCGATGTTCCGGCTCAGATCGTGCCGGGCGAGGCCGTGCGTCGCGGGGACGGGCAGCTCGGCGTCGAAGCCCTGCGGGGTGAACCAGACGTCGGCCCCGGTGTCGTCGGGCAGCAGCGCCGCGACGCACTCGGCCACCGACCCGCCGCGGGTGTACGCGCCGAGCTCGGCCAGCGGGACGACGCCTCGCTCGCGGGCGTCCTCCGCCCGCTCCAGGACGACGGCGACGGCACCGTCCAGCACGTCCTGACCCGCGTGGCCGGTCAGTGCGTCGGTCACCTCGTTGTGGGTCTCCACACCGATGACGACCGTGCGGGCCGCGCGGCCGGAGGCGATGAGGCTCGCACCCCACCGCACCGCGTCCAGGCCGCTCGTGACGCCGTTGCACAGCATGAGGTTCGGCCCGCGCAGGGCGAACCTGATGGCGACGGACGACGCCACCACGTTGCTGGACGCGTTGGGCAGGCCCATCGGGCTGATCCCGTCGACCGACTGCTCGGCGATCTCGGCGGCCGTCCGGCAGACGGTGTCGAGGTTGCCGAGGTTGGAGCTGGCCACGACGGCCGTGGAGGCGCCGAGCGCGCACGTCTCCGACTCCTCGGTGATCAGCCGGGCCTCCCGCAGGGCGTCCCGCGCGGCGGCGAGGGCCAGCTGGGTGGCCCGGTCCTTGTAGCGCAGCCCCTTGCGGCCGATCCGCTCCGCCGGGGAGACGGCGTCGGCGCCGGGCTCGGTGCGGAGCAGGTCCGCGGCCTCCGTCACCCCGGGCAGGGCCAGGCCGATGCCCGTGACGTGCACACCGTTCGCGCTCATGCGTCCGTCCTCTCCACGATCGCGACCGTGTTGACGCCGCCGAAGCCGAAGGCGTCCACCTGCGCCAGCGTCAGGCCGGGCGCGTGCAGGGCCTCGTCGCGGACGAAGCGGAACCGGTCGGCCTCCGGTACGGGCTCCTTCAGGCCGACGGTGGCCGGCACGCGGCCGGTCGCCATGGCCCGCAGCGCGACGATCAGGCTGAGCAGCCCCGACCCTCCGGAGGTGTGCCCGGTCATCGACTTCAGAGCGGTCATCAGCGGAACGTCGGCGTCGCTCCCGAACGCGGCGGAGATGGCGGTCGCCTCCGTCTCGTCGTTGAGCAGCGTCCCTGTGCCGTGCAGCATGACCAGGTCGATGTCGACGGGCTTGACGCCCGCCTGGTCGTGCGCGGCGCGGACCGCCTCGGTGATGCCGGCGGCGTCCGGTGCGGTGACGTGGTGGGCGTCGCAGTTGACGCTGACGGCACGCAGCCGGCCGAGCGAGGTGCCCGCCTCGTCGGCGGACTCCCGGCGCAGCACCACCGCCGCCGCGCCCTCGCCCATCAGCACGCCCTTGCGGTCGCGGTCGAAGGGCTGCACCTGCCGCGGCGGCTCCATGTGCACCCGGTCCAGCAGCCCGTGCATGCTCTCGGTGAGCGTGTCCACTCCGGCGACGATCACGTGGTCGGCCTCACCGGCGTGCAGCATGTCGGCACCCAGCGCCAGAGCGTGCAGCGAGGCGGAGCAGGCGTTGGAGAACGTGTAGCTCTGGACGGTGCCGAACCGTTCCCGCAGCGCGGTGCCGAAGTGCAGCCGGTCGATGCTGAAGTCGGCACCGTCCCGCCAGCCCAGCTCGGCCGACCGCAGCTCGCGCAGACCGGTGCCCACCAGGACGGGCACGTCCCGCAGGTCCTGGTCGATGCCGGCCTGCCGCGCCGCCTCCTCGACGACGTGCAGCAGCCACCGGGTCGCCCGGTACGGCTCGTCGGCGCCGGGCTCCGGCCGGTCGTCGATCTCGTAGGCGTGCCGGGCCCGGTACCGCTCCCGGTCGAACCCGCGCAGCTCGGCCAGACCGCTGCGCCCCTCGCACAGGGCGTCGAAGACCTCGTCCACACCGGAGCCGATGCTGGCCATCGCCCCGGCGCCGGTCACCAGGACGCTCATGACACTCCTCCCGGGAGTGCGCGGCGCACGTTCACTGCTGCCCCTCGTACTTGCCGTAGATGACGACGGAGTTGTTGCCCCCGAAGGCGAGACCGTTGTTCTGCACGACGCGCAGGTCAGCCTCGACCGCCTGGTTGGGCACGCAGTCGACCGCGCACTCCGGGTCCGTCTCGACGTGGTTGATCGTCGGGGGGATGAACCCCTCGGTGATCGCCAGCGCACAGGCGATGGAGGCCAGCGCGCTGGCGGCGCCCATGCTGTGGCCGATCATCGACTTGATCGAGACGGTGCGGGGCGGCTCGTCGCCGAAGACCCGGCGGATGGCGGCGGCCTCCGTCACGTCGTTCGCCTTCGTGCCGGTTCCGTGGGCGGAGATGAAGTCCACCTCGGACGGCTTGACCTCGGCGTCGTCCAGCGCCAGCTGCATGCACCGGGCGACGCTGTCCTGGTTGGGCGCCACGGGGTGGTACGCGTCGCAGTTCAGCCCGTAGCCGAGGACCTCCGCGTAGATCCGGGCGCCCCGGGCCAGGGCGGACTCCAGGCTCTCCATCAGCAGCACGCCGGCGCCCTCACCCGTGAGGATGCCCTGGCGGTTGATGTCGAAGGGCTGACACCGTTCGGGTGCGATCGTCCCGAGCCGGTAGAACCCGGTGAACGTCTTGCGGCACAGCGCGTCGGCGCCGCCGCACAGGGCGTACTCCACGTCACCGCTGCGGATCGCGTCGTACCCGTAGCCGATGGCGTAGTTGCCCGCGGCGCACGCCGTGGGCAGGGTGACGGCCTCCACATGCCGGAGGCCGAGCTCCTGGGCGACGGCCGCGGACAGCCGTCCGGCGGGAACCCGGCGCGCCACCGTCGCGTCCATGGCTTCGGGGCCGTGACGGACCTCCGACTCGACGAGCTGGTCCAGATCCCTGGACTCGCCGTCCGTCGTGCCGACGGACGTCAGACAGCGCCGCAGTCGCAGGTCGTCACTGTCCAGCCCGGCGTCGGCGACGGCCATGCGTGCCGCCGAAACGGAGAACTGGCTGGCGCGCCCGAGGCTTTCGGGGTCGAGCCGGTGGATCCACGCGTTCGGGTCGAACGTCTCGATCTCGCAGCCGACGGCGTGGTCGAATCCCGTGGTGTCGAACGCTGTGATGGGTTTTGCCGCACTCCGCCCGGAGCGCAGCCCGGAAAGGAAATCAGCGGTACCGATTCCTATGCTGGAAACCGCTCCGAGCCCTGTGATGACGACCCTGCGGGCCGATGCGTCGAGCATGGTTCTCCCCGATTCCGTGACTTACCAGCCGGCGGCTTCGGAAACGACCTCGTAAACGCCCTTCAGGTTCACCATGCGACCCAGTTCGGACTGGTCGATGACCACGTTGAACGTCTTCTCCAGCGACGCGAGGATCTCGATCGCGCGGAGCGAGTCCGCGTTGTGGTCCTCCTTGAACAGGCTGGTTTCCGTCACCTCTTCGGGCTCCAGCTCAAGGATGTCGCAGACGATTTCACTAATCTTTTCCTGGCGCTCGGCAACCACCGTGCTCATAGCCTGTTCCTCCGTTTATGCGAAGACCCTCTGACAGCCTCAACTCTAGGATCGATCGAGCCTCGATCCAAAGGTTTGTCCGCTAACTGCCAAGGCCATGTGCTGGTAACTCCCCGGACACCTTTCGGCGAAAAAAGCTGCCACCCCGGGGGCGCTACCGACGAGTAGGAGGCAGGTCGATGCCGGACCCTCGGCATTTCCCACGGCGCCGGCCACCGGACATGACGAGAGGGGCCCACCGGTTCTGGCGGGCCCCTCTCGGGGTACCTCGGTCGTGAGCCCGGCCCACCGTCCGACAGGCGCTACTCGGGCTCGGTCCCGGTGGAGCGTTGACACCCGGATCCGTCGAAGAGCGCGGGGCGGTTCGCCCCGTCCGGGAGCAGGGCGTCGATCATGCGGTCCGGCTCCCGCTTGAACGCCTCGTTCGGCCAGGCCGACGACCGGGGCTCGTCACGGGAGGGACGCTGTTCGTACACCGGGCACTCCGGATCTCGGACATCGACGCGTCAACTCCTGCGCGCCGAGACCTCACCCCGGTGTCCGCCTCCTGCCTTGAGCAGCCCGGCCCGAGCGGCCAGGGCTCCGGCCTGGAAACGCGACTTGGCACCCAACTCGTTCATGAGCGCGGCCACATGACGGCGATAGGTGCGCACCGACATGCCGGCCTCCTTGGCCGCGGCGTCGTCCGTGAAACCCCGGCCCAACAGGTCCAGAACCCTCAGGACGTTCCGTCGCCGGGCCGCGTCGGCGGTCGCGCTGAAATACGCGGGATCGGTGGCCTCGAGTCGGCCCGTGCTCTCCAACAACTGCTGCAGGGTGACCGCGACCGTGGTGTCGTGGACGACGATTCCCTTGGAATCGTCACGGCTTTCCGCGTCACCGTTCAGGATGACGACCATCTCCTGGTCCACTATGGCCAGGCTTCGCTGCACCGGGCCCTCGACGACGACCTGTGGTCGGGCTCCCCTGAGGTACCGGAACAACCCTTCACCTCCGAAGGGTGCCGGCGGGCAGACTAAGGTGACGTGCACTCCGTGATCGACGAGTTGTGACACCGTCCTGGCCACAATCCGCAGACGTTCCTCCACGCCCCCACCGCTGCTTCCCGGAGGGGAATCCGCCAGGCACCAGGTCACCGTGTGTTCCGCTGTCAGAACGATTCGGGTCATCCAGCGAATCGAGGAGTCGGGGCCGGCGGGCGCCGTCGTCCCGATCGCCCGGGCCGCGCCCATCCTCGCCTCGCCGGCTCCGCCAGGAGCCGGCCCCTCGTCGGGAAACATCTGTCTGAGTTGCCCATCCGGCGAAAGATCTCCGACGGGCCGCACATGAGCATGCAACAAAATTCAAGCCCCCGTTGCTCGGCCGCAAAGTTTCAGCGGTTTGCCGCAATCCTTCCACTCGCGTGTCGCCAAGGATCCAAGACTGCCGAAACCAGAAACTACTCGGAAGTAATTTCCGATGAGCGCCGATGACTCCCCATCCGGCGCCCGATGCTACCTTTTCCCAGGCGAAAGACTACCACGCGCCGAGCGGTCCGAGTTGGTTGCCAATTGAATGAACTGAGGCCTCCCCAACCGGCGAACGGCACCGCACCGCCGGAATGACACGACGCTTTCCAGCGGAAGAACAGCAGACTCCGCCCAGGAAGTGAAGACACCTGAGAGCCGCCTTCGGTCTCCCCAATGGCAAGTACTTGCCAAGACCTCCGAGAACGCTTGTTCCGGCAGCGCGCCCATCAGCAAAATTACCGGCGAGTTCAGAAACGTCCCACCGACTGACACCGCCGACGTGTCAGCTTCCGGCCACCCACGACAGCCCGTGGCAAGCCGACCGCCGCGGCCGGCCAGGGCCGCCGTCCTCGAGGAGTCAGAGTCGTGACCGCAGCAGAGCCCGCGTCGGGCCCACCGACCGGCACCTCCGAACCGTCCCCCACCCCGGCGCAATGGCTGGCCCTGTCCGTGCTCATCCTGGCCCAGCTGGCCGTATGGCTGGACAACACCATCCTGAACGTCGCGCTGAAGACGCTCGCCGACCCCGAGGAGGGTCTTGGGGCGACACCGAGTGAACTGCAGTGGAGCATCAGCTCCTACACCCTCGTCTTCGCCGTGCTCCTCTTCACCGGGGGCGTCCTGGCCGACCGCTACGGCCAGCGCAGGATCCTCCTCATCGGCGTGGGCGTCTTCGGCGTCTGCTCGGCCTGGGCCGCCTGGTCCGACTCCCCCACCGAACTGATCGTCGCCCGGGGCGCGATGGGCATCGGCAGCGCCATGATCATGCCGGCCACCCTCTCCCTCATCTCGCAGGTCTTCGGCGCCGCGCACCGGGCGAAGGCGATCGCCATCTGGTCCGGGTGCAGTGGGCTGGCCATCGCCGCGGGCCCGCTGATCAGCGGCGCCCTGCTGGAGCACTTCTGGTGGGGTTCCGTCTTCCTGGTCAACGTGCCGCTGGTCCTCCTGGTGGTGGCCGGTGCGCTGGTCTACCTGCCGGCGGCGAGCGCGCGGGACCGGCGCACGTTCGACCCGCTCGGTGTGCTCCTGTCGACCCTCGGCGTCTTCGCCGTCGTCTACGGGATCATCGAGGGAGGCCACCGCAACGCCTGGCTGGAGTGGAACGTCCTCGGGTTCATCGTGGGCGGCGTCGCGCTGCTGTGCGTCTTCGCCTTCGTCGAACTCCGCGCCGCCAACCCGAGTTTCGACATCAGGCTCTTCCGCAACCGCCAGTTCTCCGGCGCGAGCGTGGCCATCATGCTGACCTTCTTCGGGCTGACCGGGTCGCAGTACTACGCGACCTTCTACCTGCAGGGCCCGCGCGAGCAGACCCCGTTCGAGGCCGGCATGACGCTGGCCCCCGTCGCCCTGGGCGTCCTGGTCGGCGCCCCCCTGGCTGCGGCCCTGGTCAAGCGATGGGGCGCCCAACGCGTCGTCACCGCCTGCATGCTGACCGCCGCGGCCACGTTCTTCGCCTACGTCTTCTTCGACGCGAGCACGCCGCTGCCGTGGTTCTGGCTGCTGCTCGTCGTGCAGGGGATCGGGCTCGGTGGCTGTGTCGCTCCGACCACCGAGATCATCATCGCGGCGCTGCCCGCCGACCGTACGGGTGTCGGCTCGGCGGTCAACAACTCCCTCCGCCAGATAGGCGGCGTGCTCGGGGTGGCGGTGCTGGGAACGGTGCTGGTCAGCGTCTACCGCGACCAGATCACGCCGGACCTCGCCCAGCTGCCCCCGGCCGCGGCGGAACCGGCCGAGAACTCCGCCGAGGGCGCCCGCTTCGTGGCCGAGCAGCTGAACCTGCCCGGGCTCGTGGAGTCGGCGAACCGGAGCTTCCTGGAAGCCATGCACGTCACGACGGTGATCGGGGCGGCGATGGCCGCGATCGGAGCGGTGATCATCTGGTTCACCCTGGCCAAGCACCGGGCCGCCGACCCGAAGGAGCCGGCCCGGGCCGAGGAGGACGGGGTGGACGCCGCCGTGTGAGGCGGGGTGGGCCCGGCAGCGCCTGACGAGGGCGGGGCCCGGCGGCTCGGTGAGCCGCCGGGCCCCGTCCGTCACCTCATGGCGTTCAGAGCGCGGTCATGACGTGCTTGACGCGGGTGTAGTCGTCGAAGCCGTAGGACGAGAGGTCCTTGCCGTAGCCGGACTTCTTGAAGCCGCCGTGCGGCATCTCCGCGACCAGCGGGATGTGCGTGTTGATCCACACGCAGCCGAAGTCGAGGGACTTCGACAGCCGCATGGCACGGCCGTGGTCGGACGTCCACACCGATGAGGCGAGCGCGTACTCGACGCCGTTGGCCCACTCGACGGCCTGCTCGTCGTCCTGGAAGCGCTGCACGGTGATGACCGGGCCGAACACCTCGTTCTGGACGATCTCGTCGTCCTGCCGCAGCCCAGACACGACGGTCGGGGCGAAGAAGTAGCCCTGCTCACCGACGCGCTCGCCACCCGTCTCGACCTTGGCGTGGGCCGGGAGGCGGTCGATGAAGCCCTGCACCTTCTCCAGGTGGACCGCGTTGTTCAGCGGGCCGTAGAAGCAGTCCTCATCGCTCACGTCGCCCGTCCTGACCTCGGCGGCGGCCTTCGCGAGCGCGGAGACGAACTCGTCGTGCACGCTGTCGTGCACGAGGACGCGGGTGGCCGCCGTGCAGTCCTGACCGGCGTTGAAGAAGCCGGCGTCCCGGATGCCCTCGACGGCGGCGGGGATGTCCGCGTCACCGAAGACGACGACCGGAGCCTTGCCGCCCAGCTCCAGGTGGACCCGCTTGACGTCCTTGGAGGCGCTGGCGGCCACCTCGATGCCCGCCCGCACGGAACCGGTGATGGAGGCCATGGCCGGGGTCCTGTGCTCGACCATGAGCCGGCCGGTGTCCCGGTCGCCGCAGACGACGTTGAAGACGCCCTTGGGCAGGACCGACCCCAGCACCTCGGCGAGGAAGACGGCCGAGGCGGGTGTGGTGTCGGACGGCTTCAGGACGACCGTGTTGCCCGCGGCGATGGCCGGTGCGAACTTCCACACGGCCATCATCATCGGGTAGTTCCACGGCGCGACCTGCGCGCAGACGCCGATGGGCTCGCGGCGGACGAAGGAGGTCATGCCCTCCATGTACTCGCCCGCCGACTTGCCCTCCAGCATGCGCGCCGCGCCCGCGAAGAAGCGGATCTGGTCGAGCATCATCGGCAGTTCCTCCTGCCGGGTCAGCTCCAGCGGCTTGCCGGTGTCCCGGCACTCGATCGCCAGCAGTTCGTCGGCCCGGGCCTCCAGGGCGTCGGCGATCTTCAGCAGCGCCAGCTGCCGGGTGCCCGGCGTGGCGTCACGCCAGGCGGGGAAGGCCTTCTCGGCGGCGGCCATGGCGGCGTCCACATCGGCGGCCGACGAGAGCGCGGCCAGCGCGTACGTCTCGCCGGTCGTCGGGTCGACCACCTCGGTGGTGCGCCCGTCCGCGGCGTCCCGGAACTCCCCGTCGATGTAGTTGCGCAGCCGATGCAGCTCGGTGGTCACGTCAACACCCTCCTGCTCAATTGTCCAATGGGTGAGACATACACCCTAACCGCCCAGCCCGCGTTTTCAACAGGGCGACCAGCCCACAGAATGCGGATTCCGTTGCGAGTTAAGTGATGCACAACGAAAAACGTCGCTCCTGGCTTGCGTGACGGAGCAGACCTCGTGCAGAGTGAGGACGTGGCTCGTGATGAGAAGAAACCGAACGGCACCGGGACGATCGACGCCGTCTCCCTGGCGATCATCGAACAGCTCCAGGAGGACGGGCGCCGCCCGTACGCCGCCATCGGCAAGGCCGTGGGCCTCTCCGAGGCGGCCGTGCGCCAGCGCGTCCAGAAACTGCAGGACCAGGGCGTCATGCAGATCGTCGCCGTCACCGACCCGCTGACCGTGGGACTGCTGCGGCAGGCCATGGTCGGCATCAACGTCGAGGGTGATCTCGAGCCCGTGGCCGAAGCCCTGGCGGAGCTGAAGGAGGTCGACTACGTCGTCATGACGGCGGGCTCGTTCGACCTCCTCGTCGAGATCGTCTGCGAGGACGACGAGCACCTGCTCGAAATGATCAACAAGCGCATCCGCACGCTGCCCGGTGTCCGGTCCACCGAGAGCTTCGTCTACCTCAAGCTGCGCAAGCAGACCTACACCTGGGGAACCCGATAACCGTGAGCAAGGACCTCTCCCGTACCGCGTACGACCACCTGTGGATGCACTTCACCCGCATGTCGTCGTACGAGAACGCCCCCGTCCCCACCATCGTGCGGGGCGAGGGCACCTACATCTACGACGACAAGGGCAAGCGCTACCTCGACGGACTCGCCGGACTGTTCGTCGTCCAGGCGGGGCACGGCCGCACCGAACTGGCCGAGGCCGCGGCGAAGCAGGCGCAGGAGCTGGCCTTCTTCCCCGTGTGGTCCTACGCCCACCCCAAGGCCGTCGAGCTGGCGGAGCGCCTGGCCCACCACGCCCCGGGCGACCTGAACAAGGTCTTCTTCACCACCGGGGGCGGCGAGGCCGTCGAGACGGCGTGGAAGCTGGCCAAGCAGTACCACAAGCTCACCGGGAACCACACGAAGTACAAGGTGATATCGCGGGCCGTCGCCTACCACGGCACCCCGCAGGGCGCCCTGTCCATCACCGGCCTCCCGGCGCTCAAGGCGCCCTTCGAGCCGCTGGTACCCGGCGCCCACAAGGTGCCGAACACCAACATCTACCGCGCCCCGATCCACGGCGACGACCCCGAGGCGTTCGGCCGCTGGGCCGCCGACCAGATCGAGCAGCAGATCCTCTTCGAGGGCCCGGAGACCGTCGCCGCCGTCTTCCTGGAGCCGGTGCAGAACGCGGGCGGGTGCTTCCCGCCGCCGCCCGGGTACTTCCAGCGGGTGCGCGAGATCTGCGACCGGTACGACGTGCTGCTCGTCTCCGACGAGGTCATCTGCGCCTTCGGCCGGCTCGGCACCGTCTTCGCGTGCGACAAGTTCGGCTACGTGCCGGACATCATCACCTGTGCCAAGGGCATGACCTCCGGCTACTCCCCGATCGGCGCGGCGATCATCTCCGACCGGCTGGCCGAGCCGTTCTACCAGGGCGACAACACCTTCCTGCACGGCTACACCTTCGGCGGCCACCCCGTCTCGGCGGCCGTGGCGCTGGCCAACCTCGACATCTTCGAGCGCGAGGGCCTCCCCCAGCACGTGCTGGACAACGAGGGCGCCTTCCACGCCACCCTGAGCAAGCTGAACGACCTGCCGATCGTCGGTGACGTGCGCGGCAACGGCTTCTTCTACGGCATCGAGCTGGTGAAGGACAAGGCCACCAAGGAGACGTTCAACGAGGAGGAGACCGAGCGCGTCCTGTACGGGTTCCTCTCCAAGGCCCTGTTCGACAACGGCCTCTACTGCCGTGCCGACGACCGCGGCGACCCGGTGGTGCAGCTCGCCCCGCCGCTCATCTCGGACCAGAGCACCTTCGACGAGATCGAGCAGACCCTCCGCACCGTGCTCACCGAGGCGTGGACCAAGCTCTGATCCCCCGGCCTCCGCGCTCCCCGAGCCGCCGTCCGGGGCGCTCTCCCTCCCCCGCCCCGACGGCACCGGGCGCGACGCCTCCGCCGCGTCGCGCCCGGCGGGGCCTCCCCCGTACTCCCGACGTGCGCCGGGCCTCACCCACCCGGAGCAACCTGGACCGTGCCCCACGCCGGGTGCCCGCGGCCGACCGCCGTTCCTCCCTACCGTGCAGGCATGGCGTCCCCCGACCTTCCTCCCCCCGGACCGCGTAGCGGCGAGGCCCTGCTCGGCGCACGCGGGTTGCGTCACTCCTACGACCGCTCCCCCGCGCTGCTCGACGTCTCCCTGCACGTCGCGGAGGGTGAGATCGTCACCGTGACCGGCCCGCGCGGCTCCGGCAAGACGACCCTGCTGCACTGCCTCAGCGGCCGGCTGCTCCCCACGGACGGAGAGGTGACGTTCGACGGCCTGGCCGTCCACACCCTCCCGCCGGCCGACCGGGAGCGGCTGCGCCGCGACCGCTTCGGCTGGATCGGCCCCGAACCGGCACTCGTCCCCGAGCTGAGCGTGTGGGAGAACGCCGCGCTCCCGCTCCTGCTCGCCGGCGCCGACCGCCGAACCGCCCGCCGCGCCGCCGAACAGTGGCTGGAACGTCTGGACGTCGCCGACTGCGCCCGGTCCCGGCCCGCCGGGCTGCTCCAGTCACAGCGCCAGCGGGTGGCGGTCGCGCGGGCGCTCGTCCACGCGCCGCAGGTGGTCTTCGCCGACGAGCCCACCGCTCCCCTGCACACCGCCGACCGCGCCCAGGTGCTGCGGACGCTCACCACCGCCGCGCGCTCGCACGGCATCACCCTCGTCCTGGCCAGCCTGGACGCCGCCGTACTCGGGCTGCGCTCCAACGACTCGCGCCCCGGAGGTACAGCCGACGGCGAGGAGGACGGCACGTCCCCCGCCGAGCACGCACCCGCCGGGAAGGTCGCAGCCGGGGACGCCCTGGCCGACCGCACCGTGACCCTGCTCGACGGACGGGCCGTCGCCCCCCGCCCGGCCACCGCCCCCAGCGCACAGGACCCGGAAGCGTGCTCTCTCTCCGTCTGATCCGCGGCGGCGCGCCGCTGACCCAGCTGCCCCGTCTGCTCGTCGTCGCCGCCGCCGGAAGCGTGGGCTTCCTGCTGCTGTGCGCCCTCAGCTACGCACTCAACCATCCGGGGGACGCCGGCGTGGCCGTGCCCCGGCTGCTGTGGTGCCTGGTGCCGCTGGCCGCCACCGTCCAGCTCGCGGCCCTCGTCGCCCGCACCACGCCCGGCCCACGGACCAGGGCCGCCCTTGACGCCGTCGGCCTCGGCTCCACCGGACTGCCGCTGCTGGCCGCCCTCCAGACGGCGGCGGTCTGCCTGCTGGGCAGCGCGCTGGCGCTGCTGGTGTACCTGCACCTGCGCGGCGACGTCGTCGGGCTGCCCTTCGACGGCGCGGCCGCCGAACTCGTCGCTGCCGGACGTCCGTTGCCCGTCGTGGCGGCGCTCACCCTGCTCCTGGTCGTTCCGCTCGCGGCGGCGGGGACGACCGCGCTCAGCCTGCGGGCCACGGCCGCGCGGCGCGCCGCACCCCCGCAGCCGCCGGCCCTCGACCGGGCCGGACCTCCGCCGCCGTTGCCGGTCGGGCTGTCCTACGGCGCCGCCCTCATCGGCGTCGGAATCGCCCTGGAGACCTACGCCGCACGTGGCGGAGGCGCCCCCATGCCCCTGCCCGGCGCCGGAGCGGGCCCCGGACCGGGCGTCGTCACCGGGTGGCTGCTCACGGCGCTCGGCCTCGTGCTGGCGGGCCCCGGCCTCACCCAGCTGGCGGGCCGGCTGCTCGCGGCCGCCCGGCCCGGGGCCATGCGGTTCCTGGCCGGCCGCATCCTCCAGGAGGAGGCGCCACATATCGGGGCGCCACTGGGCGTCCTGTGCGCGGCCGGGTGCGGGCTGACCGCCGCGTCGCACCTGTACGGCCCCGACCGCCCGCTGGGCCCCCTCACCGTCCTCGGCGGCCTCGTCGTCGTGGGCTGCGCGGTGGCCGGGGTCGGCACCGCCGTGGCCGGTTCCCGAGCGGCCCTCGCGCCGGCCCGGGCGGCCCTCGCTCAGCTGGGCGCCACCCGGGAGCTCCTGCGCGGGGCGGCGGCCCTGCGGGCGGCTGCGGTACTCGCCGTCCTCGCCCCCGTCACCTGGGGGGTGGCCCAGCTCGCCGCGCTGCCGCTGACCTGAGCGGGCCAGCGGAGGCTACGCTCCCGGGGGCAGCCGGACGAACTCCTCGGCGTCGAAGGTCACCCGCACGGCGTCCCCCACGTCCGGAGCGCTCCGCAACGAGCAGGTGGCCTCCAGCCGGGGGGCGCCCTCGACGTCGAGCAGCACGGCGACATGGTCCCCCCGGAAGGTCCGGGAGACCACGCGCGCACGCAGTCCGTCCCCGCCGCCCAGGCGCACCCCCGTCGGCCGAACGAGCAGCGTGCAGGGTCCGGCCGGGGTGCCGTCCGGGACGGGGAGCTCCCCCCACGCGGTGCGCACGGTACCGGGCGTGCCCTCGCGGACGGTGCCCGGCACGAGGTTGTCGAAGCCCAGGAAGCGGGCGACGAAGGCGGACGCCGGACGCTGCCACACCTCGGAGGGGGTACCGCTCTGCGCGATGCGGCCCTCCGTCATCACGGCGACCCGGTGGGCCAGCGCGAAAGCCTCCCCCTGATCGTGGGTGACGGCGAGGACGGTCGTGCCGAGCCGGTCGAAGAGCTCGCGCAGCTCCACGACGAGCCGCTCCCGCAGGCCCCGGTCGAGCTGGCCGAGCGGTTCGTCGAGCATGAGCAGCCGGGGCTCGGGGGCCAGCGCCCGCGCCAGCGCCACCCGCTGCTGCTCGCCGCCGGAGAGGGACGCCACCGCCCGGCGTCCGGCTCCGGGCAGACCGACCAGCTCCAGCAGCTCGGCCACCCGCGCGGCGGCCCGCGCCCGGGACGCACCGCGCATGCGCAACCCGAAGGCCACGTTCCCCGCCACGTCCCGCTGCGGGAAGAGCTGGTGGTCCTGGAACATCAGGCCGAGATCGCGCCGGTGCGCCGGTACGCCCGCCTGGTCGCGCCCGGCCACCCGGACGCGTCCGGCGTCGGCGGCCTGGAGCCCGGCGACGGCCCGCAGGAGGGTGGACTTGCCGCTGCCGCTCGGGCCGAGCACGCACACCGTCTCCCGCTCGGCGACGGACAGGTCGACCGCGTCGAGCACGGCACGCTCCCCGAAACGGACGGTGAGGGCCTCCACGTCCAGTGACGCCATGTCAGAACTCCCCCGAGCTGTGGGTCCGGGCGCGCTCCAGGGCCAGCAGACCCACCGCGCACACCAGCATGAGGATGGTGCTCAACGCCATCGCCTGCCCGTAGTTCAGCTCCCCCGCACGGCCGAGGAGCCGGGCGACGGCGACGGGCAGAGTGGGCGTGCCCGCACGGGCGATGAAGACCGTCGCCCCGAACTCGCCGAGGGAGACGGCGAAGGCGAACCCCGCCGCCACCGCGAGCGCCCGCCGCACCAGCGGCAGGTCCACCTCCCGCCACGCGCGCAGCGGCGAGGCGCCGAGGACGGCGGCGGCCTCCCGCAACCGTTCGTCGACGGCGCGCAGCACCGGCAGCATCGTGCGGATGACGAAGGGCACCCCGACCAGCGCCTGGGCGATCGGCACCAGCAGCCACGCGGACCTGAGGTCCAGCGGCGGCTCGTCGAGCGCGATGAGGAACCCGAAGCCGACGGTGACGGCGGAGGTCCCGAGCGGCAGCATCAGCAGCGCGTCGAAGCCACGCACCAGCCGCCCGGCCCGGCGGGTGAGGGCCGCCGCCGCCAGCCCCCCGACGGTGACGGCGATGACCGTGGCCACGGCGGCGTAGGCCAGCGAGTTGCCGACGGCCTCGACGGCGGGCACGACGAAGGTGCTCCCGGTGCCCGGTTCGGCGGTCAGCGCGCGGTAGAACAGCAGCCCGTACCCGTCGGGAGTGGCCAGGGAGCGCTCGACGAGGACGGCCAGCGGGAGCAGGAGCAGCACCGCGATGACGGCCAGTTGGGACCACAGCAGCGCCCACTGGCCCGCGCCCCGGGGCCGCCGGGCGGTCCGGGCGGCGTCGACCAGCCGCAGCGCGCTCTCCCTGCGACGCACCGTCCAGGCGTGCACGCCCAGCAGCACCCCGACGGCGGCGAACTGCAGGCAGCTGAGCACCGCCGCCGTCGGCAGGTCCAGGAACTGGGCGGTCTGCCGGTAGATCTCCACCTCCAGCGTGGCGTACCGGGAGCCGCCCAGGATCTGGACGACGCCGAAGGAGGTGAACGTGAAGAGGAAGACCATCAGGGCCGCGGCGAGGACGGCGGGCGCCAGCGCCGGCAGCGTGACCCGGAGCCAGGCCGCCGGCCGGGAGGCTCCGAGCATCCGGGCGGCCTCCTCCTGACGCGGGTCCAGCTGGGCCCACAACCCGCCCACCGTGCGGACCACCACGGCGTAGTTGAAGAAGACGTGGGCGAGCAGGATGGCCCACAGACCCGTGTCGAGCCGCACGCCCCAGACGGTCTCCAGCACGCCGCCCCGGCCCAGCAGCGCGAGGAACGCCGAGCCGACGACAACGGTCGGCAGGACGAACGGCACCGTCACGACGGCCCGCAGCAGCCGTTTGCCGGGGAAGTCGAGGCGCGCGAACACGTAGGCGCCGGGCAGCGCGAGGGCCAGGGTCAGCGCGGTGGAGGCCGCCGCCTGGCCGAGCGTGAAGCCGAGGACGTCGAGTGTCAGCGGGTCGGTCAGCACCTCGCCGGCCCGGGTGAGGTTCCACCGGCCGTCCTCGCGGAGTCCGCGCGCGACGATCGCGACGACGGGGTAGCCGAAGAAGAGCCCGAAGAAGGCCACCGGGACGACCATCAGTCCGAGGCGTACCGCAAGCCCGCGCCGCCCGCCCCCCGCGCGGGCGGCACGAGCCGTTCCGGTGCCCCCGCCGGTCAGCGCATCAGTGCGGACCACTGCTTGATCCACTGCTCCCGGTTGGCGTCGATCTCCTCGGGGGCGACGGTGTGCGGGTCCTCGATCTCGGCCCCGTACTCGGTGAAGATCTGCGGCAGCACGGCGTCCTCCCGGACGGGGCGGACGAACATGTTCAGCGGGATGTCCTGCTGGAAGGAGGTGCTGAGCATGAAGTCGATGAGCGCCTTGCCGCCCTCGGGGTTGCCCGCGCCGTCCAGCAGCCCGGCGAACTCGGTCTGGCGGAAGCAGGTGCCGGGAGCGACGCCCGTCGGCGCCTGCTCCGGGTCCTTGTCCGTGCCGTAGTGCACCTCGGCCACGGGGCTCGCGGCGTAGGAGACGACCAGCGGGCGGTCACCGTCCCGGCCGCCGGCGGAGCCGCTGAACATGTCGTTGTAGGACTGCTCCCAGCCCTCCGCCTGGACCGCGCCGTTGGCCTTCAGGTCCTTCCAGTAGTCCTGCCAGCCCTCTTCGCCGTAGGCGCCGACGGTGGCGAGGAGGAAGGCCAGGCCCGGTGAGGAGGTGGCGGGGTTCTGCACGACGAGCATGTCCCGGTACTCGGGACGGGTGAGGTCCTCCAGCGTCCGGGGCGGCTCGACGTCCTCCGCCTCGAAGTGGGCGCGGTCGTAGTTGACGCAGACGTCGCCGGTGTCCACGGGCGTCACCCGGTGCTTCCCGGCGTCCAGCCGGAGGTCCTCGGGGACCTCGGCCAGGCCCTCCGCCCTGTGCGGGGCGAACACCCCGCCGTCGAGCGCCTTGGAGAGCATGGTGTTGTCGACGCCGAAGAGGACGTCCCCCTCCGGGTTCCCGGCGGTGAGGACCGCCTTGTTGACCATGACGCCGGCGTCCCCGCTCTGGACGACCTCGACGCGGTAGCCGGTCTCCTGCGTGAACTGTTTCAGCACGTCCTCGGAGACGACGAAGGACTGGTGCGTGACGAGGGTGACCGTCTGGTCCTTCCCCTCGTCCGACGCGCCGGAGTCACCGGACCCACCGCACCCCGCCAGGAGCGCGGTGCCCAGCGTGGCGGCGAGGGTTCCCTTGAACACGGTCGTGGTGCGCTTCATCGTGCTGCCTTCGGATACGGGCGCATGCGGGCAGCACGAGAGGTTCCGAACTTCCTACCCAGCATGACCTGGGCAAGGTTCGAGGGTCTGCGGTACCTGCCCTGACGGGCGCCTACCGCACTCTCAGCGCTGCGCGCTCCCCTGTCGGATGGTGATTCGTATGTTCGAACGATACCAGCGCCCGCACGGGCCCCGGTGGCCAGGTGGGCGACGGCCCCGCACCCGGTCGGGGCCCGACGGGCTCAGCGCTCGCCCGCAGCCAGTTGCCCGCAGGCGCCGTCGATCTCCTGGCCCCGGGTGTCCCGCACCGTCACCGGCACCCCGTGCCGCTTCAGCGCCTGGACGAACTCCCGCTCGTCCTCGGGACGCGAGGCCGTCCACTTCGAGCCCGGTGTGGGGTTGAGCGGGATGAGGTTGACGTGCACCCGCTTGTTCTTGAGCAGGCGACCCAGCAGGTCCGCCCGCCAGGCCTGGTCGTTGATGTCCCGGATCAGCGCGTACTCGATGGACACCCGACGCCCTGAGGTCTCCGCGTACTCCCACGCGGCGTCCAGCACCTCGCGGACCTTCCAGCGGGTGTTGACCGGGACGAGGGTGTCGCGCAGCTCGTCGTCCGGCGCGTGCAGCGAGACGGCGAGGCGGCACGTGAAGCCCTCGGCCGCGAACCGCCGCATGGCGGGGACCAGACCGACCGTCGAGACCGTGATGCCGCGCTGCGACAGGCCCACCCCGTCCGGCGCGGGGTCCGTCAGCCGCCGGATCGCGCCCACCACACGGTTGTAGTTGGCGAGCGGCTCCCCCATGCCCATGAAGACGATGTTGGACAGCCGGGCCGGGCCTCCGGGGACCTCCCCGTCGCGCAGGGCCCGCATGCCGTCGACGATCTGGTGCACGATCTCCGCCGTCGACAGGTTCCGGTCGAGACCGGCCTGCCCGGTGGCGCAGAAGGGGCAGTTCATGCCGCAGCCGGCCTGGGAGGAGATGCACATGGTGACGCGGTCCGGGTAGCGCATCAGCACCGACTCGACCAGGGTGCCGTCGTGCAGCCGCCACAGCGTCTTCCGCGTCGCGCCGTCGTCACACGCGACATGCCGCACGACGCTCATCAGCTCCGGGAGCAGCGCGTCGGCCAGCTTCCCCCGCGCGGCGGCGGGGATGTCCGTCCACTGCGCCGGATCGTGCGCGTACCGGGCGAAGTAGTGCTGGGACAGCTGCCGGGCGCGGAACGGCTTCTCGCCGATGCCGGCCACCGCCTCCTTGCGTTCGGCGGGGTCGAGGTCGGCGAGGTGCCGCGGCGGCTTGGCAGCCCCCCGCGGCGCGACAAAGGTCAGTTCTCCAGGCGCAGGCATAACCTCACCAGTGTCGCAGATCGTCTCAGGGCCATGAGCCGGTCATCCCGGGGTGTGGTCTCCGGCTTCCCTTGGTCCGGGGGAAGCCGGGGACCGGGTGTACCGCACCTCGGGCACGAGGACGGAACCGTAGGCCTCGCTCTGCACGGCTCCGTCCGCCCGGTATCCGGCGGCCTCGTAGAAGCGGCGGGCCCGGCGGTTGTCGCGCAGCACCCACAGCAGGAGGGCGTCGTAGTCGCCGGTCGCGGCGTGCACCGCGGCAAGGAGGGCCCGGCCGATGCCCGTCCCCACAAGGTCGGGACGGACGTAGAGGGCGTACAGCTCCCCGGTGCGCCACCCGGCGTCCGGACCGCGGTAGGGCCCGAACGCGGCCCAGCCGACCGCACCCGACCCGTCGTCGGCCACGAGCTGCGTGGCCTCGGAGCCCGCCGCGGCGAAGGACGCCGCACGACGTTCGGCATCGGCGGCCACCGTCATCGCGTCGAGGTGGGCCTGCGGCACGATCCCCGCGTACGCGACCTGCCACCCGCGCACCCGGACCGCCGCCACGTTCCCGACGTCCGCCGCTCGCATCGTTCGCACCCGCACCATGCGGGCACGTTAGCCGCGGGATCGCGGGTACGGCATCCGCGTTTCCCCGGCCTGCGTGCGGGGCGCGCGCTCAGCCCGCGCCGACGAACAGGACCAGCAGGAGCCAGACGACGGGCGCCGTGGGCAGGAGCGAGTCGAGCCGGTCCATGATGCCGCCGTGGCCGGGCAGCAGGTTGCCCATGTCCTTGATGCCCAGGTCCCGCTTGATCATGGACTCGCCCAGGTCCCCGAGCGTGGCGCTGGCCGCCACCGCGAGCCCGAGCAGGAGACCCTGCCACCACGAGCCGCCGGTGACCAGGAACTGCATGCACAGGGCCCCGGCCGCCATCGAGAACCCGATGGCGCCCAGCAGCCCCTCCCGGGTCTTCCCCGGGCTGATGCGCGGCGCGAGCTTGCGCTTGCCGAAGCGCCAGCCCACCGCGTAGGCGCCCGTGTCGCTCACCACCGTCAGCAGCAGGAACGTCAGCACCCGCTGCGCGCCGTCGTCGGCCGCCAGCAGCAGGGCGACGAACGTGGCCAGGAAGGGCACGTAGAAGGCCGCGAAGACACCGGCCGTGACGTCCTTGAGGTAGCCCTGCGGCGACTGCGCCATCCGCCACACGAGCACGGCGAGACAGGTCCCGGCCATCGCCACCCACGCCGCTTCGGCCCCACCGGTGTACCCGGCGACGACCATGGCCGCCCCGCCGACGGCGAGCGGCACGAGCGGCGCCCGGATGGCCCGGCGCTCGTCCAGCCGCTTCGTCAGCTCCCACAGGCCGACGACGACGGCGAGCACGACCACCGCGACGAAGACGTCCTTGACGAGGAACAGTGACGCCAGGATGACCGCGCCGAGACCCAGTCCGACGCCTATGGCCGCCCGCAGGTCACGCCCGGCCCGCTTCGCCCGGCCGGGCGGCGAAGCGGGCACCGGGGTGGCCGGGGAGGAGCCGGGCCCGGCGTCACCCGGCGGAAGCGGCGGCGGGCTGCCGTGCGGGGGACCGTCCGGCCGGGCTCCGGAGCGGTCACCGTGCTCGTCCTGGTTCCCGCCGGCGTCGGACACGATGGGCATAGGCCGAGTCTGCGCCGTATCGCGGACGTCGGGTACGGGACCCGCCGACGGACCCCTCCCGGGAGCGGGAGAGAACCCGTATCCGGTGGGCGGGGACGCACCCCAGGGTGAGTCGTTCACTGAATCGCAGCCCTTACCTTGACGACGCGTCAGACCTCGAGCAGCTCGGCTTCCTTGTGCTTGAGCAGCTCGTCGACCTGGCCGACGTACTTCGAGGTGGTGTCGTCGAGTTCCTTCTCGGCGCGCCGGCCCTCGTCCTCGCCGATGTCGCCGTCCTTGACGGCCTTGTCGATGGCCTCCTTGGCCTTGCGACGGACGCTGCGGATGGAGACCTTCGCGTCCTCGCCCTTACCCTTGGCGACCTTGATGTACTGCTTGCGCCGCTCCTCGGTGAGCTCGGGGAACGTCACTCGGATGATGCTGCCGTCGTTCGACGGGTTGACGCCGAGGTCGGAGTCGCGGATGGCCTGCTCGATGTTGCGCAGCGCGCTCTTGTCGAACGGGGTCACCACGGCCATGCGCGGCTCCGGGACCGAGAAGGACGCCAGCTGGTTGATCGGCGTCAGCGCCCCGTAGTAGTCGGCCACGATCTTGTTGAACATCGCCGGGTGCGCACGTCCGGTGCGGATCGCGGCGAAGTCCTCCTTGGCGACGACGACCGCCTTCTCCATCTTCTCCTCGGCTTCGAGGAGGGTCTCTTCGATCACCACGTGCTCCTGGTTCGATGAATGAGCGGATTGAGCGGATTCGGGCGGTGCCCCCGCGTCCCGGTCCTCGGGTTCCCGTCCCGGGTCGTCGCGGGCAGCGCCCCGGTGCCTGCACGATGTCCGACCGGCAGGCCCGTGTCCACCGGTGCGGCGGTCAGCTCCTGGTGCTCTGGCTGCTGACCAGCGTGCCGATCTTCTCACCTTGGACGGCGCGCGCGATATTGCCCTCGGCGAGGAGCTCGAAGACGAGGATCGGCAGCTTGTTGTCCCGACACAGGGTGATGGCGGTCATGTCGGCCACCTTGAGGTCGCGCGTGATGACCTCGTCGTAGTTCAGGGCGTCGAACTTGACCGCGTCCCTGTTCTTGGCCGGGTCGGAGTCGTAGACACCGTCCACGCCGTTCTTACCCATGAGCATGGCCTCGGCGTGGATCTCCAGGGCACGCTGGGCGGCGGTGGTGTCGGTGGAGAAGTACGGCATGCCCATGCCGGCGCCGAAGATGACCACGCGGCCCTTCTCCAGGTGCCGGATCGCCCGCAGCGGGATGTACGGCTCGGCGACCTGCCCCATGGTGATGGCGGTCTGGACCCGGGAGTCGATGCCCTCCTTCTCCAGGAAGTCCTGGAGGGCGAGGCAGTTCATGACCGTGCCCAGCATGCCCATGTAGTCGGACCGGGCCCGGTCCATGCCCCGTACCTGGAGCTCAGCGCCACGGAAGAAGTTGCCGCCGCCGAGCACGACGGCGATCTGCGCCCCGTCCCGGACCACGGCCGCGATCTCCCGCGCGATCTTGTGCACGATGTCGGGGTCGACGCCCAGGCCGCCGCCGCCCGAGAACGCCTCGCCGGAGAGCTTCAGCAGGAATCGGCGGGGGATGTCGGTGTCGGTTTCGGTCCTGCTCATGGGGATCTCCTCGTGCACATACGAGGAAGGCCATTGCCGGAACTGGCGGGTTCCTGTGGCAATGGCCTCCTCGTAGCGGCTTGTCCGGGCTGCCGTGTGCCCGACCCTATAGCGGTCGGACCGCTGTGGTGGCTCAGGCGCCCACGCGGATGCGCGCGAAACGGCTCAGCGAGACACCGGCCTCGTCCAGAACCTTCTGGACGGACTTCTTGTTGTCCTTGGCGAAGGGCTGGTCCAGGAGGCAGTTCTCCTTGAAGAAGCCGTTGAGGCGACCCTCGACGATCTTCGGCAGGGCGGCCTCGGGCTTGCCCTCCTCCTTCGCGGTGGCCTCGGCGACGCGGCGCTCGTTCTCCACGGTCTCGGCCGGAACCTCGTCGCGGGAGACGTACGTGGGCGCGAAGGCGGCGATGTGCTGCGCGACGTCCTTGGCGACCTCGGCGTTCTCCTTGTCCAGCTGCACGAGCACGCCCACCTGCGGCGGCAGGTCGGGGTTGGTGCGGTGCAGGTAGGTGGCGACGAAGCCGCCGGAGAACTGCGCGAAGCGGTCGAGCACGATCTTCTCGCCCAGCTCGGCGTTCTTCTCGTCGACGTAGGCCTGGACCGTCTTGCCGCTCTCGATCTCGGAGGCGAGCAGGGCGGCGGCGTCGGCCGGGGAGGTCGCGGCGATGTGCTCGGCGATGGTGGCCACCGCGGCCTGGAACTTGTCGCCCTTGGCGACGAAGTCCGTCTCGCACTTCAGCTCGACCAGGACGCCGGAGGCCTTGTCGTCCGCGATCAGCGCGGCGACGGCGCCGTTCTCGGCGGTGCGGGACTCGCGCTTGGCGACGCCCTTCTGGCCCTTGACCCGGAGGATCTCGACGGCCTTGTCGACGTTGCCGTCGCCCTCGTCGAGCGCCTTCTTGCAGTCCATCATGCCGGCGCCGGTGAGCTCCCGGAGCTTCTTGACGTCGGCGGCGGTGTAGTTCGCCATGGGGTGAATCTCTTCCCGAAAAGTCGATGAAGGAAATCGAGTGGCCTGGGTCGGGCCGGTCCCGGGTCGACGGGGCCGGCCGTCCTCAGGTGCGGGCGCACGGCGGGAGCGACGCGGCACGCGTCGCTCCCGCCGTGCGCCTGACATGCACGGTGTGTCCGGGCGTCAGCCCTGCTCGGCGGGAGCCTCGGGAGCGGCGGCCTGCTCCTGGGCCGGCTCCTCGGCGGGCTTGTCCTCGGCCTTGTCCTCGGCCTTGGCCTCGGTGGCGTCCTCGGCCTTGGCCTCGGTGCCCTCAGCGGCGGCCTTCTCGCCCTCCAGCAGGTTGCGCTCCCACTCCGGCAGCGGCTCGGCCACGGCCTGCTCGCCGCCGCCCTTGCCCTCGGCAGCGCCGGAACGGGCGATCAGGCCCTCCGCCACCGCGTCGGCGATCACGCGGGTCAGCAGCGTGACGGAGCGGATCGCGTCGTCGTTGCCCGGGATCTTGTAGTCGACCTCGTCCGGGTCGCAGTTGGTGTCCAGGATCGCGACGACCGGGATGTTGAGCTTCCGGGCCTCGCCGACGGCGATGTGCTCCTTCTTGGTGTCCACGATCCAGACGGCGCTGGGCACCTTCTGCATGTCGCGGATACCGCCGAGGGTCTTCTCCAGCTTCGCCTTCTCGCGGGAGAGGACGAGCAGCTCCTTCTTGGTGAGGCCGGAGGCGGCCACGTCCTCGAAGTCGATCTGCTCCAGCTCCTTGAGGCGCTGCAGCCGCTTGTGCACGGTCGAGAAGTTGGTCAGCATGCCGCCCAGCCAGCGCTGGTTGACGTAGGGCATGCCCACGCGCGTCGCCTGCTCGGCGATCGCCTCCTGCGCCTGCTTCTTGGTGCCGACGAACATGACGGTGCCGCCGTGGGCGACCGTCTCCTTGACGAACTCGTAGGCGCGGTCGATGTACGACAGCGACTGGAGCAGGTCGATGATGTAGATGCCGTTGCGCTCGGTGAAGATGAAGCGCTTCATCTTCGGGTTCCAGCGGCGGGTCTGGTGCCCGAAGTGGACGCCGCTCTCCAGCAGCTCCCGCATCGTGACGACGGCCATGGCCGTTCTCCTCGTGGTGTCTCGGTTGTCGGCGACGGCCGGTGGCCGTGCCCCTGACGCCCCGGACGCGTCGTACCTGGCGTCCGTGCCGTCCACGCAGGTGGAGGGCGGTTCGTCAGGACCGAGATGCGCGGCCACCCGCCGGACGGACCGGGAGGGGTGGCGGGGCGTGCGAAGTCGACCCGGTGACCCGGGTCGCCAGCAGAAGTGTACGGGACCGGCCGCACACCGAGCGACACGCTCGGGCGGGTGACGGTCTTGTCCACAACCGACCGGTTGTCCACAGACCTCGTCCATGATCAGCGAGCGACGCGGGGGCCTGTCACCGTGCGTGCATGCGCAGACCTTCGAGAGGCGTCCCGCTCACGCCCCCGCTGCTCCTGCTGTCCCTCCTGGCCCTCGTGATCCCCACCGCCGGACCGGCGTCGGCCGCGTCGACGGAGCCACCGGTGGCACGGGGGACCCCGGTGTGGCCGCTGGAGCCGTTGGAGCCCGGCACCGGCGTGGTGCGGGACTTCGCGCCCCCACCCGAGCGCTGGCACCCGGGCCATCGTGGCGTCGACCTGGCCGGGCGGGCGGGCCTACCGGTCCGCGCCGCGGTGGACGGCGAGGTGGTGTTCGCCGGAGAGGTCGCCGGGCGGGGCGTCGTCTCCGTGGAACTGCCGACGGCGTCGGGTCCCGCGCTGCGGACGACGTACGAACCCGTCCGGCCCTCCGTCGCGCGGGGCGACCGCGTCCGGGCGGGGCAGGTGCTCGGCACCCTCCTCGGCCGGCCCTCACACTGCGCGCCACGGGTCTGCCTGCACTGGGGGCTCCTGCGGGGGCGGTCCTACGAGAACCCGCTGTCGTTGCTGCGACACGGGCGCCCGGTGCTCCTCCCGGTCTCCGGCGTCCCGGTGCCGACGCCGCGCGCCCGGGTGGCCGCCGACCTGCGGCGGACCGCCGACCGACGCCCGGCGGACGCGGCGGGCGCCGGCTCGGGGAGCGGGACGCGCGGGGCGGGGCTGGGCGCGGCGGTCCTCCTGACCGGGGCGGCCGCGTGGGCCTCGCGTCGGCTCCGTCGGCAGCGGACCGGCCCGGGGATCGCAGGGCCCGCGGGTACGGCGGCTCGGGAAGCAGAGCGCGGCCGCGTCGGGCGCGGCACCGGGCTCAGGAAGGACGGGTGGCGGCGCGCAGGGCCATGGCGACCACGGCCTCCGTCACCACCGCCGGGTCCTCCGCTGCGAGCTCGATGCGTCGCACTGCGGCATCCACCAGCCCCTGGAGCAGGACGGCGGCGAGCCGGGGCTCCTCGTGGCCGAGTGCCTCCAGGGCTTCGACCGTCATGGTGATCAACCCACCGTGCGCGGCTCTGATCTGCTCGCGCGCGCCCCGGTCGAGCTCGCCGACGGAGATGGCGACCACGGCCCGGTGCCGCCGGTCCCCGGCGAGGGCGAGCTGCTGCCGGACGTACGCCTCGATCCGGCCCTGCGGCGTGGCTGCTTCCGCCATCGCCGACTCGACCTCGGCCGCCCAGAGGGGGAAGTCCACGGCACACAGTTCTTCGACGACGGCGGCGCGGGAGCGGAAGTACTCGTACACGGACGAGCGGGCCAGCCCGGTGCGCTCGGCGAGGGCGGGGAAGGTCAGGGCCTCGGTGCCGCCTTCGGACAGCAGGGTGCGGGCCGCCTCCAGCAGGGCATGGCGTTGCATCGTCCGGTGCTCGGCCACTGTGGCCGCTCGAATCCTGGGCACGTGTCCCAGCCTACGACCTGCAGATCACCGGATCACGGTTGAGGCACACGTGCGGAAAGACGATTCAGCGGTCGACTTCGGCCAGTTTCGCCCGCAGTTGGAGAACCGACTTGGTGTGGATCTGACTGACCCGGCTCTCCGTCACCCCCAGCACCTCCCCGATCTCGGCGAGCGTCAGGCCCTCGTAGTAGTAGAGGGTGACCACGGTCTTCTCCCGCTCGGGGAGGGTGTTCACCGCCCGGGCGAGCAGTCTGCGCAGCTCCCGGTCCTCGGCGACCTCGACGGGGTTGTCCGCCGCCGTGTCCTCCAGCGTGTCCATCAGGCTCAGCCGGTCGCCGCTCTCCCCGCCGACGTGCAGGAGCTCCTCCAGGGCGACGACGTTGGCCAGGGAGAGCTGGCTGAAGACGGCGTGCAGGTCCTCGACGGCGATGCCCATCTCGGTGGCGACCTCGCTCTCCGTCGGCGTGCGGCGCAGCGTCGCTTCCAGGGCGGCGTAGGAGCGCTCCACGGCCCTGGCCTTCTGACGGACGGAACGGGGGATCCAGTCCAGGGCCCGCAGCTCGTCGATCATGGCCCCCCGGATGCGGGTGATGGCGTACGTCTCGAACTTGATCGAGCGCTCGGGGTCGAACTTCTCGATCGCGTCGATCAGCCCGAAGACTCCCGAGGAGACGAAGTCGGCCTGTTCCACATTGGCGGGCAGCCCGACGCTGACACGGCCGGCCACGTACTTCACCAGGGGCGAGTAGTGCAGGATCAGCTGTTCGCGCAGACGCTCGTCCCCCGTGCTCTTGTACGACCGCCACAGCTGCTCCAGTGAGCGGGGTGCGGCGTGCTGCGCCGCACCGGGCTCGGCCGGCGGCGCCGTGGCCGGCCGGGGTGACGCGGAGATGTGGTGGGGCATTCGTTACCTGGAGCCGTTCTGCCGGGGTCGGAGCCGTGATCAGAGATCGAGGGACGGTTGCGGGGAGCCGTGAGGAGTGGCCCGGCGTCGAGGAGGGGAGGGAGAACTTTGCGAGCGTAGCGTGACCATCACGTCGCAAAGGGCGATGAGCGTTCGATGCGGGATGCGCAGATACGTTCTTCGGCCCGCACCCTGGTGGGACTCCCATGCCGCCCGCGCCGCCCCGCGCAGGCCCACGCATATCTGCCGTTCCAGGCGCATGTGCTCACCCTTTCACTCGGTCCTCCCAGGTCAAGCACCACTTCGTCACCCGTTGGGGTGTCACCCGGGCGGGTGTGTCAATTGCCAGCGGTCTTGGACGCCCTCGACGAACCCGAGAGCCCGGAGTTCGCCGAGCCTGGCGCGGGTCTGTTCGGCCGCTGTTCCGGAGGCCCGGGCCACCCACTCCACGGGTACGGCACGCCCGGCGGGCAGGGCTTCGAGGACCCGCGCGGTGGCCGGATGGAGCAGGTCGCGCGCGAGCACCGGCCGGTCGGGAACCGGCGCCAGCGCGCCCATCGGCCCGACCAGCTCGATCACCTCCTCGGCGCTGGTCACCAGCTGGCCCTCGTTCCGTAGCAGTGCGTGCACGCCCGAGGAGAGCCCTGAGGTGACGGCACCGGGCACCCCCATGGTGTGCCTGCCCAGCCGGGCCGCCCAGCGCGCGGTCGCCAGGGAGCCGCTGCGCAGCCGGGCCTCCACGACGACGGTGCCCCGGGTGAGCGCCGCGATGACGCGGTTGCGCAGGACGAACCGGGGGCGCGTGGGGTGCTCACCCGGCGCCAGCTCGGCGAGCAGCCAGCCCTCCCGGCCCAGGCGCGAGATCAACTCGCGGTTGCCCGGCGGGTAGGCGACGTCGACCCCGCAGGCCAGCACGCCGACCGTCGCGCCCCCCACCGCCAGCGCTCCCCGGTGCGCCGCTCCGTCCACGCCGTACGCGGCGCCGGAGACGACCGTCCAACCGCGCTCGGCGAGGTCGGCCCCGAGCACGGACGCGACATGGGCGCCGTACTCCGTGCAGGCTCTCGCGCCGACCACGGCCACCGACCGCAGCGCCCCGAAGCGGAGCGAGGCCGCGCCCCGGACCCACAACCCGACCGGCCTGGCCGCCGCCAGGTCGTCCAGCTGCCCCGGCCACTCGACGTCCCCGGGGCACAGGAACCGGCCGCCGAGCGCGGTCAGCGCCTCCAGATCCTCGGCCGGACGTGCGGCCGCGGCCCGCAGGCGCAGGCCCGCCCAGCGCCGATCGCTCGCCCCCGGCAGCGGAGTGGCGGCGCCGAGGGCCCGCGCCGTCTCCACCGGCCCGTAGCGGGTGAGCCAGCTCCCGGCGAGCTCGTCGCCCGGCTCGACGATCCGGGTCAGCGCCACCCGGGCCAGCCGCTCCTCGTCGGTGGCGCCCCCTCCCCCGGTGGCGCCCGTGCCGCTCATCGGCGGACTCCCGCCAGAGGGACGCCCCGGCTGATGCCCGTACGGAGTTGGAGCGCGCTGTCGACGTCTTCCCGACGAGGCCGGTCGTGACCGCCGAGGTCGGCGACCGTCCAGGCGACCCGCAGCACGCGATCGAGCCCGCGGGCCGTCAGCAGTCCGCGTTCCATGTCGGCCTCGGCGGACTGGAGCGCGCCGGGGGCCACCCGCCAGCGGGTACGCAACTCGTGCCCTGGGACCTCGCTGTTGGTCCGCCACGGCGTGTCCGCGTACCGCGCGGCCGCCCGCTCGCGGGCGCCCAGCACCCGGGCGGCGACCGTCGCGGTGTCCTCACCGCTCCGCCCGGCCGCGAGGAGCTCGGAGCGGGCGACGGGCTCGACGGTGACGCGGAGGTCCACCCGGTCCAGAAGCGGCCCCGACAGCCTGGCCCGGTAGCGGCGGACGGCCGAGGGCCGGCATTCGCACGGCTCACCACCGGCCGACCCGTGCCGACCGCAGGGACACGGGTTCGCGGCGAGGACGAGCAGGAGCCGGGCGGGCATCCGCATCATGCCCTGGGCCCGGGCGACGACGACGTGTCCGGCCTCCAGCGGCTGCCGCAACGCGTCCAGTAGGCGGCCGCTGCACTCGGCGGCCTCGTCGATGAAGAGCACGCCGTGGTGGGCGAGCGTCACCGCGCCGGGGCGCGGCAGGCCGGTGCCACCGCCGATGAGGGAGGCCATGCTCGCCGAGTGGTGCGGCGCGCAGTACGGGGGGCGGGAGATCAGCGGCTCCCCCGGCGGCAGGGCTCCGGCCACCGAGTGCACCGCCGTCGCCTCCAGCGACTCCTGCCGCGTGAGCGGCGGCAGGAGCCCGGGCAACCGCTCCGCGAGCATGGTCTTGCCCGCGCCGGGGGCACCTTTGAGGAACAGGTGGTGGCGGCCCGCAGCGGCGATCTCCAGGGCCCTGCGGGCGGCCGCCTGACCGGCGACCTCCGCCATGTCCACCGGACGGGCGACCGGGGGCCCGCCGCCCCCGACCCCCCAGGGCAGGGCGGGCCCGCCGAGCGGCGTGTCCGGCGCGCCCTCGTCAACGGCCTCCTCCGGCACCGGCTCGTCGGCCAGGACGGCGATGAGCTGCCGGAGGCTGCGCACGCCGAGCACAGCGACGTCCGGCACGAGACGGGCCTCGGACACCGCTTGTTCCGGTACGACGACCTGGCGGTACCCGGCGTCGGCGGCCGCGAGGACGGCGGGCAGGATGCCGCGGACCGGGCGGACCCGGCCGTCCAGCCCCAGCTCCCCGATCATCATGACGCCGGCCAGCCGCCGCAGGTCCACACGCTCCGCGGCACCGAGGACGGCGCACGCGACGGCCAGATCGAACCCGCTGCCGCCCTTCGGCACGGAGGCCGGGCTCAGCCCCACCGTGAGCTTGCGCTGCGGCCACTCGACGCCGGAGTTCACCACTGCGGCGCGGACCCTGTCCTTGCTTTCCACCAGCGACTTGTCGGGCAGCCCGATGAGGGTGAAGGTGGCGACACCGGGTTCCAGGTCCGCCTGGACCTCGACGAGCACCCCCTCCACCCCCACCAGGGCGACCGAGCAGGTCCGGGCGAACGGCATTCAGGCCACCCCCCGCACGTGCTGAACCACCGGGGCTCCGCGCCGGGGCAGCAGCACCCCGACGAGGTCGATCCGCACGCCACCGGTGGGCGGCCTCCCGTAGCGGACCAGCCAGCGCTCGGTCAGCCAGCGTGACGCCAGCCTCCGCAGCCGGGCGGCCTTGCGCGGTGTGACGGCAGCCATCGGGTGCTGGGGGCCGCCCGCGCTGCGGGTCTTCACCTCACAGACCACCAGGGCGTCCCCGTGCCGGGCGACGATGTCGATCTCGCCGTCCCGGCAGCGCCAGTTGCGCTCCAGGACGGCCATGCCCGATTCGCGCAGTCTCCGTGCCGCCAGGTCCTCCCCGTAGCGGCCCAGCGCTCCTTGTGCGTTCATCTCGTCCACCTCCAGCGCCGACTGTGGCGGCACGGCGGACGCGGCGGGGATCTTGCCGCTTTTCGGTGGACAACTCGCGGGTTGTGGACAATTCGGCCACTCGTGAGGGTGACCACGCGTGCACCCGGTGACGGCTCACCGGCGGGACGAACGCCGCGGCGGCGGGGCTATGGCGCGGCTGTGGCGCGGCTGTGGCGGGCGTCAGCCGCTGAAGCCGGAGTCCTCCGGCACGTTGAGGTCGCTCTTGTTGAGCTCCTCGATGTTCACGTCCTTGAACGTCAGCACGCGGACCTGCTTCACGAAACGCGCCGGCCGGTACATGTCCCAGACCCAGGCATCGGCCATGGACACCTCGAAGAAGACCTCACCCTGGACGGAGTGCACCTGCATCTCGTAGTCGTTCGTGAGGTAGAAGCGGCGCTCGGTCTCGATCACGTACTTGAACAGGCCGACGACGTCCTTGTACTCCCGGTAGAGCTTCAGCTCCATCTCGGTCTCGTACTTCTCGAGGTCCTCGGCGCTCATGGATTCCCCTTCAGCTGCGTCCCCCCATTGTGCGTCAGTGCCGCGTGCGCCGTCCGGCCCGCCGCGCGATCGGCGCACCGGCGGCCCCGCCGAGCACCAGGACGGCGCCCGCCCCGGCGGCCCACAGGAGCGCCGGGAGGGGGCCCGGCTCGGAGACGCCGCCGGGCAGCGCCGCGAAGCCGTCCGGACGTGGCAGGACCCCGGCGGCCCCCAGCGGCCACACGGTGGCGTCGACGCGGGCGACGACGGCATCACGCGGCACGGTGCCGTCCGCCTCGCCCGCCAGCTGACTGCGGGAGTCGACGGAGTGGCTTCGGTGGTCGCCCAGGAGGAAGATCCGCCCCTCCGGCACGGTGGCCCGGAAGTCGGAGCCCGACGCGTTCCCCGACGACCCGAGGTAGCGCTCGGCCACCGCCTCGGCGTTCACGGTGAGGCGCCCGTCGGGGTCGCAGCAGGCCACCGTGTCGCCACCGACGCCGACGACCCGCTTCACCATGGGCAGGTCGCCCCACAGCGGGTCCTCGAAGACCACCACGTCCCCTCGGCGGACATCGTCACCGTCGACCCGCTCGGCGAGAACGCGTTCACCCGCGCGGATCGTGGGCGCCATCGAGTCCGTCGGCACCGCGTAGGGGCGGTACAGGAGGGCCGCCCAGGCGAACGCACCGACGAAGAGCACGGCCCCGACGGCCACCGCGACGTTGGCCAGCGTGGTGCCGGTGCGGCGACGGGCGGCCGCTCGGCCGTTCGTGGTTGCCGTGGTCATGACGGCACCCTACCTGCGGCGGCGGGGCAGGCGGGTGCGCGTTCGTCCCCCCTACCCGAAGGGTGCACGTCCCGCGCCTCGCACCGGACGCGCGGGACGGGGCGCGGGACGGAAGCCGGGCGGGCGGACGTCAGGCGCGGGGACGCCGACGGATCAGCGCGACGGGAAGGAGGGCGGCCACGGCCAGCGCCGTGGGGGCCGCGGCGGCCAACCGGTCATAGGCGTCCGGCACCGACAGGGCGCCCCAGCGGTCGACCGGCCAGGCGCGCACGAGGGCTCGCCCGACGACCTTGTCCTCGGGCACGGCACCGCCCGAGGGGCCGTCCATGTGGTAGCGGGAGTCCAGCGACTCCTGCCGGTGGTCACCCAGCACCCAGACGTGGTCCTCGGGCACGGTCAGCGGGCCGAAGGGCTTGTCCCCGCACGGGGTGTTCCCGGGGAAGAGGTACGCGGCCTCGTCCAGCGCCTCACCGTTGACCTTGACCTGACCGTTCTGGCGGCACTCCACGGTGTCACCCTCGACGCCGACGACGCGCTTGATCAGGTTCTGCTGGTCGGCCGAGGGCATGAGCCCGATGAAGCTCAGGACCTCCTGGACGGCGTTCGGCTCGGGCGGCGGGGTGTCCAGCCAGCCGCCCGGGTCCTCGAAGACGACGACCTCGCCGCGCTCGGGCTCGGCACCGAACCAGGGCGTCAGCTTGTCCACCAGCACCCGGTCGCCGCGCTGCAGGGTGTTCTGCATGGAGTCGGACGGGATCGAGAAGGCCTGCAGCAGGAAGGACTTGATCAGCAGGGCGAGCACGAGGGCGATGCCGACCAGGAGCGGCAGCTCCTTCCAGAACGAGCGCTGCTGCTTGCTGCCGCGCCGTCCCTTGCCACCGTCGTCGCCGTCACCGGCCGCAGCGGCTCCGGGGGCTCCGGCGCCGGCGTCGCCGCCGGGCCCGGAACGTTCGTCGTTGCGCCCCTCGGGCTGATCCTCCGGCTCGTCCCCACCGGACCCCGACCGGGCGCCGACCGCGACGTTCCCCACGTTCTCTCCTAACGCTGTGCCACCGCCTGCCCGCCGAGCGGCGCAGGCCCGCCACTCCCATAACGAGCGTGAGTTCCGCAGGGAGCGGTACCGGCGTGATTTCGTGTGCTTCCCGCAGTCCCCCGGACGCCGCCCCGGCCGGTGCGGGAGCACGGGGCTCCGGTACCGAAGCGTACGTGTCCGGCTCCCCCAGCCGTGCCCAATGGGAGAACGGCCATGCGATGACGACCGCCTTCCCGACGACGAGGTCCTGCGGGATGGTGCCCTCGCCCGGGTCGTCGAGGTGGAACCGGGAGTCGGCGGAGTTGGAGCGGTGGTCGCCCATGACGAACAGGCGGTCCTCGGGGACGGCCACGTCGAAGGGGATCTCCGACGGCTTGTTGTCCGGGTGCAGGTAGGGCTCGTTCAACGGTGTTCCGTTGACCGTGATGCGGTCGTTCTCGTCGCAGCACACGACCCGGTCGCCGCCGACCGCGATGACGCGCTTGATCAGGTCCTGCTCGTCCGCGGAGGGCAGCAGGCCGATGAACGTCAGGAACGACTTGACCTGCTTGACGCCGATGGGGTCGTCCGAGGGCTGCGGCTGTGCCTGGCCCTCCAGCCAGCCGCCCGGGTCCTCGAAGACGACCACGTCGCCGCGCTCGGGCTCGGCACCGAACCAGGGCGTCAGCTTGTCCACCAGCACCCGGTCGTCGATCCGGATGGTCTGCTCCATCGAACCGGAGGGGATGACGAAGGCCTGCACGAGGAAGGTCTTCAGCACGAGGGCGATGACCAGCGCCACCCCGAGCAGCAGGGGGATCTCCTTGGTGGCCGAGAGCCGCCGACGGCGTCTGACGCGCCGGGCCGCTCGGCGGCGGGCCGCACGGCCCTCGCCCGGCGGACCGCCTTCCCCCACCGCGGGGGAGGCCGCGCCCACCGGCGGCTCGGAGGTGGCGGGGCGGGGCCGCCCGCGCCTACCCATGCCCGTTCCGCGGGGCGGACCAGCGCGAGGGGGGCCAGCCGGTCCACTCGACCCGGCCGATGACGTCCTCCACCGGCACGGTGCCGCCCCCGGGACGGCCGAGGTGGTCGCGGGAGTCCCGGGAGGCGGCCCGATGATCGCCCATGACCCACAACCGCCCCTCGGCCACGACGATGTCGAAGGGGACGGCCGAGGCCCGCTCGGGGCCTCCCTCGGGATGCAGGTAGTCCTCGGTCAGCGGCTCCCCGTTCACCTCGATCCTCCCCTGCTCGTCGCAGCACGTCACCCGGTCGCCGCCGACGCCGACCACGCGCTTGACGAAGTCGTTGCCCGGCGGCTCGCCCACGCCCACCGCCGCGACGGTGGTGCGCAGAACGCGGGCGAGCGGATGCTCACCCGTGCCGTCGGCTGCGAACGTACCCGTTCCGTCGAACACCACAACGTCTCCACGCTCCGGATGGTTGCCGAAACGGTACGCCAGCTTGTTCACGAGCACGCGGTCCTCCACGCGGAGCGTCGGTTCCATGGAACCGCTGGCGATCCGGTAAGGCTGTACCGCGAAGGCGTTGACCAGGAGGAACACCACCAGTACCACGGTCGCCCACAGGGCCGACCGCCGAAGCCCGGGGCGTCGTGCCGGGGTGGCCGCAGGGGGCGGGCCCGGCGCCGGGTCCGCCTCGTCGGGGGCAGGGGTGTCCGTCATGGGCCCGCTTCCGTCCGCGTCACGCCCGATCGCCGGGCGGACGGTCTGTCACCGGACGCAGAGCCTAACCGCCCGGCCTTCCCTACGACGCGGCGGCCGGACCGCATCCGAGGATGGGGTCCGGCCGCCGAAGACGTGGAGCGCGACGACTCAGCGCTCGCGCTTCTCCTTGATCTTCGCCGCCTTGCCGCGCAGCTCGCGCAGGTAGTACAGCTTGGCGCGACGCACCTGGCCGCGGGAGACGACGTCGATCTTCTCCACGATCGGGGTGTGCACGGGGAAGGTGCGCTCGACGCCGACGCCGTAGCTCACCTTGCGGACCGTGAAGGTCTCCCGCAGGCCGGAGCCCTGGCGGCGGATGACGACGCCCTTGAACTGCTGGACACGCGAGCGGCTGCCCTCGATGACGCGGACGTGGACGTCGACGGTGTCACCCGGGCGGAAGGCCGGGATGTCGTCGCGCAGGGATGCTGCGTCGACGCTGTCAAGGAGCTGGGACATGTGCGTCTGCTTTCTTCGCCGGTGCCACAGGTCAGCGGCGGAAACGGTGATGGATGTTCGGGTGGCGGGCCGGGGCGGGCGTCTGTCCCCCTGTGGCAGGGTCGCGCGCCGTGGCCGTAGACCAGCGAGTCATTCTTCCACGGGCTCCCCGGAGCACCCAAATCGGCCGTCGGGGCACACCTCCCAGCCGAGCTCGGCCAGGAGTGCGCGGTCCTGCCGGTCGAGGGCCTGCGGGTCGCAGCGCCGGAGGAGGTCGGGGCGGTGCGCGGCCGTGCGCGTGAGCGCCTGGTCGCGGCGCCAACGGGCGATGCGGCCGTGGTGCCCGCTGACCAGGACCTCGGGGATCTCCCGCCCGCGCCAACTGGGCGGCTTGGTGTAGACCGGGCCTTCGAGCAGGTCCGCCATGGCCCCCGGCGCGAAGGAGTCGTCGCGGTGGGACTCCGCGTTGCCGAGGACGCCGGGCAGCAGCCGTGCCACGGCCTCCACCATGACCAGGACGGGGGCCTCTCCTCCGGCGAGGACGTAGTCCCCGATGGAGACCTCGCGGACGTCGTACCGCTCGCCGTACTCCTCGACGACCCGCCGGTCGATGCCCTCGTAGCGTGCCGGCGTGAAGATCAGCCAGTCGCGGCCCGCCAGATCGGCGGCCAGTTCCTGGGTGAAGGGCCGGCCGCTGGGCGTCGGGACGACGATGACGGGCTCACCGTCACCCGAGGCGGTGACCTCGTCCAGCGCCTCGCCCCACGGCTCGGGTTTCATCACCATGCCCGGGCCACCGCCGTACGGGGTGTCGTCCACGGTGTGGTGACGGTCGTGCGTCCAGCCCCGCAGGTCGTGCACCCGCACGTCGAGAAGGCCCCGCGCCCGCGCCTTGCCGACGAGGGAGACGTCCAGCGGCGCGAGGTACTCGGGAAAGATCGTGATGACGTCGAGCCTCACCGGGTTCCGCTCCCACCCGGCTCCCCGCCCCGGCCGTCCTCGTCCTCCATCTCGCCCAGCAGGCCGGGTGGGGGGTCGATGACGGCCCGCTGCTCCTCCAGGTCGATCTCCGGGACGATCTCGGCGACGAACGGGATCAGCACCTCGCCCCCGTCCGGACGCCGGACCACGAGGAGGTCCTGCGCGGGCAGGTGCGCGATCTCGCTGATGCGCCCGACCTCCTCGCCCTCGCGCGTGACCACGTCCAGATCGATGAGCTGATGGTCGTAGAACTCCTCCGGGTCCTCCGGAACCTCCTCCGGATCGACCTCGGCGATGAGGAGCGTGTTGCGCAGCGCCTCGGCGGCCGTCCGGTCGGCGACCCCCACGAAGCGCAGCAGCAGCCGACCGCTGTGGACGCGGCCGCTGTCGATGGTGAGGGGGCCGACGGCGGCCGGTTCGGTGGCGAGCACCGCCCCGGGGCCGAGCCGGAGCTCGGGCTCGTCGGTGCGCACCTCGACGGTGACCTCGCCCTTGATGCCGTGGGCGCGGCCGATCCGCGCGACTACCAGCTGCACGTGCTGTTCCTTCTCCTGCCCGGTCGGGCCCGGGCGCCGGTCGGCGCCCGGGCCGGTCCAGCACCGGCACGGGCCGGGAACGGCCGAGCCGTTCCCGGCCCGTGCCGGTGCTGTGTGGGTGCCGTGCGCCTCAGTGCACGGCGTCCACGTCGACGAGATCGACGCGGATGCCACGGCCCCCGATCGCTCCCACGACGGTGCGCAGGGAGCGGGCGGTGCGGCCGTTGCGACCGATCACCTTGCCGAGGTCGTCGGGGTGCACCCGGACCTCCAGAACCCGGCCGCGGCGCAGGGTGCGGGATGCGACCTGTACCTCGTCCGGATGCTCGACGATGCCCTTGACCAGATGTTCGAGGGCCTCCTCCAGCATGCTCAGGCCTCGGTGGTCTCGGCGGAGGCCGCGGCCTCGGCGTCGGCACCCTTGTCGGCCTTGTCGGCCTTCTTCGCCTTCGGGGTGATCGCCTCGCCCTTGGGCTCGTCGGCGGACTCCTTGGCGGCGGCCTCGAAGAGGGCCTTCTTGTCGGCCTTCGGCTCGGCGACCTTCATCGGCTCCGGAGCGGGCAGGCCCTTGAACTTCTGCCAGTCACCGGTGACCTTGAGGATGGCCATGACGGGCTCGGTCGGCTGCGCGCCGACACCCAGCCAGTACTGGGCGCGCTCGCTGTCGACCTCGATGCGGGACGGGTTCTGCACCGGGTGGTACAGACCGATCTCCTCGATGGCGCGGCCGTCACGGCGGGTGCGCGAGTCGGCGACGATGATGCGGTAGTGAGGCGAACGGATCTTGCCCAGACGCTTCAGCTTGATCTTGACTGCCACGGGTGTGGTGTCTCCTGGTCTTGACGTGGGTGGGTCACTGCGGGACCACCGCGTGGGGTTGCGGCACCCGGGTGCCCGGTGGACGCGTCAGCCGAGGGAGAGAGGGTCCGGACGGCTGTCGAGTACAGCCGTCCATTCTGCCACAGCACGGGACCGCCGGCCGACGGGGGTGTGGGGGCACCCCGGTCGGTGCAGTGCGCTGCGGTACGGGCCCGGCGGGCCGGGCGCGGGCCGACGCGATCCACTGGCGAGCGGGGCTCAGGACGGTGCCGGCAGTCGAGGGGGGTCTGCCGTCCGCGGGCCGCTCGTGCCGTCGGCGGGGTCGACGTCGGGACGTCGGCGCCGGGGGCGTCGGTGCGGTGTCGGTGCGGTCTCGTCAGCCCACGGCCATCACCTCGGGGATGCGGAACTGCTTGCCGCAGGCTCCGCACATGATGGGTGCCTGGGCCAGCACCGACGGGACGACGCGGACGTTGCGCCCGCAGTCACAGACGGCCTTGACGCGGACACCGCCCCCGGAGGAGCCGTGCCGCGCGGCGGGGCCGCGGAACGAACTGGCGGTGTCGGTCCGGGTGGCCGCCGTGTGGGCCCGCAGCGCGCGCTGGAGCCGCTCGGCCGTGGTCCGGTACCGCTTGCGGGCCTCAGGCGTCAGGGAGACGAGTGAGAACCCGCTGCTCGGATGCGGTTCGTCGGTGTGCTCCAGGCCCATCTCCTCGGCGATCGCCAGGAAACGGCGGTTGTGGTAACGGCCGGCGCGCGAGGTGTCACGGACACCGCGCGCGGCGGCAACACCGTGGACGGCCTCGTGCAGCAGCCGTTCGAAGGAGAGCTCCGCGCCGCAGGCGGAGGAGGACTCTCCGATCAGGGATTCGGGTGCGGCCAGGTCTGGCAGCTCCGGGTGGCGACGCTGAATGTCGGCCCACGCGGACGCCAGCTCGGCGGCGAGAACTGGTGGTGTCGTGCTCACGTCGTGAACAACGAGCCGGAACCACCGAGTGTTCCGATTACGGGGTCATTCCCAATAATTTGCACGTACCAGTCAGTTCTGTGCATGCGGTGTTCCCGGACGCACGGATCCGGACGCGACCGCGCACACAGGCGGCCGGTACCGACCGTGGCATACCGACCGCCGACGCGCCCGCCTCCCGAAGGGCGGGCGCGTCGGGCGTCGGCTAGTAGGAGCGGGCGATGAGCGCCAGAGTGCCGGGGGCATCGTCGCTGTCCGGCACCGAGCCGTCCTCGAGGTGCAGGCAGCGGACCGTCAACGCCTGCTCCGCCAGCCGCGCCTCGCCCTCGGGGCCCAGGTCGGACCACGGCATCCGCGCCCAGCCGCCGGCGAGAGCCACCTCGGCCGCCTCCTGCTCGGTGCGGACGTCGGTCGTGTTCGCCTCGCGCCGCTCCCGGGACTCCCGCAGGAGCTGCGCCTGGTCGTCCTCCAGGACCTTCGGCAGCAGCTCGGCCAGGGCGTCCAGCCGGACGGGCTCCTTGCCTCCGGGGATGCGCCGGGCCAGCATCGCCGTGCCGTTCTCCAGGTCGCGCGGGCCGATCTCGATGCGGACCGGGACGCCCTTGAGCTCCCAGTCCACGGCACGGCGCCCGAAAGGCGTGTCGGTGCGGTCGTCGACCTGCACCCGGATCCCGGCGGCCGCCAGCCGGTCGCCGACCTCGTGGACCTTGGCGAGCACCGCGTCGTCGCCCTTGATCGCGAGGACGACGGCCTGGACGTGCGCCAGCCTCGGCGGCACGCGCAGCCCGTTGTCGTCGCCGTGGCTCATGATCAGACCGCCGACCATGCGCGTCGAGACGCCCCACGACGTCTGCCAGACGAGCTGCTGGTCGCCGTCCTTGGACAGGTACTTGGTGTCGAACGCCTTCGCGAAGTTCTGGCCCAGCTCGTGGCTGGTGCCCATCTGCAGGGCCTTGCCGTCCCGCATCATGCCTTCGAGCGTGAGGGTGTTGATCGCACCGGCGAAACGTTCCCGGGCGGTCTTGCGGCCGACGGCCACGTCGATGCCGAGGACGTTCACGATGAAGTCGCGGTAGACCTCGCGGTGGATCAGCGCGGCGTAGTCCCGGGCGTCCTCGTAGGTGGCGTGCGCCGTGTGGCCCTCCTGCCAGAGGAACTCACTCGTTCGGAGGAAGACCCGCGGACGCATTTCCCAGCGGACGACGTTCGCCCACTGGTTGATGAGAAGCGGCAGGTCGCGGTAGCTCTGGACCCACTTCGAGAAGTACTCGTTGATGATCGTTTCGGACGTGGGCCGGACGACGACCGGTTCGTCCAGTTCCTTGCCGCCTCCGTGCGTCACGACGGCCAGCTCGGGCGCGAAGCCCTCGACGTGCTCGGCCTCGCGCGTCAGGTACGACTGCGGGATGAACATCGGGAAGTAGGCGTTCTCGGCGCCGGCGGCCTTGATCCGCAGGTCGACCTCGCTCTGCATGCGCTCCCAGAGCCCGTACCCGTACGGTCGGATGACCATGGTGCCGCGCACCGGGCCGTTGTCGGCCAGTTCGGCCTTGTTGATCACGTCCTGGTACCAGCGCGGGAAGTCGTCCGCCTGGGGGGTGAGTACGGGAGCCTTTGCCATGGCGCGCATGTTACGGCGACGCGCAGGCAAACCGTGAATCGGTGGGGCCCGCGCACCTCTGGAGCGGCCGAAAGTTCGGTCTTCCGTCCGCCAAGTCCACTGGACGCCGGGAGCGATCGGCAGTTCCCTGGCATAGGGCGCGCGCTCCCGCGCACACCCAGGGAGCACCGCACCACCCCGGGGGGCCGGTGCACGCCGCGCGGCACAGCGCGGGTGACGGACGAAAGACGGCACAGACGGACACGCGGACCGGATAGGGGCGCCTGTGATGACAGCGACGTTCATGCCTCAGCACCTGCCACGCGCAGCCCGCGACTGGGCGGAGATCCAGGAGCGGATGCTCGTTCCGCTCTACGAGGCGGTGTACGACCGCCTGGAGGTCGGCCCGCACACCCGGCTGCTGGGCCTGGGGTGCGGTTCCGGACTCGCCCTGCTGCTCGCGGCGGGCCGGGGCGCCGAGGTCACCGGCATGGATACGGACGAGCACCGGCTGTCGCTCGCCCGGGCCCGGCTCCTCGCCGAGCCCCAGTGGGGCGCACGGACGTACCCCGTGCGGCTGGCGCACGGCAGCCCGTCGAGCCGGACGGCGCCCGAGGGCGCTCCGCACAACCTCATCACGGCCTTCGACTCCCGGCCCGGCGCGGCGACGCTGGCCGCGGCGGCCCGGCACGCCGACCGGGGCAGCGCCGTGGTGCTGGCCGACTGGGGTCCGGCGGAGCGCTGTGCGGCCACGCCCGCGCTGCGGATCGCCACCCGACTGGCGGAGCCGCGGACGCACGCCTCGGGCTGGCAGCCGCGCGGCCGCGACGACCTGGAGAACCTGGCCCGGCAGGCCGGGCTGCGGCCGGACGGCTCGGGCCGGGTGTCGTGCCCGTTCGGCTACGCGGACCTGGACAGCGCCGTACGCGGCCTGCTGTCGACCGGCTTCTACGCGGCGGCCGTGCGGGCCACCGACGAGGTGCAGGTCAGCAAGGAGCTGACGGAGGCGCTGCACCCGCACGTGCGCCCCGACGGGACGGTGTGGCTCCCGAACCTCTTCCGGTACGTCATCGCACGGGTCTGAACGCGCGGCGCCGCCGGGCGACGCCGCGGGCCGGTCACCGCGGCCCGGCCCGCTCCCGTCTCACCCGGACGGCCCAGCCGCCCACCGTCACTTCGGCGGCAGCAGGTCGCGGAACTCCTTGGGCAGCTCGAAGTCCTCCGGCGCCTGGCCGGCGCCGGGCAGACCGAAGGCGCCGCCGTTCCCGTCGCCCTCGCGCCGGGCGGCCGCGGCCTGCTCCTCCTGCCGACGCTTCATCGGGTTGCCCGACTGGCGCTTGCCCTTGCCCTTCTTCTGCTGCTTGGCCTTCTTCTTGGCCCCACCCCCCATGCCCGGCATCCCCGGCATGCCTGGCATCCCGGGCATGCCGCCGCCCTGGGCCATGCGGGACATCATCTTGCGGGCCTCGAAGAACCGCTCCACCAGGTTCTTCACGGCGCTGACGTCCACGCCCGAACCCCGGGCGATCCGGGCCCGGCGGGAACCGTTGATGATCGTGGGGTCGTGGCGCTCACCGGGCGTCATCGACTTGATGATGGCGGCGGTGCGGTCGACGTCCCGCTCGTCGAGGTTGTTGATCTGGTCCTTCATCTGGCCCATCCCCGGCATCATGCCGAGCAGCTTGGAGATCGAGCCCATCTTGCGGACCTGCTCCATCTGGGACAGGAAGTCGTCGAGGGTGAACTCCTTGGGGCCCTTCGCCAGCTTGGCGGCCATCTTCTCGGCCTCTTGCTGGCTGAAGGTCTGCTCGGCCTTCTCGATGAGGCTGAGCACGTCCCCCATCCCGAGGATCCGGGACGCCATCCGGTCCGGGTGGAAGGCGTCGAAGTCGTCCAGCTTCTCGCCGTTGGACGCGAACATGATCTGCCGGCCGGTGACCTGCGCGATGGACAGCGCCGCACCACCACGGGCGTCACCGTCGAGCTTGGACAGCACCACGCCGTCGAAGCCGACGCCGTCCCGGAAGGCCTCGGCGGTGTGGACGGCGTCCTGACCGATCATCGCGTCGACCACGAACAGCGTCTCGTTCGGCCGCACCGCGTCCCGGATGTCCGCCGCCTGCCGCATCATCTCCTGGTCGATGCCCAGGCGGCCGGCGGTGTCCACCACGACGACGTCGTACTGCTTGGTCCGCGCGTACTCGATGGAGTCCTTGGCGACCTGCACCGGGTTTCCGACGCCGTTGCCCGGCTCGGGGGCGTAGACGCCCACACCGGCCCGCTCGGCGACGACCGTGAGCTGGCCGACGGCGTTGGGCCGCTGGAGGTCACAGGCGACGAGCAGCGGCGTGTGGCCCTTGCCCTTGAGCCACTGGCCGAGCTTTCCGGCCAGTGTCGTCTTACCGGCGCCCTGGAGGCCGGCGAGCATGATGACCGTCGGGCCCTGCTTGGCGAAGCGCAGCTGGCGGGTCTCGCCGCCGAGGATGCCCACCAGCTCCTCGTTGACGATCTTGATGACCTGCTGGGCGGGGTTGAGGGCCTTGGAGACCTCCGCCCCCTGGGCCCGCTCCTTGACCTGCTTGATGAAGGCCCGTACGACGGGCAGCGCGACGTCGGCCTCCAGCAGGGCGATGCGGATCTCGCGCGCCGTGGCGTCGATGTCCTCCTGGCTCAGGCGGCCCTTGCCCCTGAGGTTCTTGAAGGTTGCTGCGAGGCGATCGGAAAGGGTGTCGAACACGGCGGTCGCGAATCCTCACGTACATCGGTGCCGGCGGTCAGTCGTGCCGCGGTGTCCCGGTCGGCTGTGCACCGGCGGGGGCGTCGCGACACGCACCGACCAAGGGTATCCGCACCGTACGGCAACGGTCAGCCGCCTGTGGACAGCTCCGTGACCGAGCGGGGCGGCGCGCCGCCCCGCTCAGCCGCCCAGCGAGCCCTGTACCGCGCGGGCCAGCTCCTCGGCGGCGGTCCGCGGCAGCGGCGCGCCCGTGCCGTCGGTGACGTAGAAGGCGTCCACGGCGTTGGCCCCCAGGGTGCTGACGTGGGCGCTGCGCACGGTGACGCCCGCCTCCTCCAGGGCCCGGCCGATGCCGTGCAGCAGCCCCGACGCGTCCTGGGCGCGCACCTCGATGACGGTGGCCCGCGCGGAACCGTCCGGGGCGACCGTGACGCGCGGCGGCGGGGCCTGGAGCCCGCGACGCCTGCCCCGGTAGGCCTTCTCCCGCTCAACGAGCCTTGCGGCCACGTCCAGGGTGCCCTCCAGGGCCCGGCGGAGGTCCGCGCGCAACCGGTCGGCGGCGGGCAGGGAGCCGTACTCGGCGGCGACCCGCCAGGTCAGCAGGAGCACCGGACCCTCCCCCACCGGGTCGGCTCGGGTCAGCTCCGCGGCCCGTACCGTCAGCCGGTGCAGCGCGAGGACGCCGGCCACGGCGGACAGCGCCCGGGGATGTCCGGGCAGGGCGACCAGCAACTCGACGCCGACGGGCTCACCGGCCGCGTCGGCGTCCGGGCCTTCGGGACGCGTCCGCAGGGTGAGCACCGGGCCACGGGTGCGCGCCGCCTCCACGGCGAGCCGTTCCGCCTCGGCGCCGAGCTCGGCGGGCTCCGCCTCGCCGGAGTGCGGCGGGGCCTCACCGGCCAGGACGGCGGCGGTACGCCGGGCGAGGTCGGTGACGAGGGCGTCCCGCCAGGCCGACCAGGCCGCAGGCCCGGTGGCCAGCGCGTCGGCCTCGGTCAGGGCGTGCAGCAGTTCCAGGGTGCCGGGGGCGCCGACGGCCTCCGCCACGGCGCTGACGGTCGCCGGGTCGTCCAGGTCCCGGCGGGTCGCCGTCTCCACGAGCAGCAGGTGGTGCCGGACGAGCGTGGCCAGGACGTCGGCGTCGGCCGGCGGGAAACCGATGCGCGCCGCCATGTCCCGGGCGATCGTCTCCCCGGCCACGGAGTGGTCGCCCGGCCAGCCCTTGCCGATGTCGTGCAGGAGCGCGCCGACCAGGAGGAGGTCGGGGCGCTGGACGCGGCGGGTCAGCGCGGACGCCTGCACCGCGGCCTCCACCAGGTGGCGGTCCACGGTCCAGCGGTGCACGGCGTTGCGCTGCGGCCGGCAGCGCACCCGCTCCCAGTCGGGCAGGAGCGCCGTGACGAGCCCCTCGGCCTCCAGCGCCTCCCAGACGGGGACGGCGTCCGGCCCGGCGCCGAGCAGGGTGACGAGGAGTTCGCGGGCCTCGGCGGGCCAGGGCACGGGCAGCGGAGCGGCGTCCCGGGCGAGCCGCCGTGCGGTGGCCAGGGCGAGCGGAAGCCCGGCCTGGGCGGCCGCGGCGGCGGCGCGCAGCACCAGGCAGGGGTCGCGGTCGGGACGGGCGGTGCGGGCCAGGACGACCTCGCCGTCCTGCTCGACGACGCCCTCGGCGAGCGGTGTGCGCTCCGGAGCCTGGTGACGCGCCTCCCGGCGCGTCACCAGGGAGCGCAGGCCCCGTTTCGCGCTGCGGGCCTTGAGCACCCGCCCGACCTCGCGCCAGGTGACGTCCTGCGCGTAGGTCAGCGTGCGCCCGGCCTCGTAGACCTGCCGCAGGAGGGCGTCCGCACCGTGCACGCCGAGGGCGTCGGCCACCTGGTCCTGGTCCTGGAGGGCGAGCCGGTCGGTGCCCCGGCCGGTGGTCAGGTGGAGTGCGTCCCGGACGTCGAGCAGCGTGCCGCGCGCGGCGGCCAGGCCCTCGCGCGGGGCGTCGGCCAGCCAGGACGCGGCGACGGCGCGCAGCGCGGTGGCGTCGCGCAGCCCACCCCGGGCCTCCTTGAGGTCGGGTTCGAGCAGGTACGGCAGCTCACCGTGGCGTTCGGCACGCTCGTGGCCCAGTTCACGCAGCTCGGGCAGGCGGCGCGGGGCGTGGGCCCGCCACTGGGCGAACTGCTCCGTGCGCAGGACGGCGGTGAGCGCGGCGTCACCGGCGACGTGCCGGGCGTCGAGCAGGCCGAGCTGCACCTTGAGGTCGTCGGCCGCCGTCCTGCGAGCCTCGGCGGGCGTGCGGACGGCGTGGTCGAGGTCGAGGCCCTGGTCCCACACGGGGTACCAGATCCGGTCGGCGAGGGTGGCGAGCGCGCCCGGGTCCAGCGTGCCGTCGTGCAGGAGCAGCAGGTCCAGGTCGCTGCGGGGCGACAGTTCGCGCCGCCCGTACCCGCCGACCGCGACCAGGGCGACGCCGGCGGGCGCCCCGGCCATGAGGCGGGCCAGCCAGGCGTCGGTGAGGGAGGCGAGCGCCGCACGGCGCGGCGGCCCGGACCGCGTCCCCTGGAGGAGACGCAGCCGGGCCGCCGCGTAGCCGTCGCCGGGTTCCGTCCTGCCGGTCGTGTCCGTGGTCTCGGCCGTCATGCGGTTCCCCACTCCCGTGGTCGTCGTCACTGAGTGTCAGCCCGCCGACGGCATCGGCGGCGGCGCCGGTGTTCGGGGCGCGGACGGCGTCAGAGCGCGTCCGGGCCGCGTTCGCCGGTGCGGACCCGCACCGCCTGGTCGACGGGGACGCTCCACACCTTCCCGTCGCCGATCTTCCCGGTCCGGGACGCCTTCACGATCACCTCGATGAGCTGGTCCGTGTCGTCGTCCTCGACGAGCACCTCGATCCGGATCTTCGGCACGAGGTCGACGGTGTACTCGGCGCCCCGGTAGACCTCGGTGTGCCCGCGCTGCCGCCCGTACCCGCTGGCCTCGGTCACGGTGAGGCCGTGCACCCCGAAGGCCTGGAGCGCGTCCTTCACCTCGTCGAGACGGTGCGGCTTGATGACTGCGGTGATCAGCTTCATGCGTCGACCTTCTTACCCTCGGTCTTGCCCTCAGGGGCGTCGGTGGTGGTGTCGGTGCCCGGCTTGCCGGGTGCGACCGCGGCGCGGGCGGAGGAGGTGCCCACCTGGCTGAAGTCGTAGGCGGTCTCCGCGTGGAAGGCCTGGTCCACACCGGCCACCTCGTCGTCCTCCTCGGCGCGCAGACCCATCGTCACATCGACGAGCTTGGCCAGCAGCCACGTCACGACGAAGGTGAAGGCCATGACGGAGAAGGCGCCGAGCGCCTGCTTGCCGAACTGCGCCAGGCCGCCGCCCTCGGTCGCGAGGAATCCGACCATCAGGGTGCCGATGAGCCCGCCGACGAGGTGGACGCCGACGACGTCGAGGGAGTCGTCGTAGTTGAGCTTGAACTTCCAGCTGACCGCCCAGGAGCAGACCAGGCCGGCGACGAGACCGATGGCGATGGCACCGAGCGCGTTGACGGCGGCACCGGCCGGGGTGATCGCCACGAGACCGGCGATGGCACCGGAGGCGGCGCCCAGCGTGGTGAACGCGCCGTGCTTGACGCGCTCGTACAGCAGCCAGCCGAGGACGGCCGTGGCGGTGGCGACCTGCGTGTTCAGCGCCATGTTGGCGGCGGTGCCGTCGGCGGCGAGGGCGGAGCCGGCGTTGAAACCGAACCAGCCGAACCACAGCAGCGCGGCGCCCAGCAGGACCAGCGGCAGGCTGTGCGGGCGCATGGGCTCCTTCTTGAAGCCGATGCGCTTGCCGACGACGAGGACGGCCGCGAGGGCGCCGATACCGGCGTTGATGTGGACGGCCGTGCCGCCCGCGAAGTCGATGACCCCCATGTCGAAGAGCCAGCCGCCCTCGGCCCACACCCAGTGCGCCACCGGGAAGTAGACGACGCTGACCCAGAGCGTGATGAAGACCGCCCACGCGCTGAACTTCACGCGGTCGGCGAGCGCGCCGCTCATCAGCGCCGGCGTGATGACGGCGAACATCATCTGGAACAGGACGAAGGCGAAGACGGGGATGCCCTCGTCGCCGCCGGTGAGGGTGTCGGCGTCGATGCCCTGCAGGCCGACGAACTCCAGGCTGCCGATGATCCCCCCGGAGTCAGCGCCGAAGGAGAGCGAGTAGCCGAACAGGACGTAGAGCACGCTGACGATGCCGAGCGCGATGAAGCTCATCATCAGCATGTTGAGCGCGCTCTTCACCCGGACCATGCCGCCGTAGAAGAAGGCCAGTCCAGGGGTCATCAGCATGACCAGCGCTGCGCTGATCAGGACGAAAGCGGTATCCGCGCCGTTCAATGTGGACGTCTCCTCGTGTCACGACCCGTGGGGGAGGGCTCTGGGGCTGGGGATGTCCCACAGCGTGCTGGCGCGCGGTTTCCTGTGATGCGCCTCGCTGTTTCGCAGCCGTGACGAAGAAGGCGGCTGTGTTACGTCCGCATGAACGGGGGAACCGGCCGGTGCTCACACGCCCGGCGCCGGGCCCGTTACGCCCGGATACGCCCGTCCGGGTGCGGCCGGGCGGAAACGAGCAGGCCGGCCGCGCCCCCGCCCGGGGACCTGACGTGGAGGAGCCGTGTCGGGTGCTGAGGGGCGGGCGCGCGGCCGGCGGTCCTACGGGGGTGCGGCCGGCGGGCGGTGTAGACGACCGCGACCGTCCGGGACGTCAGACGGCGATCGCGGCTTCGGCGGTGGGCAGCTCGCCCGGCAGCCGTTCGGCGAGGGCGGCGATCTCGGCGACATCGGCGAACTCGCGGCGGGCGCTGCTGGCCGTCTTCCTGATGCGGGTGTTGACGCGCTCCGAGCGCAGCCGCTTGGCGACGTCGATCGCCTGCCCGGTCCGCGCGGCGCACGCGTCCGGCTCCCGGCGCAGCAGGTGCACGGTGGCGAGCCCGACCAGGTTGAGGGCGAAGGACCGGTGCGGCCCCTGGCTCACCCGGACGCACTCCTGGCCGAACAGCCGTACCGCCTTCTCCATGGGCTTCAGCGCGAGGGACGCGTAGGTGTGGCTGCGCCCCGCGACGTAGGCGAGGTCGCGGTAGGAGTGCGCGTTCTCCGCGTTCAGCTCGGCCTCGGAGAAGAAGGAGATCCAGTCGGGCTCGGCCTCCTGCGCCGGGTCCGCGTCGGCGAACGTCTCCTCGGCGAGCCGGACGGCACGGTGGCACTGTTTGGGCTGGCCGAGGTTGGCGTGCGCGCGCGCCTCCATGGCGTACAGCATGGCCTGCGTCCGGGCCGTGGCCCCGTCGCGACCGCCGTACTGGGCGAGGTGGATGAGTTCCAGGGCGTCGTCGGGCCGGTTCAGGTGGATCATCTGGCGTGCCATGTTCGACAGGACGTAGGAGCCGAACGGGCGGTCGCCGGCCTCCTTGGCCGCGTGCAGGGCCAGCACGAAGTACTTCTGCGCGGTGGGCTGGATGCCGACGTCGTAGCTCATCCAGCCGGCCAGCTCGGCGAGCTGGGCGGTGACGGAGAACAGCCGGGCCCGGACCGGCTCGGGCCGACTCTCCTGGAGCAGGTCGGTCACCTCGTGGAGCTGGCCGACCACGGCCTTGCGCCGCAGGCCGCCCCCGCACTGCGCGTCCCAGCCGCGGAACATCCGCGTCGTCTCCTCCAGCAACTCCAGCTCCGGCCCGGAGAGCGGCAGACCCCGCCGCTGACCCGGCTGATGGGGGACGACGGCCATCCCCCCGGCGTCCCCGGCGGGCCCGGGGGCGGGCACCAGCCAGCGCTGCATCGGCTCGATGAGGGCGGGACCCGCCGACATCGCCAGGGACGTGCCGAGGTAGCCGCGCCGCCCCAGCATGAGGTCGCTGCGGGAGAACTCGTTGATCATCGCCACCGTCTGCGGCCCGGCCCAGGGCAGGTCGACGCCGGAGGCCGCTGCCGTCTGCCGGGCCTGGCGCAGCCCCAGGTCCTCCACGGACACGACACAGCCGAAGCGCTCGGAGAACAGTTCCGACAGGATGCGCGGGATCGGTTCGCGCGGCTGTTCCCCGTCCAGCCAGCGGCGCACCCGGGAGGTGTCCGTGCTGATGTGGTGGGCGCCCATCTCCCGCGCACGCCGGTTGACCTGGCGGGCCAACTCGCCCTTGGACCATCCGCTGCGCACGAACCACGAACGGAGCTGTTCGTTCGGGCGCTTCTCAGCCGAGCCGCCGCTGCCGCTGTTGCCGCCCACTGGAGGCCCCCAATTTCGTGAAGAAGAACGATGCCCGGTCCGTGCCCCCGTCATACCCCGGAACCGTGCCTGCTTGGTCACTGCGTCAACCGAAAGTAATCCTACGATCACCAGGGCGGCGAGGGGGAGACGGGAAACGCCACCATTCGCCACCCCTGCGGCAGACGCTAACCGGAAGCACGCGCGCTTCACTTGCCCTACCGACATCACCACCCGGTCGAGTGACGCGCGGGGAAGGCGTACGTGCGGTGCACGGCGTAACCATCGGCCGGGAGACCCGTTGGAGGGAGCATGGGCTTCACGATCGGCGGCATCCGGGAGTTGCGGGAGTTGCGGCAGACGGCACGCCGTGGCCGGAGGCTCGGCCGGCCGCAGAGCCCGGTGAGCACCGCGGTGGCGGAGTACACCGGGCTGTGGGGCTGGGCGGTCGCCCCCGGAGCGCGAGCCGTGCGCGACGCGGGCCGCACCGTGTGTTCCTGCGGCGCCCCCACCTGCCCCGAGCCCGGCGCCCATCCCCTCGCCGCCGCCCCCGAGGTGCCCGCGGGCACGACGCTGGGCGAGGCCGGCCGCGCCTGGAGCGACGTCCCGGGTGCGGCGCTGCTGCTGCCGACGGGCCGGTCCTTCGACGTCGTCGACGTGCCCGAGGACGTCGGACGGCGGGCCCTGGTGCGGTTGGAGCGCATGGGCCTGCCGGTCGGTCCCGTCGCCGTGGCACCGCACGGGCGGACCTGGTTCCTGGTGGCGCCGGGGGCGGCGGCGGAGCTGCCGGGGCTGCTGTCGCGCACCGGCTGCGACGCCGTCGGCCCCGACCTGCGGTGCCTCGGCCCGGGCGCGTACATCACCGCGCCGCCCTCGGATCTCGGTGGCCTCGGCCCCGTCCGGTGGCTCCGCCCGCCGACGCTGGAGGCGGCCGGACGACCGCCGGAGGCCCGGCTGCTGCTCGGCACGCTGCTACGGCTGACCCGGCGCGTGCCCGCCGCCCGGCCGTAGCGGCCGGGAGCGTCCCACACGCGTGCGGCCGGACCGGTTGCCTTGCCCCGGGCCGGGCCGGCCCGGCCCGGCCGCACGGTGGTCAGTCGCCGAGCAGCGCGTCCACGAACGCCTCCGGCTCGAAGGGCGCGAGGTCGTCGGGGCCCTCCCCCAGACCGACCAGCTTCACCGGGACGCCCAGCTCCCGCTGCACGGCGATGACGATGCCGCCCTTCGCGGTGCCGTCGAGCTTCGTGAGCACGATGCCGGTGATGTTCACGACCTCGGCGAACACGCGCGCCTGCACGAGGCCGTTCTGACCGGTGGTGGCGTCGAGGACCAGCAGGACCTCGTCGACGGGGCCCTGCTTCTCCACGACCCGTTTGACCTTGCCGAGCTCGTCCATGAGGCCCGTCTTGGTGTGCAGACGCCCGGCCGTGTCGATCAGAACGACGTCGGCGCCCTCGGCGGTGCCCTCCTTGACGGCGTCGAAGGCGACGGAGGCCGGGTCGCCGGCCTCGGGACCGCGCACGGTGCGGGCGCCGACCCGCTCGCCCCAGGTCTGGAGCTGGTCGGCGGCGGCCGCGCGGAAGGTGTCGGCCGCGCCGAGCACCACGGACTTCCCGTCGGCGACGAGGACGCGGGCGAGCTTGCCGGTCGTCGTGGTCTTGCCGGTGCCGTTGACGCCGACGACCAGGACGACACCGGGCCGGTCCACGGCGCCGGAGGCCTCGGTGTGGACGGTGCGGTCGAGGTCGGTCCCGACGAGCGTCAGCAGCTCCTCGCGCAGCAGGGCGCGCAGCTCGTCGGGGCTGCGGGTGCCGAGGACCTTGACGCGCTCACGCAGTCGGTCGACCAGCTCCTGGGTGGGCGTGACGCCGACGTCAGCGGTCAGGAGGGTGTCCTCGACCTCCTCCCAGGTGTCCTCGTCGAGATGGTCCCGGGAGAGGAGGGTCAGCAGGCCCTTGCCGAGGGAGGTCTGGGACCGGGAGAGGCGGGCGCGCAGCCGGACGAGCCGGCCGGCGGACGGCTCGGGGACCTCGACGGGCGGCGGGGGTGCCACCTCCTCGGTGACGGGCGGCGCGTCCGTGACGCCGGGGAGGCCGACCTCGTCGATGGTGCGGCCGGGGGCCTCGGGAGTGCCCTCGGCCTCCTCGCCGACGTGCGGTTCCCTCGGCGGTGCGGTGATCGTCGGTGCGTCGCCCTCCGGCGGCGGCACCTCCTTCTTGCGGCGCCCGCTGACGACGAGCCCGCTGATGACACCGAGAGCGACCACGGCGATGACGACGAGCAGGATGACGATTTCCATGGGTTCCCTAGTCTGTCGCCCGATCTTCCGCTGGGCGGCTGGGCGGCTTGTCGGATGCGCGGCCCGACCAGTATCGGCCATCGCCCGGACACGGCGCTGCCCCGGCTCGGGCGAGCCGGGGCAGCGCTGAGGAGAGGGCGGCGGGGTCGGGTCAGCCCATCTCCTCCAACGCCTTGCCCTTCGTCTCCGGCACCCACTTGAGGATGAACGGGACGGAGAGCACGGCGAAGGCGGTGTAGATCATGTAGGAGCCGGAGAGGTTCCAGCCGGAGAGCGAGGGGAAGCTCGCGGTGATCAGCCAGTTGGTGACCCATTGGGCACCTGCGGCGACACCCAGCGCGGCGGCCCGCATGCGGTTCGGGAACATCTCGCCGAGCATCACCCAGACGACGACACCCCACGAAAGGGCGAAGAAGAGCACGAAGGAGTGCGCGGCGACCAGGGCGACGGCGCCCTGTGCGTCGGGCAGGCTGACGTCGTCGCCAGTGCCCGTTGTGAAGGAGAACGCCCAGGCGGCCAGGGCGAGGGAGATCGCCATGCCGACGGAGCCGATCAGGGCGAGCGGCTTGCGGCCCAGCCGGTCCACGAAGATCATCGCGATCACCGTACCGACGATGTTGATGATCGAGGTGGTGAAGGAGTAGAAGAACGAGCCGGCCGGGTCGATGCCGACGGACTGCCACAGCGAGGAGCTGTAGTAGAAGATCACGTTGATGCCGACGAGCTGCTGGAACATCGACAGGCCGATGCCGACCCACACGATCGGCAGCAGGCCGAAGCGTCCGCCGGTGAGGTCCTTCAGGCTCGGCTTGTGCTCCCGGCGCATCTGGGTGGCGATGCGGGCGACCTCGGCCCGCACGTCCACGCGCTGCGGCTCGACCTGGGCCAGCACGGCCTCGGCCTCTGCGGTGCGGCCCTGGGCCACCAGGTAGCGCGGCGACTCGGGGATCCGCAGCGCGAGCAGCCCGTAGACGAGCGCGGGCACGATCTCGATGCCCAGCATGAGCTGCCAGGCCTCCAGCCCGAGCAGCTCACCGCGCTGCTCGCCGTCGGCGAGGGTGAGGAGCCCGTAGTTGACGAGCTGGGAGCAGGCGATGCCGAGCACGATGGCGGCCTGCTGGAAGGAGGCGAGCCGCCCGCGGTAGGCGGCGGGGGCGACCTCGGCGATGTAGGCCGGGGCGATGACGGAGGCCATACCGATGGCCACGCCGCCCAGGGTGCGCCACACGGCCAGGTCCCACAGCGTGAACGGCAGCATGGAGCCCAGGGCGCTCATGCCGAAGAAGACCGCCGCCAGTCGCATGACGCGCAGACGTCCGAGGCGGTCGGCGAGGCGTCCGGCGATCATGGCGCCGAGCGCCGCGCCGAGCAGGGCGATGGCGATGACGGCGCCCAGGGTGGCGTCTCCGACGTCGAACTTCCCCCGGATGCCTTCCACGGCGCCGTTGATCACGGCGCTGTCGTAGCCGAAGAGGAAGCCGCCCATGGCGGCCGACGCGGCGATGAAGATGACGTAGGTGAGCTGCCGGGGCCGTCCTACGGCGCCGTCGCCCACCTGCTCGGTGCTGGTCACAGTGGTACTCCTGCGGGCCCGGCGACGGTGCCGGGCGTGGGGGTGGGTCGCTGTCCGGTGGTGCACGTCTGCCCGTAACCACCGGCTGTACGCCAGAAGCGACTCAGCAGAGACTATGCGTTCAAGTTCCGAAGTCAATACCTGAGAGGGATCTCTCAGTACGCGAGATACACGGTCGGGATGTTCAAGAAATGTAGCCGGAAGGGAAGAGTCCGCTTCACCCGAGTGGACCCGCTCCGCCGGGCCGCCCGGTCAGCCGAGTCGCTGACTGATCACCTTGGAGACGCCGTCCCCCTGCATCGACACGCCGTACAGCGCGTCGGCCACCTCCATCGTGCGCTTCTGGTGGGTGATCACGATGAGCTGTGAACTCTCCTGCAGTTCCTTCATGATCCGGATGAGCCGCTGGAGGTTGGTGTCGTCCAGCGCGGCCTCGACCTCGTCCATGACGTAGAAGGGACTCGGCCGTGCCTTGAAGATCGATACCAGCAGCGCGACGGCGGTCAGCGAGCGTTCCCCGCCGGAGAGCAGCGAGAGCCGTTTCACCTTCTTGCCCGGCGGGCGGGCCTCGACGTCGACGCCGGTGGTGAGCATGTCGTCGGGATCGGTCAGCACGAGCCGTCCGTCGCCGCCCGGGAACAGCCGCGAGAACACGCCCTCGAACTCGCGGGCCGTGTCGTGGAAGGCCTCGGTGAAGACCTGCCGCACCCGCTCGTCCACGTCCTTGACGACCTGGAGCAGATCACTGCGCGTCTTCTTCAGGTCGTCGAGCTGCTCGCTGAGGAACTGGTGGCGTTCCTCCAGGGCCGCGAACTCCTCCAGCGCCAGCGGGTTGATCTTGCCGAGCTTCTGGTAGGCGCGCTCCGCGGCGGCCAGCCGCTTCTCCTGCTCGGCCCGGTCGAACGGGACGGGACGGTTGCGCGGGTGGTCCGGATCCTCCGGCAGCACCTCGCCCTCGGCCGCCGGAGAGGGGGGCACGGGCTGGTCGGGTCCGTACTCGGCGACCAGGACGTCCGGCTCGACGCCCAGTTCCTCCAGGGCGCGGGCCTGCAGCTGCTCGATGCGCATCCGCTTCTCCGCGCCCAGGACCTCTCCCCGGTGGACCGAGTCCGTGAGCTTGTCCAGCTCGGCCTTCAGCTCCCGGCCCCGCGCGCGCTCGGCCGTCAGCTCGCGGTCCCGCTCGGCACGGGCGCGTTCCGCAGCGCCGCGCTCCTGCTCGGCCCGGGTGACGGACACCTCGACGTGGGCCAGCAGCTGCCGGGCTCCGTCGGCCACCGCCGCGGCCACCGCCGCATCGTGACGCGCGCGGGCCCGGCGCCGTTCGGCCCGGTCCCGTGCCTCCCGCTCGGCCCGCGCGGCCCGGTCCAGTCCGTCCGCCCGGCCCGCCAGCGCCTTGACGCGTTCCTCGTGCGTGCGGACCTGGAGGCGGGCCTCCATCTCGGTCTGGCGGGCGTTGGCGCCGTCGGCGGCGAGCCGGTCGCGCACGGCCGGGTCCGGCTCCTCCAGGGTGTCGGCCGTCTCCTGGGCGACGGCCAGCCGCTCGGCCAGCTCGGTGGCGGCCTCGGTCGCCTGCGCCAGGGCGTCCTCGGCCTTGGCCACCGCCGCCTCGCAGCGCTCCGCCTCCCCCGCCGCCCCCTTGGCCTGCCCGGCGAGCCGACCGAGCCGGGCGGCGACGGCGGACTTCTCGCGGTAGGCGGTGCTGCGCCGGCGACCCAGCTCCTCGGCCGCCGCGGCACACTCACGGCGCCGCTCGGCGGCCCGGTCCCGGGCATCGGTCAGCTCAGCGCACCGCGCCTCCAGCCGCTCCAGCGTGCTGGCGGCCTCGTCCACTGCCGCCTGGGTCTCCAGCAGGCTCGGCGCTCCGGCGGAACCGCCCTGTGCGAAGTGCGCCCCGAGCAGATCACCGTCGGCCGTGACCGTGGTGATCCCCGGCACCGCGCGCAGCAGTTCGACGGCCGCCTCCAGCGTGTCGACGACGACGACGTCGGCCAGCAACCGCCGTACGGCCGGCAACAGCTCCTCCGGGCCGCGCACGAGCCCCGCCGCGTAGGTCAGGCCCTCCGGTCCGACGGCCGCTCCGGGCGGCCCGGCACCGCCGACGAGCAGGGCCGCCCGGCCGGCGTCGAGCTTGCGCAGCCGCCGCAGGGCCTCCGCCGCCGCTCCGGGCCCGTCCACGGCGACGGCGTCGGCGGCGGCGCCGAGCGCGGCGGCGACCGGGACCTCGTACCCGGGCGTGACGGTCAGCAGTTCGGCGGCCGGGCCGAGCAGCCCGGTGAGCTCGTGGCGGGCCTCCAGCAGCGCGCCGGTGCCGTCCTTGCGGCGCAGACCGAGCGCGAGGGCCTCCCGGCGTGCCGCGGTGGCCGCGCGCTCCCGGTCGGCGACGGCCAGTTCGTCGCGGACGGCGCCCGCCTCCGTCTCCGCCCGCGCCAGCTCCTCGCGGGCGGCCTCGTACCGGGCGGCCAGTTCGGCGTCCCCTTCGTCGAGACCGTCGACCTCGGCCTGGAGGACCTCGTACTCCTCCTGCGCGGCGACGGCACGCCGACGCGCGTCGTCCCGCGCCGCGCTCAGCCGGTCGATCTCGGCCTGGGCGGAGGCGGCCCTGCTGCGGGCCGCGGCCGCCTGCCCGCCCAGCCGGGCCAGCTCCTCACGGCGCCGGGCGATCTCGCGGGCCACGTCCTTGAGCTGCCGCTCCTCCTCGGCCAGGCGGAGCTCCAGCTCCGCGCGGTGCTCGGCGGTGTCCTCCAGCGCCCGGGAGGCCGCCTCCAGCGCGGCCTCGAGCTCCGCCTCCTGCTCGCGGACGCGCCGGGCCTCGCGCTCCAGTTCCTCCGGCTCCCGGCCGCGCCGCTCCTCCACCGGCACGCTGCGGGCGCTGGTGACGCGCGCGTCGGCGAGGCTGATGGTGCCGCGTACGCGTTCGGCGAGCTGCGACAGCGCGTGCCAGGTCTGCTGGGTCTCCTGGAGGCGCGGCGTGAGGCGGCGCACCTCGTCCTCCAGAGCCGTCTCACGTTGCTGCGCGGTGCGCAGCGCGGCCTCGGCGGCGTCCTTGCGCTCCTTGAGCGCCGCCTCGTCGGCGACCTCGGCACGCAGAGCCTGCTGGAGGGCCACCAGGTCGTCGGCCAGCAGGCGCAGCCGCGCGTCGCGCAGGTCCGCCTGGATGACGGCTGCCTTCCGGGCCGCGGCGGCCTGCCGGCCGAGCGGCTTGAGCTGGCGGCGGAGTTCGTCGGTGAGGTCCTGGACGCGGGCCAGGTTCGTCTGCATCGCGTCGAGCTTCCGCAGCGCCTTCTCCTTGCGCTTGCGGTGCTTGAGGACGCCCGCGGCCTCCTCGATGAAGGCACGGCGCCCGGTCGGGTCGGCGTGGAGGACGCCGTCGAGCTGGCCCTGCCCGACGATGACGTGCATCTCCCGGCCGATACCGGAGTCCGAGAGCAGTTCCTGGATGTCGAGCAGCCGACAGGTGTCGCCGTTGAGCTGGTACTCGCTGCCACCGTTGCGGAACATGATCCGCGTGATGGTGACCTCGGCGTAGTCGATGGGCAGCGCGCCGTCGGCGTTGTCGATGGTGAGGGAGACCTCGGCTCGGCCCAGCGCGGCCCGGCCCGAGGGGCCGGACGTCCCGGCGAAGATGACGTCCTCCATCTTGCCGCCGCGCAGGGACTTGGCGCCCTGCTCCCCCATCACCCACGAGAGGGCGTCCACCACGTTCGACTTGCCCGAGCCGTTCGGCCCGACCACACAGGTGATGCCGGGCTCGAAGCGCAGCGTGGTGGCCGAGGCGAAGGATTTGAACCCGCGCAGGGTCAGGCTCTTGAGGTGCACGGCGTGTGACTTTACCGCTGTGACGCGGTTTCGCCGCTGAAGGCGCCGGGCACATCACTCGGTAACGAAGGACCGACGGCCGGTGGGCGAATCGGGGGCGGACAGGGACACGCGAGACATGACGAAGGGACGCCGAAGCGTCCCTCGCAGTTCTGCACAGTGGTGAGCGCCTGACGCACACCTGCCCGGGGTCGGGTCAGGTGAGAGCAGGCTCGCCCTGGGAAACGTCGATGCTGTCAAGCAGCGAGTCGCCGTGATCGCGTGCGGCGGCCGACAGCGCGTCGTTCTCGGCCTGCATCCGGATCAGCTCGGATTCCAGGTCCTGAACACGCTGCTGAAGCCGTCGCATCTCGGCGAGGACTCGGGGGTCGGAGCCGCCGACGTAACCGAGAAGCGCCTTTGCCATGATGGATGGTCCTCCACACTGAGTGACCGACCGCAGAAGGGTGGGTCGTCTGGGCCGTGAGGGATGGGCTCCCGCGGCGCCTGCTCAAGCACGTTCACAGGGTCGAACGAGCAAGGTGCGCGGGGCTTCCAGCGTCTCACCAAAAGTTACGACGGTCAACACGATCACGCCCGTGTACGCGGACGGCCCGGCTCGACGGCGGTAGGGAGCGCCGGAGCAGCGGACCCCGCGCGGTGCGGAGCTCCTTTTGTGGATCACTCGTGCCGCAGCCTTGCACGTCACGCGGCGATTGGCAACCAGTTCACTTCACGGACATCGAGGTCGCCCGGCGGTCAACGGATCTCGAAGTCCGGGTAGCCGCCGCGCGGCGCACTCCATATCTCCGTGACACCGATCACGTCGCCGGGTGTCCGCGGGCCCGTGAGCCAGTCCAGCAGGGCGGCGCAGCGTGTCCGGGGCCCCTCGGCTACGACTTGGACCCGGCCGTCCGGGAGGTTCACGGCGAAGCCCGTCAGCTCGCCGATGCGCAGCGCGTTCGCCCTGGTGTACCAGCGGAATCCGACCCCCTGGACGGTCCCGCGCACCCAGGCCGTGAGCCGGACGTCCGCCGGTTCGCCGCCATCGGGCACGGCGTGCCCCCCGTCCGTCCCGGGCTCCTCCTGCGGCCCGGTGACCGTTCCGTTCCCCATCGTGCTCATGTGACGCACGCTATCCGCCGAATTCCCTCCGGCGCACCTCCGCGGCGGGGGTGATGGCGTACTGTCCCGGAACACATCTCACTCCTTCGAGTGAAGCCATCGCCGTCGAGCACGTGAGGACCGCCGCACATGGGCCGCCACCGACATCGCAAGCGCAGGGTGACACCGCTCCGAGCCGGAGCGCTCGGCGTGTCCACGGTGGCCGTGGTGGGTGCTGTGGCGGTGGGGTCGGGCGTGGTACCCGGGCTTGGTGACGGCTTCGGGCTCACCGACGACGGGCCGGCCACGTCCGTGCGGGCCGAGGACTCCGCCTCCGGCACGCCCGGCGCTTCGGAGGGCGCCGGGGAGCGGGAGGGCGAAGGCGCCTCACGCGGCGAGGCGCGGTCCGCGTCCCCGTCGGCCGAGCCCTCGACGAGCACGAAGCCGTCCGAGAAGCCCGCGAAGGAGCCCTCGAAGAAGCCCTCCGCGCCGCCGGAGGCGAAACGTCCCGCCGAACCGGAACCGGACAGGACCACCAAGCCGACCCCCGCCGCCCCGAAGCCCGAGACGCCCAAGCCCAAGGCGCCGACGACGCCCGGGGACTCCGGCGTCCACTCCGCCGCCGAGGCCCGCGTGCTGGCCCTCGTCAACCAGGAGCGCGGCCGGGCCGGATGCAGCCCCGTGCGGGCCGACGCGGAGCTGGCGAAGCTGGCGGGCGACTACAGCAAGGACATGGCGGTCCGCGGCTTCTTCTCCCACACCGACCCCGACGGCCGCAGCCCGTGGGACCGGGCCGACGACGCCGGCGTGGACCACATGGGCGGCGAGAACATCGCCCGGGGCCAGGCGGACGCCGAGGCGGTGATGGACGCGTGGATGAACAGCACCGGGCACCGCGACAACATCCTGAACTGCGCCTTCACCACCCTGGGCGTCGGCGCGCACTTCGCCGGCGGCGGCCCCTGGTGGACCCAGGCCTTCGGTTACTGACCCGGCCGGGCGGTCCCGGCTCCCGCCGCGCGCGGGCGCCAGGGCCGCTGACAGCGCGGGCAGTGGTAGCTGGAGCGGTTCATCCACGGGCGACGGCGTATCGGCGCACCGCACCTGCGGCACGGCTCGTCCTCGCGTCCGTAGGCGTCCAGGGACCGGTCGAAGTACCCGGACTCCCCGTTGACGTTCACGTAGAGGCTGTCGAAGCTCGTGCCCCCGACGGCCAGCGCCGCGTTCATCACGTCGCGGACGTGGCCGAGCAGCTCCGCCGACCGGGCCCGCGTCAGCGTGGCGGTCGGCCGGTCGTAGTGCAGCCGGGAGCGCCAGAGGGCCTCGTCGGCGTAGATGTTGCCGACACCGCTGATCAGTGACTGGTCGAGCAGGGCGCGTTTGATCGTCGTGCGCCGCGACCGCAGCGCGGCGTGGAAGGCCGCCTCGTCGAACGCGGGGTCGAGCGGGTCCCGGGCGATGTGCGCGATCACCTCGGGCAGCCCCTCCGGCGTCATCGGGTGGAGGGAGAGCCCGCCGAACGTGCGCTGGTCGACGAAGCGCAGCTCGCCCTCGGCCTCGTCGGCGAAGGTGACGCGCACCCGCAGGTGCCGCTCGTCGGGCGCGGCGGCGGGCTGGACGAGGAGCTGGCCGCTCATCCCGAGATGGGCCAGGACCGCGAACGCCGACGGCCCGGCCTCGCCCGGCGCGGTGCCGGGCGGGCCGAGCGGCAGCCACAGGTACTTGCCCCGGCGCTCGACGGCGTCGAGGCGGCAGCCGACGAGCCGGGCCGCGAAGTCGGTCGGCCCGGCGACGTGACGGCGGACCGCACGCGGGTGGAGGACCGTGACGGCCTCGACCGTCCGGCCGGCGACCCAGCGGTCCAGACCGCGCCGGACGACCTCCACCTCGGGCAGTTCGGGCACGTGACCCTCAGCTCGCCGATCCGGCGGGGGTCCCGTCGGACGTCGCGGCCGCGCCGCCCTCGGCCCGCGCGGCGTCGGAGGCCGCGCGGATCTCCCGCCAGGCGGTCTCGGCCGCCTGTTGTTCCGCTTCCTTCTTGCTGCGGCCGGTGCCGGTGCCGTACGCGACACCACCGACGCGGGCGGCAGCCGTGAAGGTCTTCTCGTGGTCGGGGCCGGTCTCGGTGACCGCGTACTCGGGCACCCCGAGCCCCTCGGCCGCCGTGAGCTCCTGGAGGCTGGTCTTCCAGTCCAGGCCGGCGCCCAGCCCCGCGGACTTCTCGATCAGCGGGTCGAAGAGCCGGTGGACCAGCTCCTCGGCCGCCGTCAGCCCCTGGTCGAGGTAGACGGCACCGATCACCGCTTCCAGGGTGTCCGCGAGGATCGATGCCTTGTTCCGGCCACCGGTCCCCTCCTCACCCCGGCCCAGACGCACGAAGGCGCCGAGGTCGAGGCCGCGGGCCACCTCGGCGAGGGCCCGGGAGTTGACCACCGCGGCACGCAGCTTCGCAAGCTGGCCCTCGGGCAGTTCGGGATGGGTGCGGTAGAGCGTGTCGGTCACCACGAGGCCCAGGACCGAGTCGCCGAGGAACTCCAGGCGCTCGTTCGTGGGGAGCCCGCCGTTCTCGTACGCGAAGCTGCGGTGCGTCAGCGCACGCGTCAGAAGGGCGGACTCAAGGTGATACCCGAGCCGCCCTTCCAGAAGCGTGTGGGACGAGGCCGCATCCACCAGACCCGCCGCTGCCCGCTTGGGCGTACTGGCGTCTGACATGGAGCCTGTCACCCGCCGATCAGACGTCCAGAACCTGACGCTTGTTGTAGGTGCCGCAGCTCGGGCACGCGATGTGCTGCTGCTTGGGCTCCGAGCAGCGCTCGCACGCCACCAGAGTGGGGACCGCAGCCTTCCACTGCGACCGGCGGTGGCGCGTGTTGCTGCGCGACATCTTCCGCTTGGGAACGGCCACGGCTACTTCTCCTGCTTCTCGTCGGCACCGGGTGCGGTGCCGTTCACGTTGTCCTTCTCACCGTGGCGGATGTCCTCGGCGAGTCCCTCCAGGGCCGCCCACCGGATGTCGGCGGCCTCGTTGTGCTGGTGGTCCGGATCGTCCGCCAGCCGGAAACCGCACCGTGGGCAGAGCCCCGGGCAGTCCTCCTGGCAGACGGGCTGCATGGACAGCGACAGCACCACCGCGTCCCGCAGTACGGGTTCGAGGTCGAACAGGTCGCCCTCGAGGCGGAGCACGCCCTCCTCGTCCCCAGCGCCCTCGGCGTCGTCGGCGACGTGCGCGACACGGCCGCGGTCGTCGGTCTCGGGGTAGGAGAACAGCTCCTGGAACTCCGCCTCACATTCCTGCTCCAGCGGCTCCAGACACCTTACGCACTCCCCGGTCAGCGGTGCGTCGGCGGTCCCCGTGACGAGCACGCCCTCCATCACCGCCTCCAGCCGGAGGTCGAGCTCGACAGGAGCGCCCTCGGGCACGCCGATGACCTCCGTGCCGAGGTCCTTCGGGGCGTCGACCGTGCGGGTGAGCCGCTTCATCGCACCGGGACGACGGCCCAGCTCGCGCGTGTCGAACACGAGCGGAGCACGGTGGTCGAGGGGGGCGTTCAGGGCTTCCTGCTTTCATCGATGTGACGACGGCCGACCCGGCGGTTCCTCGGGCAGCGGAAAGTCGCGGACGTACGCGCGACCGATGAGCCAGGATACTTCACCCGCCCGGATCGGCCCAATCGTGCGTGGTCAGCCGCCGTAGGCCCGGCGGCTCGCGGCCCGACGCGTGCGGTCAGCGACCCTCCTCGTAGCGGCGCAGCTGCTCCATGTCGATCATGCTGGTGTCGAAGAAGCTGGTCTCGTCCAGTGCCGGGGCCTGCTGTTGCTGGGCCTGCGGCTGCTGGGGCTGGTATGGCTGCTGCGGGTAGGGGCTCTGACCGGCGTAGGTCCCGTCCTGAGCGTAGGAATCCTGGTACGGCTGCTGCTGGTAGCCGTGGGCGTACGCGTCCCGCTGAGCGGCGTAGGGGTCCTGTGGAGCGTACGTGTCCTGCCGGGCGTACGGATCCGCCGGGAACGGCTCCTGCTGCGGCGGATAGCCAGGCTGCGGGTAGCCGTAGCCACTCTGCCCGTACGCGTCGGCCTGCTGCGCGTACGCCGCGGGGTAGCCCTGCTGGTCGTAGGCGGCGGCCGGCGCGTACGGGTCCCCCGCCGGCTGCGGCGGCGCCTCGGCCGGTGGGCTCGCGGGCGCGTGCTCGGGCGGGACGGCGCCGGGCATGACGCCCTGCTGCTGCGGGACGTGGCTCTGCGGCGCGGCGGCGAGCTGCGGCTCGGCGAGACCGGCGAGGTAGTCGGCGTCCGAGACGTGGACCTGGTGGTGGCCCTCCCCGCCCGCCTCGTCCTGGGCGGCCAAATGCGCGGCGAGATCGTCCATCGGACGGTGGCCGGTGAGTTTCTTGCGGCCCCTGCCGACGGCGTCGAGTGTCTTCGTCAACACCGCTTCGATCGCCTGGAACTGCGCCTCCACGTAGGCGTCCGCCCGGTCCCGCAGCTCGGCCGGGTCGGCGGGCCGCTCGGGGGCGGCGAGCCCGTCGGGGCCGTCCGGCCCGTCGCCGTCGACTTGGCCGTCGGCACCGGGCGCACGCCCGAGGAGCTTGTCCTTGCCCCGGCCCACCGAGTTGACCGTCTTGCTGAGGACGACCTCGAAGTTGGCCAGCTTGCTGTCGACGTAGTCGTCCGCCTCGGCGCGGATGGCCTCCGCCTCCCGGCGGGCCTCGGCCAGGATGCGTTCGGCCTCCTGCTGGGACCGGCGGGCGACCTCGGTCCCCGAGACCATGGAGCCGCGTTCGGAGTGTGCCGCCTCGATGATCCGCCGCGCCTCGTCCTGGGCCTCGGCGACCATCTGCTCCCGTCCGCCCAGGAGTTCCCGGGCCTGCGCGAGCGAGCCGGGGAGGGCTTCGCGCACCTCCTCCAGCAACGCGAGCAGTTCGGCCCGGTTGACGACGCAGGAGGCCGACATGGGCATGGAACGGGCGTTACGGACCGCCGCGACGATGTCGTCGAGTCTTGACTGTACGTCCACGGGAGCGACTGTACGGGCACCGGCCGCCGGGGGAACAGCGCGAGGGGCGGGCGGCGGCTCCCCCTCCCGCCGGGTCACTTCCCGGCGAGCCGCTCGGCCAGCGCGGCGGAGACCTGCGGCGGCACGAGGTGGGAGACGTCACCACCCCAGGTGGCGACCTCCTTGACCAGACTGGAGGAGAGGAAGCTGTAGGTCGGGTTGGTCGGCACGAAGAGCGTCTCGACGCCGGAGAGGCCGATGTTCATCTGGGCCATCTGCAGCTCGTAGTCGAAGTCACTGACGGCCCGCAGCCCCTTGACGATCGCGGGGATGTCGCGCTGCTTGCAGAAGTCGACCAGCAGCCCGTGGAAGGCCTCCACGACCACGTTGCCGAAGTCGGCGGTGACCGCCTCGATGAGGGCGATGCGCTCCTCGACGGTGAACAGGCCCTGCTTGCTCTTGTTGATCATCACGGCCACGTGCACGACGTCGTAGAGCTTGGCGGCCCGGGCGATGATGTCGAGGTGGCCGTTGGTGATGGGATCGAAGGACCCCGGACAGACTGCGCGGCGCACTGGCGTTTCCTCGCTCTCCGAGCTGGTCATGACGCGTCGGTAACTTCCTGTCGGGCGGCGCGACCGTACCAGAGCGTCCCTTCGCCGTAGCGGCGGGAGCGCAGCCCCGTGAAGCCCTCGGGCCAGCGGAACGCGCCGCCCCTCGTGCTCCGCTCCACGGTGACCAGTGCCTCCTCGGCAAACCACCCCTGATCGGCGAGTGTGAGGAGGATCTCCCGGAGATCATCGTCCGTGACGGCGTAGGGCGGGTCCAGGAAGACGACGTCGTAGGGAAGCCGGGGTGAACTCGCGGCGACCTGCTCGGCCCGCCCGGCCCGCACCTCGGCGCCCGGCAGGCCGAGCGCCTCGACGTTCTGCCTGATCGTCCGGGCCGCACGGGCGTCGGACTCCACCAACAGGACGTGAGCGGCCCCCCGGGAGAGCGCCTCCAGGCCCACCGCCCCGGAGCCGCCGTACAGGTCGAGCACCCGCAGGCCGCTCCAGCCGCCGCCCAACTGGGCTCCCCAGCTGGAGAACAGCCCTTCCCTGGCCCGGTCGGAGGTGGGACGGGTCGATCGTCCGGGCGGCACGGCGAGCCGTCGTCCGCCTGCGGCTCCGGCGATCACGCGGGTCATGGGGACGGCGTCCTTACGTGGCTGACGGTTCGGGAACGGCGCCACCACGCGCGCGGTGCCACCGCCCCCACGATAGGCGCACGTCGCGGCCACAGCCGCCCGGAGAGGCCCGCCGGCCGACGTCGCCGGCGGCGGCGGTGTGCGCCCGGCGCCCGTGCCGCGGGTCGCCGGGCGCATCCCGCGCCGCGTCGTCAGTCGCCGGACGCCTGCGGGGAACCGACGAGCGCCGGGGACGCGTAGCGCGACCAGGAGAGGCAGCCGTCGGGCGGGCAGTGCTCGGGGCGGCGCGGGTCGTGGCCCAGCTCGCGCAGCTTGGTGCGCACCGAGTCCGGCGTGCGGCCGAACCGGGCGGCTATCCGGGCCAGGGTCTCGCCCGCGTGGAAGCGGCGGGTCAGGTCCTCCTCGTGCTGGGGCACCCAGGGGGCGCCGTGGCCGGGGAACAGCTCACGCAGGACGTCCCGGTCCGGGATGGGCTCGGAGACGTCGGCCGCGAGGGCGAGGGCGCGCAGCGCGCGGTTGACCGCGATCCGCAGGGCGGGCACGTCGGCCAGCGGCAGGGTGAGCGCGCCGGAGGCGAGCGGGGTGTGGGGTGCGGACTCGTGCCAGCCGGTGAGGCCCAGCGTCACCGTGGCGTCGTCGTCACTGGCGAGCTCGATCCTGAAGACCTTGTCCCCCAGCGGCAGTTCGTTGATGTGCCGGAATGCCATGAGACCCCCAAGTACGTCCTGCTTCGCCCATCCCCTGACGGATCGGCTCGGACTTGTCCTATTCTCGCAGCCGCCACTGACAGTCGGCCCGGCCGAGAACGGGCCGAACCCGGCGGCCGGTTCGGAGGCGAGGCCGGGGGCGCGGGCGGGGTGTTCAGCCCTTGTCGAGGTAGCGCTCGCGGTCCTCGTCGAGCAGCGCGGCGAGGGCCGTGCGCAGTGCCGGGTGGTGCTCCAGCGCCGGATCGGCCGCGACGACGGCCGTGGCCTCGGCCCGGGCCTCGGCGATGACGTCCTCGTCCTCGATGACGGTGAGCATCCGCAGACTGGACCGCACACCGGACTGGGCCTGCCCGAGGACGTCCCCCTCCCGGCGCTGTTCGAGGTCGATCCGGGAGAGCTCGAAGCCGTCGAGGGTGCCCGCCACGGCGTCCAGCCGGGACCGTGCCGCGCTCGCCTCCGGCGCGTCGGTGACCAGCAGGCACAGCCCCGGCGCGGAGCCGCGGCCGACACGGCCGCGGAGCTGGTGGAGCTGGGAGACGCCGAAGCGGTCGGCGTCCATGATCACCATGGCCGTGGCGTTGGGGACGTTGACGCCGACCTCGATGACCGTGGTGGCGACCAGCACGTCCAGTTCGCCGGCGGTGAAGCGGCGCATCACCTCGTCCTTGGCCTCGGGCGCCATCCGGCCGTGCAGCGCGGCCACCCGCAGCCCGGCGAGCGGTCCTTCGGCGAGCTGCCCGGCCACCTCCAGCACGGCGAGGGGCGGACGCCGGTCGGCGGCGTCCGCGCCGGCGGCCCCGTCCGGCTCCGCGTCGCTCCCGTCCTCGGTGCCACCGCTGCCATCGGCGTCGGCGGCGTCGTCGTCGCCGATGCGCGGGCAGACGACGTACGCCTGGTGGCCGCCCTCCACCTCCTCCCGCACTCGCTCCCACGCGCGGGCGAGGAAGTGCGGCTTGTCGGCGGCGGGCACGACGTGGGTGGCGATCGGGGAGCGGCCGGCCGGGAGCTGGTCGAGCACCGACGTCTCCAGGTCGCCGAAGACGGTCATGGCGACGGTGCGCGGGATGGGCGTGGCCGTCATGACCAGCAGGTGCGGGGGCTGCCTGCCCTTGGCCCGCAGCGCGTCCCGCTGTTCGACACCGAACCGGTGCTGCTCGTCCACGACGACGAGTCCGAGGTCGTGGAACTGCACCTTGTCCTCGATCAGGGCGTGCGTGCCGATGACGAGGCCGGCCTCGCCGGTCGCCAGCTCCAGCAGGGCACGCCTGCGTGCGGGCACGCCCATCGACCCGGTCAGGAGCACGACCTTCGTGCCCCGGTCCGAGCCGCCCAGCATGCCGCCCTCGGCGAGGTCCCCGAGCATCTCCACGATCGACCGGTGGTGCTGCTGCGCGAGCACCTCCGTGGGGGCCAGCATCGCGGCCTGCCCCCCGGCGTCCACCACGGTGAGCATGGCCCGCAGGGCCACCATCGTCTTGCCGCTGCCGACCTCCCCCTGGAGCAGCCGGTGCATGGGGTGGGCGGTGGCGAGATCGGTGAAGATCTCGTCGCTGACCCGCTGCTGGCCCTCGGTCAGGGTGAACGGCAGCCGGGCGTCGAAGGCGTCGAGGATGCCGTCGGGCGGCGCGGTGCGCGGGACGGCGGGGAGGTGGGACTCGTCGGACCGGCGCCGGGCGAGGGCCACCTGGAGGACGAACGCCTCGTCCCACTTCAGCCGTGCCCGCGCCGCGTGCACGTCCGCCCAGGAGCTGGGGCGGTGCACGGCGTGCAGGGCCTCGGCGAGGGGCAGGAGACCCCGCCCCGCGCGCAGCGACTCGGGCAGCGGGTCCGCGAGGCCCTTCCAGCCGATGGCGGCCATGGAGCCGAGGACGGTGTCCACCGCCTGCTCGATCTTCCAGGAGTTCAGTTGCTTGACCGCCGGGTAGAGGGGCAGCAGCGCACGGGCGAACCGCTCGACGGCCTGCTCGTCGCTCTCGTCGTCGAGCAGCTTGTAGTCGGGGTGTGCGAGCTGCAGCTTGTGGTTGAAGACGGAGACCTTGCCCGCGAACATGCCGCGCCGGCCGGGCAGGAGCTTCTTCTCGTGGGAGTAGGCGCCCCGGCCGAAGAAGACGAGCCGCAGCCGCCCGCTGCCGTCGGTCAGCGTCACCTCCAGCCGCTGGCCGCGCCCCCGGTTGAACGACAGCAGCCGCGCGTCGGCCACCTGGGCGACGACCGTGACGTGCTCGTCCAGCGGCAGGTCGGCCAGCCGCGTCAGCTCACCGCGCTCGGCGTAGCGGCGCGGGTAGTGGTGCAGCAGGTCCCCGACGGTGTGCAGGTCGAGGTGGTCGGCGAGCACCTTCGCGGTGGTGCCGCCGACCGTCTTCTTCAGGGGCTCGGCCAGTGGACTCTCCATCGTGCCGCCCATCTTCGCCCACGGCGCCGACATCGGCCCGCATCCGGGCCCCCACCACCGGTCGCACCACTGATCGGCGGGCCGCGTACGCGTTCACTCCACGCCGATCAACAGGGGCGACGGCTGGTGCCCGGCGTAGCTGACGACGTCCACGCCCAGATGGGCGCGGCGCACGCGGTCCCGCAGCAGGCGGCTCAGCCCGCCGGGTGCGCCGGTGCCGAGGATCAGGGTGACCAGTTCTCCGCCCGCCGCCAGCATCCGGTCGAGCACCTCGGCGGCGCAGGCCGCCAGATCGTCCCCGATGACCGCGACGTCGCCGTCGATCATGCCGAGCACGTCACCGGCCTCGCAGACGCCCCGCGTCGTCCAGGACCGCCGCTCGGCCACGGCCAGCTCGGCGTACCGCGTCGCCCCCGCGGCGGCCGTCATCGCCACCACGTCCTCGTCGAACCGCCGTTCCGCCGCGTGCACCGCCAGGGCCGCCAGGGACTGGACGGGTGAGCGGGCGGGGATGATCGCCACCCGCACGCCGGTCGCCCGCACCTGCTGCGCGGCGGCCGCAGCCGTGTGCCACAGGTCCGGGCCGCCGAGGAGGAGCACCACCTCGCGGGCGTGGACGTCCCGGACGACGACGGCCAACTCCCCACTGCCGAGGGGCTCCTCGGGACGCACCGTGACGGCGACGGCGCCCGCCTCGGTGCACAGCCGGGCCAGCCCCTCCCCCGGCACGACGGCGACCACGGCCCGTTCCACCGGCTCCGGGACGACGGTCCGGACCGCGCCGCCCGCCGGGCCGGGCAGGTGGGTGATCCGGACGCGGTGGGGTCGGCCGGCCTCGATCCCGGCCTCCACGGCGGCGCCGGCGTCGTCGACGTGCACGTGGACGTGCCAGAGCTCGTCCCCGCCGACGACGACGAGCGAGTCGCCGAGGGCGTCGAGCCGGCGCCGCAGGACCTCGACGGCGGGGGCGGGCGCGTCCAGCAGGTAGATCACCTCGAACGCGGGGCCCGCCGGCGCCCCGGGGCAACCGCCCGGGTCCGGGGGGACCGGCGCGCACGTGTCGCCCCCGGTGGCGGCACGGTCGGCGAGTGGCTCCGTCGGCGGTTCTCCCGTGAGGGCGGTGGCGAGGGCCTGCAGCAGGACGACGAGCCCGTAGCCCCCGGCGTCCACGACCCCCGCCCCCGCGAGGGCCGGAAGCCGCTCCGGCGTCGCGGCCAGGGCGGCCCGGGCCCCGGCGCAGGCGGCCCGCACCACGTCGGCGTCGTCCCCGGGCGTCCGGGCGGCGGCCCGCGCGGCGGCGGTGGCGACGGAGAGGATCGTGCCCTCGACGGGACGGGCGACGGCCGCCCTGGCCAGCCGGGCCGCTCCGTCCAGCGCCGAGCGCAGGTCCCCGCCCGCCGCGGTGCCGTCGGCCAGTCCGCGCAGGAGCTGGGCGAGGATCGTGCCGGAGTTGCCCCGCGCGCCGAGCAGCGCGCCGTGGGCCATGGCGGCGGTCGCCTCGGCGAGCGTCGGCTCCCCCGCGCGGGCCGCCTCGACGGCCTGGGCGGCCGACTCCACGGTCAGGTACAGGTTCGTGCCGGTGTCGGCGTCGGCCACGGGGTAGACGTTGATCGCGTCGATCGTCTCGCGGGCCACGCCCAGCGCGTCGAGCGCGTGCACGCACCAGGCGTGGACCGTGGCGGCGTCCAGGGTGTTCGGCACCGGGCGACGCACCTCCTCAACTCGTCCCCGGCCCCGCACGTTCCGTGGCGGCGCCGGCGCCCCGCCCGCGCGGCCCACGGGGCCCAGCCGGGAAGGGTAGCCGTCGGCGCGCGCCGTCCGCCCGGCCCGGGGCGGCTCCCACGGCGGGCCGGGCGGCGGGCGAGGGTGCGGATTTCGGGGTCCGTGAGCAGTCGTTGTATGCTGCTTCGGTTGCCTGACGCGCTTGCATCAGGCGGCCGTCTCCCTGGCACTGCCGGTCAGCCCCGAAACGTGAGTTGCGATGCGTTCGGTCTGCATCCTGCGACGCCAGGACCCACCGTACGTGTATCTGAAGTCTTTGGAGTGACCCGTGGCTGCCAACTGCGACGTCTGCGGCAAGGGGCCGGGCTTCGGCAACAGCATCTCCCACTCGCACCGCCGCACCCCGCGTCGCTGGAACCCCAACATCCAGCGCGTGCGTGCCGTGGTCGGGCGGACGCCGAAGCGCCTCAACGTCTGCACCTCGTGCATCAAGGCCGGCAAGGTCTCGCGCTGACGCGATAAGTCGCAGCGCAGCCCCTGACGGTTGCCGCAAGCCGGTCCGCCTCGCGCGGACCGGCTTTGTGCTGCCCGATTCACGTCACCGTGTGTCGCCGAACCGCCGCCAGGCGTGGTCGACGGGGCCGATCCCCGCGCCGAGCGCGAAGCCGGCGGCGATGGCCCCGGTGACGTACTCCTTGGCCAGGGCCACCGCCTCCGGCACCTCCCGGCCCTTGGCGAGCTCCGCCGCCACGGCGCTGGCGAGCGTGCAGCCCGTGCCGTGCGTGTGCCGGCCCGCGTACCGGGGGGCCCGCAGCCAGTGCTCCGCCGAACCGTCGGTGAGCAGGTCCGTGGCCTCGCCCGGCAGGTGCCCGCCCTTGATGAGGGCCCAGCGCGGCCCGTGCGCGAGCACGGCCCCGGCCGCCCGGCGCATGTCGTCCTCGGAGGTCACGGTGACGCCCGTCAGTTGCGCCACCTCGTCCAGGTTGGGGGTCGCGACGGTGGCGGTCGGGAGCAGTTCGGTGCGGACGGTCTCCAGGGCCTCCGCCGCGAGCAGCGGGTCGCCGTGCTTGGAGACGCCGACCGGGTCCACGACCACCGGCACGTCCAGGGGACGCAGGAGCCCCGCGACGGTGCCCACCAGCTCCGCGGAGGCCAGCATGCCGGTCTTCACCGCCTGCACCCCGATGTCGTCGACGACGCTGCGGAACTGCGCGCGGACCGCCTCGGCGGGCAGTTCCCAGGCGCCCTGCACGCCGAGGGAGTTCTGCGCGGTGACGGCCGTCAGCACGCTCATGCCGTGGGTGCCGAGCGCCATCATCGTCTTCAGGTCGGCCTGGATCCCGGCGCCGCCGCCGGAGTCGGAGCCGGCGACCGTCAGGACGCGTATCGGGGAGGGGGGCGTGCGCCTGCTGTCCGTCATGTCTCTCCTTGGAAGTGGTCCCAGCCCCCGCCGTCGTGCCAGGAAGCGCCGTTGACGGTCACGCGCGACATCGCCGACGGGTGCCGCACCTCCCCCACGACGCGCCAGCGCGCGGGCAGCTTGCGGTCCGGGGGGAAGGTGGCGACGATCGCGTGGTCCTCTCCCCCGGTGAGCACCCACTCCAACGGGTCGACGCCGACGGCCTGGCCGATGTCGTGCATCTGGGCCGGCACGTCGAACGCCTCGGTGCGCAGGTCGATGCAGACCTTGCTGGCCGTGGCGATGTGCCGCAGGTCGGCGATGAGGCCGTCGCTGACGTCCGTCATCGCCGTGGCGCCGAGCGCGACGGCGGCCGGGCCCGCGTGGTAGGGCGGCTCCGGGCGGCGGTGGGCCTCCACGAAGGCCCGCGGGGAGCGGAAGCCGCGCTGGAGTATGGCGTACCCGGCCGCTGACCAGCCCAGCCACCCCGTGACGGCGACGACGTCCCCGGGCCGGGCCCCGGCCCGGGTGACGGCCTCCCGGCCGCGCAGGTCGCCGAGGGCCGTGATGGCGAGGGTGATCGTCTCACCGCGCACGATGTCGCCGCCGACGACGGCCGCCCCGGCGACGTCGCACTCGTCCCGCAGCCCGTCCATCAGCTCCACCGGCCAGGTGGCGTGCAGATCGGCGGGCAGGACGAGGCCGAGGAGCAGCGCCGTGGGCGCGGCGCCCATGGCGGCGATGTCGGCGAGGTTCTGCGCGGCAGCCTTGCGGCCCACGTCGTAGGCGGTGGACCAGTCACGCCGGAAGTGCCGGCCCTCCAGGAGCACGTCGGTGCTGGCCACGACGCGCCGATCGGGGGCGGCGACCACGGCGGCGTCGTCCCCGGGCCCCAGTTTGACCGCCGGTGTGGCGGTCAGCCGGGAGGTCAGCTCCCGGATGAGCCCGAACTCCCCGAGTTCGCCGACGGTCCCAGGGGTCGGGGGGCGGCCCCCGGGGAAACTCAGCATCCGTCTGCCCTTTCACAAAGCTCGCCGCTGGTGGTGACGACGCGATACCGTAGCGTCCCTTCCACCCCCATGATCCTCGAAGCCGCCCTGGAGGTTCCGTGGTACAGGCCTACATCCTGATCCAGACCGAGGTCGGCAAGGCGTCGACCGTCGCCGAGGTGATCGCCGACCTGCCCGGTGTCGTCCAGGCCGAGGACGTGACGGGCCCGTACGACGTCATCGTCCGCGCCCAGGCCGACACCGTGGACGATCTGGGGCGGCTGGTCGTCGCCAAGATCCAGCAGGTGGACGGCATCACCCGTACTCTGACCTGCCCAGTCGTGCATCTCTAGCTCCCCCGTATGCTCACGGCGTGACTGCTCCGCTCCGCCGCCCCTCCGCACCGCCGGGCCGCCTCGCGGTGCGCACGGCCGCTCTTTCCGCCGCCGCCCTGCTGGCCGGCTGCTCCCTCGGATCCCCGTCGGGCCCTGCGGTACCGAGTCCTTCGGGGGCCGCCGCCTCGGCGTGCCGGGCCCTCGCCGAGGCGCTGCCCGAACGGGTGGACGGGCAGGAGCGCGTCACGCGCGAGCCGGTGTCCGACTTCACGGCGGTGTGGGGCGACCCCGGCATCGAGCTGCGGTGCGGTGTGCGGCGCCCCGAGCGGTTGACGCCCGGGAGTGAACACTACAACCCGACGGCCGACGCGGTCGTGGTCAACGACGTCGACTGGCTCCTGGAGGAGCTGGCCGACGGTCATCGGTTCACGACGGTCGGCCGGGACGCCTTCGTGGAGGTGACCGTCCCGGCCGCGTACGCCCCGGAGGTCAACGCGCTCACCGACCTCGCTCGACCCGTCGCCACGACCGTGCCGCAGTCGCCCGCCTGACGGCCCGGCCCGCCGGCGGGGCGTGGCTCAGCGCAGGCCCGTGGAGCGGTGCAGGGCCGCCTGGAGCAGGCGGTCCACCAGCTCGGGGTAGCTCACACCGGTCTCCTGCCACATGCGCGGGTACATGCTGATCGGCGTGAAGCCCGGCATCGTGTTGATCTCGTTGAGGACGAAGCGTCCGTCCTCCAGGAGGAAGAAGTCCGCCCGCACCAGGCCCTCGCAGGAGGCCGCCTCGAAGGCGAGCACGGCGAGCCGGCGCACCTCTGCGGTCTGCTCCTCGGTGAGGGGCGCGGGGACGATACCGGCGGCCGAGTCGATGTACTTGGCCTCGAAGTCGTAGAAGTCGTGGCTGGTGACGGGCGGGATCTCGGCGGGGACACTGGCCTGCGGGCCGTCACCGAACTCCAGCACGCCGCACTCGATCTCCCGACCGCGCAGCAGCGACTCGACGATGACCTTCGGATCGTGCCGACGCGCCTCCTCGATGGCGTCGTCGAGTCCGGTGAGGTCGTCGACCTTGCTGATGCCCATCGACGAACCCGCCCGTGCCGGCTTCACGAAGACCGGCCAGCCGTGCTCGCCGGCGAAGTCGACGACCTTCTTGCGGGCCCCGGCCTGGTCCCGGTCCCACTCCCGCGGCCGGATGACGGTGAAGGGACCCACGGGGAGGCCGTAGGAGGCGAAGACCCGCTTCATGTACTCCTTGTCCATGCCGACGGCCGACGCCAGCACCCCGGAGCCCACGTACGGGACGCCGGCCAGCTCCAGCAGCCCCTGGAGGGTGCCGTCCTCCCCGTAAGGGCCGTGCAGGACGGGGAAGACGACGTCCACCTCGCCGAGCACCGTGGGCACGCTGCCCGGCTCGCTGTGGACGACCTCGCGGCTCGCCGGATCGACGGGCAGGACGACCCCGCCGGTGTCCGACCGGGCCAGCTCCGCCACGCTCGGCAGCTCCCGGTCGGTGATGGCCATGCGTTCCGGTGCGTCGGCGGTGAGGGCCCAGCGTCCGTCCGCGGTGATGCCGATCGGCAGCACGTCGTACTTCTCGCGGTCGATGGCGCGCAGCACGGCACCGGCCGTGAGGACGGAGATGCCGTGCTCGGAACTGCGGCCGCCGAAGACGACGGCGACGCGCGGCTTGCGCGGCGGACGGGCGGAGGCGCTGGGTGTCTCTGACGTGCTCATCGGCTTGAGATTACCGGCTGGGCGCCGGGGAGTGCAGCGCGGCACGTCCCCGGGCACGCGTCCCCGTCAGCGGGTCTCCGCCTTGGCGCTGCGGGCCATCAGCTCCTTGAGCGCCACGAGCGGCGCCTTGCCGTGGTGCACGATCTCCACGACCGTTTCGGTGATCGGCGTCTCGACACCGTGCCGACGGGCCAGATCCAGGACGGAGCGGCACGACTTGACGCCCTCGGCGGTCTGCCGGGTGACGGCGATGGTCTCCTCCAGCGTCATGCCGCGCCCCAGGTTGGTACCGAAGGTGTGGTTGCGGGAGAGCGGGGAGGAGCACGTCGCGACCAGGTCGCCCAGCCCGGCCAGTCCGGCGAAGGTGGCGGGGTCGGCGCCGAGCGCCAGGCCGAGCCGGGTCGTCTCGGCCAGCCCGCGCGTGATCAGCGACGCCTTGGCGTTGTCGCCGAGCCCCATGCCGTCGGCGATGCCCACGGCCAGCCCGATGACGTTCTTGACCGCACCGCCCAGTTCGCAACCCACGACGTCGGTGTTGGTGTAGGGGCGGAAGTACGGGGTGTGGCACGCCTTCTGCAGCCGACGGGCCACCTGCTCGTCGCGGCAGGCGACGACGGAGGCGGCGGGCTGCCGGGTGGCGATCTCCTTGGCCAGGTTGGGCCCGGACAGCACGGCGACGCGGTCCGGTGACGCGCCGGTGACCTCTTCGATCACCTCGCTCATCCGCTTCGTGCTGCCCAGCTCCACGCCCTTCATCAGCGAGACCAGCACGGTGTCGGGCGACAGGAGCGGCGTCCACCGCGCGAGGTTGTCCCGCAGGGACTGGGAGGGGACCGCCAGCACGGTGAACTCCGCGTCCCGCGCGGCCTCGGCGGGATCGGTCGTGGCCCGCAACGACGTGGGCAGCTCCACGTCGGGCAGGTAGTCCGGGTTGACGTGCCGGGCGTTGACGGCGGCCGCCAGTTCGGGCCGGCGGCCCCAGAGCGTCACCTCACAGCCGGCGTCGGCAAGCACCATGCCGAAGGCGGTGCCCCACGATCCGGTGCCGAACACGGCTGCCTTCGTCACGCGGACTCCCCCTCGGCGGCCTTCGTGCGGGGAGGTTCGGAGATGCCGTGGTCCCGCTCCGGCGCCGTCGTCCCGCTCCGCCCCGTCCCGCGCGTGCGGCGGTTGCGGCGCTCCTCGGCCACGGCCCTGCGGTGGTCGTAGCGCTCGGCCGGGGCCGGTTCGCCCCGGAGTTCCGCCAGTTCGGCGGTGATGGCGTCCATGATCGCGTCGGTGGCTCCCCTGAGCACCTCGGCCGTGGGCTCCCGGTCGTGGAAGCGCGACAGGTCCACGGGCTTCCCCGCCCGTACGCGCAGCGTCCTGCGCGGGAAGAGCCGGACCCGTTTGCGCTTGGCGTACGGGGGCACCACCTCGTGCGCCCCCCACTGGGCAACGGGAATGACCGGTGCCTTCGTCAGCAGGGCGACGCGGGCCGCGCCCGTCTTGCCCTCCATCGGCCACAGCTCCGGATCACGGGTGAGGGTGCCCTCGGGGTAGAAGGCCACGCACTCGCCCTTGTTGATGGCGTCGACGGCGGCACGGAAGGCGCCGACCGCGTCGGCGGACTCCCGGTACACGGGGATCTGCCCGGTGCCCCGCATGACGGCTCCCACGAAACCGCGACCGAACAGGCTCACTTTCGCCAGAAATCGGGGAACCCGTCCCGTGTTGTACTGGAAATGTGCGTACGCCAGTGGATCAAGATAGGAGTTGTGATTGACGGCGACGATGAATCCGCCTTCGGCCGGAATGTTCTCCATTCCGCGCCAGTCCCGATGGAACAGGAGGAGCAGGACGGGTTTGACGATGACCGCGGCCAAGCGATACCAGAACCCGATTTTTCGGCGGGACACCGGGACACCATCTCCTCTTGCTCTTCGCACCGGACCGGTAGCCGGACCGGCCGGCTCGCACTGTGCGCCGGGGACAACCGCACAAGTGTGGCCCTCGGCCACGGCCCTGTCGAGGACACCGTAACCCCAGGCCCCACAGCGGGGAGAGAATGGGCCCGATGCCGCACGCGACGAGCGCCGGGGCCGGCTGGTCCCTGGTCGTTCCCCTCAAACCGCTGGGCGTGGCCAAGAGCAGACTGGCCGCGGCCCTCGGGGAGCCCCTGCGCCCCCGGCTGGCCCTCGCCTTCGCCCAGGACACCGTTGCGGCCGCGCTCGACTGCCCCGAGGTGACCGATGTGGTGGTCGTCACGGACGACGCGGTGGCCCGGCGGGCCCTGACGGCACTGGGCGCCCGGGTGCTCGGGGATCCTCCGGGCGGTGGCCTGAACCCGGCCCTGCGCCACGGCGCACGTACCGTCCGCTCCCGCCGCCCCCGCTCGGCGGTCGCCGCACTCAACGCCGACCTGCCCGCGCTGCGCCCGGAGGAATTGACGCGCGTCCTGGACGCCGCGAGGGAATTCCCGCGTGCTTTTCTCGCGGACGCCGCCGGAGTGGGCACGACGGTGCTTTCCGCGCGGCCGGGAACAGAGCTGGAACCGCGTTTCGGCGGTACGTCCCGCGAACGTCACCGGCGGTCCGGAGCCAGCGAGATCGCCCTCGTCGGCGTGGACAGTGTGCGGCGCGACGTCGACACCGGAGCGGACCTGCGAGCCGCTCTGGAGCTCGGAGTGGGGCGGTACACGCTCAGAACGTCTGCAGCGTCACGAAGGTGACGCGGCGCTCCTCGCCGCGGCCCGTCGTCTCGATGCGCACCCGCTGCCCGGGGCGGAGCAGCCGCAGCCCCCCGGCGTCGAAGGCGGCGGCGTCGAACGGCACGGGAGTGCCGTCGTCCAACAGGACGCTGCCCGTGCGGGTCTGCGAGTCGAAGGTGTACGCGGTGGCCTGCATGGGCAGAGCCTATGGCCTGCGCCGCCCCCTGTCCCTCGCGGGCCGCCGCGCGGGCGGCGCGGGGAGGACGTGCTGCGGGCCGGGCTCCCCGGTGGGGCCCGGCCCGGCTGCGCGCGCGGACGCTCAGCGGCTGCGCGCGCTCTTCTTGGCGGCGGTCTTGCGCGCGGAGGCCTTGCGCGCGGGCGCCTTCTTCGCCGTGCTCTTCTTCGCCGGCGCGCTCGTCGCGGCGGTCTTCTTGGCGGTGGTCTTCTTGGCCGCCGCCTTCTTGGCCGTGGCCTTGGCCGGGCTGGACTTCTTCGCGGTCGCCGTCTTCTTCGTCGCGGTCTTGGCCGCGCTCGTCCTCTTCGCGGGCGCGGCCTTCTTGGCAGTGGTCTTCTTGGCCGCCGCCTTCTTGGCCGCGGCCTTCTTCGTGGCCGCCTTCTTCGTCGTGGTGCCGCCCGAGAGGCTGCCCTTGGGGGCCTTCTTGACCGCGACGTCGTTCTTCGGGAGCTTCTTGGCGCCGCTCACCAGGTCCTTGAAACCCTGGCCCGCCCGGAAGCGGGGCACGGCCGTCTTCTTGACCCGAACCCGCTCGCCGGTCTGCGGGTTGCGGGCGTACCGCGCGGGGCGCTCGACCTTCTCGAACGAGCCGAAGCCGGTGACCGACACACGCTCGCCCGCGCACACCGTGCGGACGATCGCGTCCAGTACGTGGTCGACCGCGTCCGCGGCCTGCTGCCGACCGCCCAGCTTGTCCTGGATTGCTTCAACGAGCTGCGCCTTGTTCACGTCTTCCCCTTCAGAGGCATTCCGTCACGAATGGTGTTCACGCTTTTTCGCACGGTAGGCAGATATATACCGCAAATCAAACACGAAACGGGCTAATCACCCTTGTGCCGCAACGAACTCCGCCGGTCATGCAGAAGGGAAGCGGCGGCCGTCGATCTCCTCCATCAGCCGTTCGAGCCTCTGCGCCGCCGAGGCCAGGTCGTGCTTCGCCGCCGCCGTGATGACGAGCAGCTTCCGGGTGAGCGCCTCCCGTTCGCCCTCCGGGACTTGCAGTGCGCGCACCTTGCTGTGCGCTTCCTTGAGCCGGTCGGCGACGAGACCGTACAGAGCCAGTTCGTCGTCGCCGTCCATGCACCGATTGTGCCATCTGGGGGGAGTTGTCGCCTCGCGAGGCCTCAACGCTCCGCCCGGGTGGACCAGTGCGGTTCCAGCCACCCAGGCTACCTTTCCAGCCAACTGCACGATAGGCGGGTCGATTTCGCAGCCGCGCGTACCCGTCCGAAGCACACGAAAACGCGGTGCCCCCGTTCCGGAGAACGGGGGCACCGCGTTGCTGCGAACGGGGACGCGACCCTCGGGCTCAGGCCGCCTGCGTCTGCGGCTTGAAGGACGGCCGCCCGCTCTCGTAGGCGGCGATGTCGCCCTCGTTCTGCAAGGTGATGCTGATGTCGTCCAGCCCTTCCAGGAGGCGCCAGCGGGCGTTCTCGTCCAGCTCGAAGTCAGCCTCGACGCCGGGCGCGAGGACCTTGCGCGCCACCAGGTCGACGGTGATCTCCGTGGCGGGGTCCTCCTCCGTGAGCTGCCACAGCGCGTCCACCGTCTCCTGCGGCAGCACCACGGTGAGCAGGCCGTTCTTCAGCGAATTGCCTCGGAAGATGTCGGCGAAGCGGGAGGAGATCACCGCTTTGAAGCCGTAGTTCTGGAGGGCCCAGACGGCGTGTTCCCGCGAGGAACCGGTACCGAAGTCGGGACCCGCCACCAGGACGGTGGCGCCCTGGCGTTCGGGCTGGTTCAGCACGAACGTCCCGTCCTTGCGCCACGCCTCGAACAGGCCGTCCTCGAACCCGTCGCGGGTGACCTTCTTCAGCCAGTGCGCGGGGATGATCTGGTCGGTGTCGACGTTGCTGCGGCGCAGCGGAACGGCCCGGCCGGTGTGGGTGGTGAAGGCTTCCATGGTGTTCAGACTCCCGCGGGCACGGCGTTGTCGGACAGGTCGGCGGGCGAGGCGAGGTGCCCGAGCACCGCCGTGGCGGCGGCCACCGGCGGGGAGACCAGGTGGGTCCGCCCGCCCTTGCCCTGCCGGCCCTCGAAGTTGCGGTTGGAGGTGGACGCCGAACGCTCGCCGGGAGCCAGCTGGTCGGGGTTCATGCCGAGGCACATCGAGCAACCGGCGTGCCGCCATTCGGCCCCCGCCGCGGTGAACACCTTGTCCAGCCCTTCCTCCACCGCCTGGAGGGCGACGCGTACGGAGCCGGGCACGATCAGCATCCGCACGCCGTCGGCGACCTTGCGGCCCTCGATGACGGCGGCGGCCGAGCGCAGGTCCTCGATGCGGCCGTTGGTGCACGAGCCGACGAACACGGTGTCGACCTTGATGTCCCGCAGGCGCTGGCCCGCCGACAGGCCCATGTACGTCAGGGCGTTCTCCGCCGCGAGCTTCTCGCTGGCGTCCGCGAAGGAGGCCGGGTCCGGGACGCTCGCGGACAGCGGTGCGCCCTGGCCGGGGTTGGTGCCCCAGGTGACGAACGGTGCCAGTTCGGCGGCCTCGATGACGACCTCGTGGTCGAACACCGCGTCGTCGTCCGTCCGCAGCGTCCGCCAGTACGCGACGGCATCGTCCCAGTCGGCGCCCTCGGCCGCGTGCGGGCGGCCCTGGAGATAGGCGAAGGTGGTCTCGTCGGGAGCGATCATGCCCGCCCGGGCACCGGCCTCGATGGACATGTTGCAGATGGTCATCCGCGCTTCCATCGACAGCTTCTCGATGGCCTCGCCACGGTATTCCAGGACGTAGCCCTGGCCGCCGCCGGTGCCGATCTTCGCGATCACGGCGAGGATGAGGTCCTTGGCGGTGACGTCCTCGGGCAGTTCACCGTTGACCGTGATCGCCATCGTCCTGAACGGTGCCAGCGGCAGCGTCTGCGTGGCCAGGACGTGCTCGACCTGGCTGGTGCCGATACCGAAGGCCAGCGCTCCGAAGGCACCGTGCGTGGAGGTGTGGCTGTCACCGCACACCACGGTCATTCCCGGCTGCGTCAGCCCCAGCTGGGGGCCCACCACGTGCACGACGCCCTGCTCGACGTCGCCCAGGGGGTGCAGCCGCACACCGAAGTCCGCGCAGTTCTTGCGCAGGGTCTCCAGTTGGGTGCGCGAGACCGGGTCGGCGATCGGCTTGTCGATGTCGAGGGTCGGGGTGTTGTGGTCCTCGGTGGCGATGGTGAGGTCGGTGCGCCGCACCTGGCGCCCGCTCTTGCGCAGACCGTCGAAGGCCTGCGGGCTGGTCACCTCGTGCAGCAGATGAAGATCGATGTAGAGCAGGTCAGGCTCACCCTCCACACGCCGAACGACATGGTCGTCCCAGACCTTCTCCGCGAGTGTCCGTCCCATCGCTATCCCTCCGGTCGGCCGCGCCGCCGACCACATATAGAGATCTTTGCCCCGCCTCTGGGGATGCCCAGGTGGTGGCCGTCACTCCAGACTGGCGGGTTTCCGGAGATATTGAACTTGCGTTTCGTAATGTGAGACGCGAGTATCGACGCATGGACAACTCTAGCGGCGCCTCAAGTGGTGTGGGCGTTCTCGACAAGGCAGCTCTGGTACTGAGCGCTCTGGAGTCCGGTCCGGCCACTCTCGCCGGGCTGGTGAGCGCGACCGGGCTGGCGCGACCGACGGCGCACCGACTCGCGGTGGCTCTCGAGCACCACCGCTTCGTCGCCCGGGACATGCAGGGCAGGTTCATCCTGGGCCCCCGCCTGTCCGAACTGGCCGCGGCGGCCGGCGAGGACCGTCTGTTGGCCTCGGCCGGGCCCGTCCTGACGCACCTCCGCGACGTCACCGGGGAGAGCGCACAGCTCTACCGGCGCCAGGGCGACATGCGCATCTGCGTGGCGGCGGCCGAGCGGCTCTCCGGTCTGCGCGACACCGTTCCCGTCGGCTCCACGCTCCCGATGAAGGCCGGCTCGGCCGCCCAGATCCTCATGGCCTGGGAGGAGCCGGAACGACTGCACCGCGGGCTCCAGGGGGCCCGGTTCACCGCGACCGCCCTCTCCGGCGTGCGACGCCGAGGCTGGGCACAGTCCGTCGGCGAACGGGAACCGGGCGTGGCCTCCGTCTCAGCCCCCGTGCGCGGCCCGTCCAACCGCGTCGTGGCGGCCGTCTCGGTGTCCGGACCGATCGAGCGGCTCACGCGGCACCCGGGCCGCATGCACGCCCAAGCGATCGTCGACGCCGCGAACCGGCTGTCGGAGGCCCTGCGGCGCGGCTGATCACGCCGGGGCGCGAGCGACCCCGCCGCAACCTCCCTGGCTGCGGCTCAGCCCTGCGGCGAGGGGCCGAGCCGCAGCCGCGCGGCCGCCCGCTCCCCCGTGCGCCCGACCGGTATGACGCCGGTGGCGGCACCCAGCCCGAAGGGCGGCATGGAGACGTAGACGCTCTCGTGGGCTCCTGCGGGCACGACGTAGGTCTCGTGCCACAGCCCCACCGCACCGGCGGCCCGGCGTGCCCGGCGGTTGAACGCTGTCCAGGCCGGCCGGTGCTCCCTGTCCTGCGCGGAGGCGTACGCGGTCAGCTTCTCGTGGGACGACCAGTACTGGACGACGTAGAGCACCCGTGGCCCGCCGTTCAGGAGCCGGAATCCGAGCATCCCGCTCTCCCTGTCCCCGCTCAGCTCCCTGAGCATGCGGGGCATCGCCGTGAACACCGGCCACCAGCTGCGGACCGCGAGCGGCCTGTTGATGCGCATCCCCACCATGAACACGGTGACGCCCCCATCCGCAGCGGCGGTCATCCGGCCCTCGATGACCTTGTTCGCCCTGGCCGTCCCGCTCGCCGTCTTCGCCTTCTTCAGCGTGACACTCATCGCACCCATCCCCCTCGCTCCTGTGCGCACCGGCACTGCTGCTGGCTCTGCCACTGACACCCATCTTGGATAGCGCCGCTATCCCATGATTGGATAGTGCCACTCTCCCCCGGCGGGCGCAAGGCCCCTCACGGGTGAACACCGACGACGGAGCATCACCGCCATGAGACTGGCCGAACTGAGCGAACGCAGCGGGGTGCCGACCGCGACGATCAAGTACTACCTCCGGGAGGGGCTCCTCCCGCCCGGCGAGCGGGTCACGGCGACGCAGGCCGAGTACGGCGAGGAGCACCTGCGGCGGCTGGGCCTCGTGCGCGCCCTCATCCAGGTGGGGCGGGTGCCCGTGGCCAGGGCGAGGGAAGTGCTGGACGCCATCGAGGACGAGTCGCTACCGCAGGACGCACGGCTCGGTACCGCCGTCGAGTCACTCCCACCGGGCCGCGGCTCGACGGCCGGGCCCGAGGTGCTCAAGGCCGCCGGCCACCGCGTCGCCGAGCTGCGGGAGGAGCTCGGCTGGAACCGGGTGAGCGCCACGGTGGGCCAGGAGATGCTGGTGGCGGCCGTGGCCACGCTCATGCAGCTCGGCTACCCGTGCTCACTGGAGCACCTCATGCCCTACGCCCGTCTCGCGGGCGAGCTGGCCGCGCACGACATGGACCTCGTCGAGCGCTTCGAGGCGCCCACCACGCAACTGGAGGCGGCCGTGGCCCTGACCGTGCTCTACGAGCCGGTTCTGCTCGGCCTGCGGCGCATGGCGCACGCCGAGGAGGCGACCCTCCGGTACGCCGACGGCCCCGGCACCCGGACCTGAACAGCGCGAAGGCCCGCACCGTGAGGTGCGGGCCTTCGTCGATCGAGTACCCCCGACCGGATTCGAACCGGCGCTACCGCCTTGAGAGGGCGGCGTGCTAGGCCGCTACACAACGGGGGCCCCAGCACGGCTCTCGGAGAGAGCCAGTACCCCCGACCGGATTCGAACCGGCGCTACCGCCTTGAGAGGGCGGCGTGCTAGGCCGCTACACAACGGGGGCATCGATCTTGCTGAGAAAGATCGCGCTGGGGTACCAGGACTCGAACCTAGACTAACTGAACCAGAATCAGTCGTGCTGCCAATTACACCATACCCCACCAAAACGCAACCCCCGGTGGGGGTTTCGTCCAGGTGAGCCGCCTCCCGGTGTTCCGGCCTTTCGGCCTGCCCCGCTCGGCGACAGGAAGAACATTACCCGATCGCGTGCGGTGCTCCAAAACGGGTTGTGCCGCTCCGCCCGCGTCCCCCGGCGCCGGGTGGGGCCGGACGTCCCCGTCCGGCCCCACCCGGCACGACGCCGCCGTCAGGCCGACAGCTGCGCCAGGGCGGCGTCGACGCGGGCCAGGGTGCGCTCGCGGCCCAGGACCTCCAGCGACTCGAACAGCGGGAGGCCGACGGTGCGGCCGGTGACGGCGACCCGGACGGGGGCCTGCGCCTTCCCGAGCTTGAGCCCGTGCTCCTCGCCGGCCGCGAGGACGGCGGCCTTCAGGGCCTCGGCGTTCCACTCGGCCGCCGCGAGCCTCTCCCGGGCCGTGGCGAGCAGGGCCTCCGCCCCGGGCTTCATCGCCTTGGCCCAGGAGGCCTCGTCCCGCACCGGCTCGTCCAGGAACAGGAAGTCCACGTTGGCCGTGATGTCGGACAGGACGGTCAGCCGGGTCTGGGCCAGCGGCGCCAGCTCGTCGAAGGCCGCCCGGTCGAACGCCTCGGGCTTCCACGGGGCGAACGGCGCCCTGAGCCACGGCTCGCACGCGGCGGCGAACTCGGCGACCGGCATCTCCCTCAGATGCGTGGCGTTGATGGCCTCGCACTTCTTCAGGTCGAAGCGGGCCGGATTGGCGTTCACCGCCGTGATCTCGAAGGCGGCGACCATCTCGTCCATCGAGAAGATGTCCCGGTCCTCCGCCAGCGACCAGCCGAGCAGGGAGAGGTAGTTGAGCAGCCCGGCCGGCAGGAAGCCGCGCTCGCGGTAGAGGTTGAGCGAGGACTCCGGGTCCCGCTTGGACAGCTTCTTGTTGCCCTCGCCCATCACGTAGGGCAGGTGGCCGAACTGCGGGGTGCCGCCGTTGCCGACGCCGATCTCCGCGAGCGCCCGGTACAGGGCGATCTGGCGCGGGGTGGAGGACAGCAGGTCCTCACCCCGCAGCACGTGGGTGATCTCCATCAGCGCGTCGTCGACCGGGTTGACCAGCGTGTACAGCGGTGCGCCGTTGGCCCGGACGATGCCGAAGTCGGGCACGTTCTCCGGCTGGAAGGTCAGCTCGCCGCGGACCAGGTCGGTGAAGGTGATCGCCTCGTCGGGCATCTTGAAGCGCACGACGGCCGTGCGGCCCTCGGCCTCGTACGCGGCGACCCGCTCCGCGCTCAGGTCGCGGCACAGCCCGTCGTACCCGGAGGGGCGGCCGGCCTTGCGGGCGGCCTCGCGGCGGGCGTCCAGCTCCTCCGTCGTGCAGTAGCAGCGATAGGCGTGCCCGGCGTCGAGCAGCTTCCGCGCCACGTCGGCGTAGAGATCCATGCGCTGCGACTGCCGGTACGGCGCGTGCGGGCCGCCGATCTCGGGACCCTCGTCCCAGTCGAACCCGAGCCACCGCATGGAGTCCAGGAGCTGCTGGTAGGACTCCTCCGAGTCCCTTGCGGCGTCGGTGTCCTCGATGCGGAACACCAGCGTGCCGCCGTGGTGGCGGGCGAACGCCCAGTTGAACAGGGCGGTGCGGACCAGGCCCACGTGCGGGTTGCCGGTCGGCGAGGGACAGAAACGGACCCGGACGGGTGCCGGGGTGGTTGCGCTAGCCACGCTTGATCACCTTGTTGGTGAGAGTGCCGATGCCTTCGATGGTGACGGCGACCTCGTCGCCGACGTTGAGGGGGCCGACGCCCGCGGGGGTGCCGGTGAGGATGACGTCGCCGGGCAGGAGGGTCATCGCCTCACTGATGTGCACGACGAGGTCGGCCACGGAACGGACCATCTCGCCGGTGCGGCCCAGCTGCCGCTGTTCACCGTTGACCGTGCAGGCCACGGCGACGTCGGCGGGGTCCAGCTCGGTCTCGACCCAGGGGCCGAGCGGGCAGGAGCCGTCGAAGCCCTTCGCCCGCGCCCACTGCTCCTCGCCGCGCTGGACGTCGCGCGCGGTGAGGTCGTTGGCGCAGGTGTAGCCGAGGATCACTTCGGCGACGCGCTCTCGCGGCACCTGGTGACACATGCGCCCGATGACGACGGCGAGTTCGGCCTCGTGCTGGACGTCGGCGGAGAACGCCGGGTATGCCACCGGGTCGCCGGGGCCGACGACCGAGGTGGAGGGCTTGAAGAAGACCACCGGGGTCTCGGGGACGGTGTGTCCCAGCTCCTTGGCGTGCTCCGCGTAGTTGCGGCCGACGGCCACGACCTTGCTGGGGAGGACGGGGGCGAGCAGCCGCACCTGGCCGAGCGGGACCTTCTGGCCGGAGCGCTCGAACTCGCCGAAGGGGTGCCCCTTGATGATGTCGAGCACGAGTCCGGGCTCGGTGTCGGCGTCGCCCTCCACGACGCCGAATCCGACGTTGCCGTCGATGGAGAATCTGGCGATGCGCACGGTGCGGTGACCCTTCGGTGGCCTCGGACGGACGGTGAGGACTCAGCGTATCCGCTGCCGTTCACCGGTCGCCTCGCGGCCGTGACGGGCCCGCCCCCGGGCCCGTGCGGCCGGGGGCGGCGGTGCCCGCGTCAGCGCAGGCGGGCCATGAGGGCGTGCTCCACGAGGGTGATCAGCGCGCTCTTCGCGTCGGCGCGGTGCCGGGCGTCGGTGGTGATGATCGGCGTGTCCGGGCCGATCTGCAGCGCCTCGCGCACCTCCTCGGGGCTGTAGGGCTGGTGGCCGTCGAAGCCGTTGAGGGCGATGACGAAGGGGAGCCCGCTGTTCTCGAAGTAGTCCACGGCCGGGAAGCAGTCGGCCAGACGCCGGGTGTCGACGAGCACGACGGCACCGATCGCACCGCGCACCAGGTCGTCCCACATGAACCAGAACCGGTCCTGCCCCGGCGTCCCGAACAGGTACAGGATCAGGTCCTGGTCGAGCGTGATCCGGCCGAAGTCCATGGCCACGGTGGTCGTCGTCTTGTCACCGGTGTGGGTGAGGTCGTCGATGCCGGCGGAGGCGGAGGTCATGACGGCTTCGGTGCGCAGTGGATTGATCTCCGACACGGCGCCCACGAAGGTCGTCTTGCCCACGCCGAACCCACCGGCCACCACGATCTTCGCGGAGGTGGTGGAGCGGGAGGCACCGCTAGAGCTTGCGAAGTCCACTGAGCACCCTTTCGAGCAGTGTCACGTCTGGCTGACCACCGGCGGACTCGTCACCGCCGGGCTGATGGATGGCGACGAGCCCGGCCTCGGCGAGGTCGGCGACGAGGATGCGGGCTACGCCGAGGGGGATGGCGAGGAGTGCGGAGACCTCCGCCACCGACTTGATCTCGTAGCACAGGCGGCAGATCCGCTGGTGTTCCGGAAGCTGGCCCTGGAGCCGGGCGGGGTCGGCGGTCGTGCTGACCAGTGCCTCGATGGCGAGCTGGTAGCGCGGCCGGGTGCGTCCGCCGGTCATCGCGTACGGACGCACCAGGGGGTGGGGCTGGCCGCCCCCGCCCACGTCGGAGCCGGAGTGGGCGGGGGGCGCGTCGTGTGCCCCGCGCTGCGGCGCGCGGTGCTGTGGCTGCCGGGGCTCCTGCGGCGGCTGCTGCTGGTGCTGGCTGGGCGTGGAGGGGAAGTTGTACCGCGCGTAGCCGAAGTCGTGCTCCGGCTGCTGTTCGCCGCCGTACGGACCGCCTTGGGGCGTTGTCACGTTTCCTCCTCCAACTGCCGTTCGCGGGGCCTACCACTGGGTTCGGGGCCGTGGCCCGAGCCGCGGGGGGCTCCCGCGTCCCCGAACTTTAAGGTGCGGGACACTCGATGCGCACTGGTTGTCTGTTAGTTGAGAAGACTTCCTTGCAGTTCGGAGCGGAGCTCCGGGGTCAGTACCGTACCGGCCCGGTCGACCAGGAGTGCCATCTCGTACCCCACCAGACCGATGTCCGCGTCAGGATGCGCCAACACCGCCAGCGACGAACCGTCCGAGATCGCCATGATGAAGAGGAAACCACGCTCCATCTCCACCACCGTCTGATTGACCGGCCCACCCTCGAAGATCCGCGACGCACCCTGGGTCAACGACGTCAGACCCGACGCCACCGCTGCCAACTGATCGGCACGATCCCGCGGAAAACCCTCGGACATCGCCAGAAGAAGACCATCCGCCGAGACGACGACGGTGTGGGAGACCCCGGGGGTGTTCTCCACGAAGTTAGTGATCAACCAGTTGAGGTTCTGCGCCGCCTGGCTCATCGGGCTCACACTAACGCTCCTGCTCGTAGGTGCTGCCGGGGTTGTAGCCCGGTCGATCGGTCTGCGGGTTCTGGGTGGTCGAACCGCGTCCTCGGCGTACGCCACGGTGCAGGTTACTCAGCCTGCCCCGGACGTCCTCGGGGGCCCGGGAGACCTGTGGGCCTCCGTGGTCCGTCGTGTCCGTGGCGCCCTCGATGAGGTTGGCCCCGGCCACCCTTCGTGGCAGGCCGGAGGTGGTGATACCACCGGCCCTGGGCTCGCGCGACTGTTCCGCGCGGTCCCAACGGTCGTCGTTGGACGAGCGCCACTCGGACGGCTCAGGCTCCTCGGCGGGCGCGGGCACGTCCTGCCGGGGCGACGGCTGCCGCACCGGCAGGCCCGCCTCGGTCGACGCCGACCGCTTCTCGCGGCGAGGCAGACCGGCGTTGGTGACGGAGCCGGTCGTCGAGCCGAGGGGGCGTTCGAAGCCTACGCGCTCCCCGGGCGGTGCGGGAGTCCCGGCCGGGTCGGGCCGGACGCCGAACACGGAGGGCTCCCCCTGGCCGCCGGAGGCTCCCGCGCCGTAGGCGGGTGCCCCGGGTCCGACCTGCGGCAGCTGCGCGGTCTCATCGTACGCGGCCCGCGCGCCGTGGTCAGAGGCGTCGTAGCCCTGCTGGGCGGCGCCGTCCTGGGCCGGATAGCCCGACGCGTAGTCACCCCGGTCGTAGCCGTCCCGGCCGTAGCCGTCCTGGGCGTAACCTTCCTGCACGTACGGGTCCTGGCCGGCCTGCTGCTGGTCGTAGGGATCGTACGCGTCCTGTCCGTCGTACCGGTCCTGCTCGCCGTAACCGGCGCCGAACTCACGGCCCGGGGCTTCGCCGTGCGCGTAGCCGGTCCGCTGGTCGTAGGGGGCGCTCTGCCCGTAACCGGCCTGACCGCCGTCCGCGGGCGGACCCGCGTAGCCCTCCGCCGCGTCGGACTCCTGCTCCAGGGCGGAACGCCGCTCGTCGGCGTGCTGCGACCGGTCCGCCGGGGCGAGCGCGGAGAGGTCGTCCGGCACGGAGACGGAGGAGCCGGCGTAGCGGCTGTCGTCGAAGCCGAGCTGGGCGGCGGTGGGGGCGGCGGGCACGGCGGACGGCCCGTCGGGGGCCGCCTCCGGCATGATCCGGGAGACGGTGAAGTCCTCCTCGATCAGCGCCTCGCCGCCACCGCCGTGGGTGATGGCCTCGGGCAGCATCACCAACGACGTCGTCCCGGCCTGCTCGCCCGAGGGGCGGAGCTGGACGCGGATGCCGTGCCGGTCGGCGAGGCGTCCGACCACGAACAGGCCCATGCGCTGGGAGATCGCGGCGTCGACCGTGGGCGGGTTGGCCAGCTTGTGGTTGATGTCCGCGAAGTCCTCGGCCGTGAGGCCGATGCCCTTGTCGTGGATCTCGATCATGACGCGGCCGTCCGGCAGCCGGGTCGCGGTGACCTTGACCTTCGTCTGCGGCGAGGAGAACGACGTCGCGTTCTCCAGCAGCTCGGCGAGCAGGTGCACGAGGTCGGTGACGACGGAGCCGTGGATCTCGCTCTCGGGAACGCCGGTGATCTCGATGCGCTCGTACTGCTCCACCTCGGAGGAGGCCGCGCGCAGCACGTCCACGAGCGGGACGGGCTGGTTCCAGCGGCGGCCGGGCTCCTCCCCCGCGAGGACGAGCAGGTTCTCGCCGTTGCGACGCATGCGGGTGGCCAGGTGGTCGAGCTTGAAGAGGCTCTCCAGCTGGTCCGGATCCGCCTCGTTGTTCTCCAGGTCGGTGATCAGGCCGAGCTGGCGCTCGATGAGGCCCTGGTTGCGGCTGGAGAGGTTGGTGAAGATCGCGTTGACGTTGCCGCGGAGCAGTGCCTGCTCGGACGCCAGCCGGACCGCCTCGCGGTGCACCTGGTCGAAGGCGCGGGCGACCTCGCCGATCTCGTCCTTGGTGTCGATGTCGATCGGCTGGACCTGGGTGTCGACACGGCCGGGGTCGGTCCGCGAGAGCTGGTCGACGAGCATCGGGAGCCGCTGCTCGGCGACGTCGAAGGCGGCCGTGCGCAGCCGGATCATCGACTTGCTCATCGAGCGTGCCATCAGGCCGGCGATGATGAACGCCAGCAGCAGGGCGACGAGCACGATGACGGAGTTGACGATGGCCTCCGTCTTGGCGTCGGCCGCGATCTCCTGCGACTCGGCCACGGCCCGGTTTGCCAGGTCCTGTTCGATACCCCGGTACACGTCGAACTTGGCCGTGGTGGCCTGGTACCAGACCTCGGCGGTGACGCCGCGCTCGGCCAGCTCCTCCACGGAGGTGCCGGAGGCGATGAGGTTCACCATCTCCTCGAACGGCGGCGGGGTGACGAAGTCGCGCCCGGCGGCCTCGGCCGACGCCTCGGCCTCGGCGGCGTTCCGCTGGGCCTGGCTCTCCAGTCCACCCAGCTCGGAGCGGAGCCGCTGCACGTCCTCCTCGGTGCCCGCGTTGGTGTACTCGGTGAGGGCGATCTTCTCCAGGTACGCGTAGGAGGAGAAGGCCAGGAGCTGGGCCTGCTCGTCCTCCTCGCCCGGCCCCCGCTCCACCAGCAGATGCGTACCGATGGAGCGGGTGAGGGACTCGGCGGCCTTGGCGAGGGAGATGGCGTAGACGGTCCGGCCGTAGGAGGTGATGTTGCCGGTGCCCAGGCCCAGCTCGTTGGAGAGGTTCATCAGCGGGTGCTGCACCTCGACGTAGCCGAGCTCGGTCTCCACCCCGCCCAGCTCCTCGCTGTAGGCGGCCTCCCGGAGGGGTCCGAGTCGCGACTCGACGTCGCGGACGGCGTTGAGGCGGCGTTCGAGGCTGGGTGTCTGCGGGGCGTTCTCGGCGGCCTCGTCGAACGCGTTCTTGGCCTCGTCGGTGGCCTCCCGGGCCTCCAGGACCTCGGGGGCGTCCTCGTCGCCCTTCAGCAGGGGTGCGGCGGTGCGGTCACGCTCGTCGAGGAGCGCGTGGCCGTAGGACGCGGCGGCCCGGACGAGTTCGGCCGTGGCCTCGGCGTCCTGGGCCTCGCTCAGCGTCGCGACGGAGCTCTGCACGCGGAAGCCGCCGAAGATGAGCGCGACGACCACGGGTATGAGCAGGATCGCGTTCAGCCGGGTGGCCACGCGCCAGTTCCGCACGGCGAACTTGCTGGAGTCTCCTCCGCCCGCGCTGTCCCCGGCCGGTTCGGCGGGCCCGGGGGGACCGGCCGCACCGCGCGGGGTGAAGTTGCCCCGCGACTCCGGCGGCGGGGGCGCCGTCTTGCTTCGCCTCACTCGACCAAACCTCTCGGCGTCGGCACTTCGGCCTCGACGTGCCGCGACTACTGCTGAGTTCAGCGAATTCCAGCACGTCCGGGGGCGCTTTCCAAACACTTGAAAACGCGACTATCGACTACGCATTCACGGAACCTTCAATCGACAAAAGCGGACACAAGGAGCTTTTGTCGGCGAACGGCGGGAGGAACGTACGCAGAGTGCAGTGCCGCGCTCGCCGCCCGTGGTCGGGTTTCCGCAATTCTCTGTCGAAACGTTATGAAGGGTTGTGAGCACGGTGACAAGGCGGTGTGGCCAACCACACAGCCTTGTCACCGCCGGGTCGAGCGGGGTCCGGGCTCAGCGCAGCCGGGCGAGGAGGGCGTGCTCCACGAGGGTGATCAGCGCGCTCTTCGCGTCGGCGCGGTGCCGGGCGTCGGTGGTGATGATCGGGGTGCCCGGGCCGATCTGCAGCGCCTCGCGCACCTCCTCCGGCCGATAGGGCTGGTGGCCGTCGAAGCCGTTGAGGGCGACGACGAAGGGGAGCCCGCTGTTCTCGAAGTAGTCCACGGCCGGGAAGCAGTCGGCCAGACGCCGGGTGTCGACGAGCACGACGGCACCGATCGCACCGCGCACCAGGTCGTCCCACATGAACCAGAACCGGTCCTGCCCCGGCGTCCCGAACAGGTACAGGATCAGGTCGTCGTCGAGCGTGATCCGGCCGAAGTCCATGGCCACGGTGGTCGTCGTCTTGCCGCCGGTATGGCTGAGGTCGTCGATACCGGCGGACGCCGACGTCATCACCGCCTCGGTACGCAGCGGGTTGATCTCCGACACGGCGCCCACGAAGGTCGTCTTGCCCACGCCGAACCCACCGGCCACCACGATCTTCGCGGAGGTGGTGGAGCGGGAGGCACCGCTAGAGCTTGCGAAGTCCACTGAGCACCCTTTCGAGCAGTGTCACGTCCGGGGCACCGCCGGGCTCTCCGCCGCCGCCGGGCTGGTGGATGGCCACGAGCCCGGCCTCGGCGAGGTCGGCGACGAGAATGCGGGCCACCCCGAGCGGGATACCGAGCAGCGCCGATATCTCGGCGACCGACTTCACCTCGCGGCACAGGTGGCAGATCCGCTGGTGCTCGGGCAGCAGCCCGTCCATCATCCCCGGGTCCGCCGTGTTGCTCACCAGGGCTTCGATGGCGAGCTGGTAGCGCGGCCGGGTGCGGCCACCGGTCATCGCGTACGGGCGGACCAGCGGCTGGTCGCCGTCGTCGTCGTACGACATGTGGTGATCCATACCGTACGGATCTGACGCGGGCGGGGTGGTCATGGCTCCTCCGGGCGAGGCATGAGGTCGTCGAAACGGACTGTGGTGCTCATGTGGGGGGAGCGTGTGTTCAGTTCAGGATGCTGCCTTGCAGTTCGGAGCGGAGCTCCGGGGTCAGTACCGTACCGGCCCGGTCGACCAGGAGTGCCATCTCGTACCCCACCAGACCGATGTCCGCGTCAGGATGCGCCAGCACCGCCAGCGACGAACCGTCCGAGATCGCCATGATGAAGAGGAAACCACGCTCCATCTCCACCACCGTCTGATTGACCGGCCCACCCTCGAAGATCCGCGACGCACCCTGGGTCAAGGACGTCAGACCCGACGCCACCGCCGCCAACTGATCGGCACGATCCCGCGGAAAACCCTCGGACATCGCCAGAAGAAGACCATCCGCCGAGACCACCACCGTGTGGGAGACCCCCGGGGTGTTGTCCACGAAATTCGTGATCAACCAGTTCAGGTTCCGCGCCGCCTGGCTCATCGGACTCAACTAACGCTCCTGCCGGTACGTGGGGCCGGAGCCCCGGTTGGTGCTGTCCGAGGCTCCGCCGGCCTGACGGCCCTGCTGGATGCCACGACGGAGGTTGGTCAGCCGGCCGCGCACGTCGTCGGGCGAGCGGGAGACCTGCGGACCGGACCGGGTGTCGCCCTGCTGCTGTGCGGTGCCCTCGACCAGGTTGGCCCGGGGCACCCGACGCGGCAGACCCGAGGTGGTGATTCCGCCGGCGGAGGGCTCGCGCAACTGCTCCGCGCGCCGCCACCGTTCGTCGTTGGGCGAGGACTGCCAGGCGGCCTCGGGGGGCGCCCCGGCAGCGGTGTGCCCGTTGGCGTGGCCCTGCGGCCCGGGGGCCGTCCGAGCGGGACGCGGTCCGCCGCCGACGGCGGGGGCCGGCCGCGGCTCCGGCCGCTCCTCGCGGCCCGGGGCCCGGGAGGAGAACCAGTGGGACTCCATCTCCTCGAAGATCGGCGTCCGGATGTCGGCGGACGCCGTCGGAGCGACCGGCAGGTCCAGCTCGGTGGTGTCGTCACGCCGCTCGGGCGGCGCGGCGCCGGACCGGTCGGCCGGGGTGACGGGCAGGGGGTGGCCGCCGGTGGACTCGGGGTCGTCGTGGCCGCGCGGCACGTCCTGGCCGTCACGCGCGCCGGGTATGCGCTCGGCGTCCTCACGGGCCCAGCTCGGACGCTGGCCGCCCGGCCGGTCCGTCGGCGCCGAGGGGGCGGGACGGCTGTCGCGCGGCGGCAGTTCCGCGACGGGACGGGGCGCCGGGGGGCCGGACGGGGTGCCGGGCCCGCCCTGCGGAGCGGCGGGGCGGTGGTCGGCACCGCGCCCTGCGGGGCCACGACCGGCCGGGCCGGGGTGGCCACCGGGGCGCTGGCCGGAGGGCGGTCCGCCGACCGGACGCGGGCCCGGGGCGCCGGGAGCGGGCCGGCCGCCGGAGGTGCCCGGCCCGGGACGGCCGCCGGGGCCGCCGGCCGGGAAGCCGCCCGAGCCCGGGCCGTTCTGCCCGGAGTGGCCGCCCTGCCCGGGGTGACCGGGGCCGCCCCTGCCGCCCTGGCCGGAGCCCGGACCGGCCGCGCCCGCGTTGGCCGGGAGCGCGGGACGTGCGCCGCCGGAGACCTGGCCCCTGGTGTGGAGGGCGCCGAGCTTGCTGCCCGGGACCGACGGACCGGAGGGGCCGGAGCCGCCGGAGGGCTCGCGCTGGAGGGTGGCGGCGGCCATGCCGCCACCGGCGCCCGGACCGCCGGGGCCGCCCTGTCCGCCGGGTGCGGGCGTTTTGGGCTTGGCGCCGTGGCTGACCTCGACGGGCAGCATGACGAGCGCGGTCGTGCCGCCGGAGTCGGAGGGGCGGAGCTGGATGCGGATGCCGTGCCGCAGCGACAGACGACCGACCACGAACAGGCCCATGCGGCGGGAGACGGAGACGTCCACCGTCGGCGGGTTGGCCAGCCGGTCGTTGATCGCCGCCAAATCCTCGGGGGACAGGCCGATGCCGGTGTCGTGGATCTCCACCAGCACCCGGCCGTCCGGCAGGGCGTGGCCGGTGACCTTGACCTTGGTCTGCGGCGAGGAGAACGACGTCGCGTTCTCCAGCAGCTCGGCGAGCAGGTGCACGAGGTCGTTGACGACGCGTCCGGCCACCTGGGTGCTCGGCACGGAGCTGAGCTCGATGCGCTCGTACTGCTCCACCTCGGAGGCGGCGGCGCGCAGGACGTCGACCAGCGGCACCGGTCGCGTCCACCGGCGGCCGGGCTCCTCACCGGCGAGGACGAGGAGGTTCTCGCCGTTACGGCGCATGCGGGTGGCGAGGTGGTCGAGCTTGAACAGCGAGGAGAGCTGGTCCGGGTCGGCCTCGCGGGACTCCAGCTCGGAGATGAGCGAGAGCTGGCGCTGGATCAGGCCCTGGCTGCGGCGCGAGAGGTTGGTGAACATCGCGTTGACGTTGCCCCGCAGCATGGCCTGGTCACCGGCGAGCCGGACGGCCTCGCGGTGGACGTCGTCGAACGCCGCGGCGACCTGGCCGATCTCGTCCCGGCTGTGGACACCGACGGACTCGACCGTGGTGTCGACGTCCTGCGGGTCGGCCTCGGAGAGCTGCTTGACGAGCTCGGGCAGCCGCTGTCGGGCCACTTCCTGCGCGGTGTCCTGGAGGCGGCGCAGCGAGCGCACCATGGAGCGGGCGACGACGAACGCGCCGGCGAGCGAGATGCCGAGCACGAGCAGGATGACGGCACCGTTGATGAGGGCGTCCTGCTGCGCCTCGGAACGCAGCTCGCGGGCCTGGTCGTCCATCTCGTCGAGCAGGGTCTGCTCGATGCGCTTCATCGCGTCGATCTTGGTGCGGTCCTGGTCGTACCAGTCCATGTAGGAGCGGGCCTCGGCCTTGATGCCGTGGGGCCGCTTGAAGACGCGGTCGGCGTACTCGTTGGCCGAGGTGATGTTGACGTCGCCGCCGCTGAGGGGCTCGGTCAGCTCGGCGGACTTCTCGGTGCCGTAGATGACGCTGAAGCGGTTGAGGTACGCGGTCTCGTTCTCGTTCGCCGTCCGGCCGTAGCGGCGGTCGTTGTCGGAGAGCTGCGGGCCCTTGGGGTGGGCGAGGCCGGCGCTGATGACGGCCCGCTGGATGGAGGCGTACTCCTTGGCCGTGGAGAAGGCCGCCAGCGCGCGGGTGCTCTGGATCATCTCCGGGTTGCTGGTGGCCTGGGCCATGTCCTGCGAGAGGGCGAGCAGCGACTCGATCAGGGAGTTGTACTCGCTGACGGTGTCGGCGACGGCCTTGGGATCGTCGTAGGCGCGTTCCCGGATGTTCTTGATCGTGTTGAGCTGGCGGCCGATGTCGATGATCGTCGCCTGGACACCGGTGAGCTGGTGGTCGCCCTCGACGGTCAGGGCGTTGCTGGCCTCGTTGAACGCCTTGCGGGCCCGGTCGGTGGTCTCGCGCGGACCGACGACGGTGTCGTCCTTGGCGTTGCCGTGAGCGGTGAGCGGGCCGGCGGAGCGGTCGCGCTCCTCCTGCAGGGCGATGGCGAGCTGGGTGGCCTGCTCGGTCATCTCGGTCAGCAGCCGCATGTTCTCCAGCTGCTCGACCTCACTGGTGGCGTCCGCGATACGGATGCCACCGAGCACCGTGGCCGCGGCGACGGGCAGGGCCAGCAGCGAGACCAGGCGGGTGCTGATCCGCCAGTTACGCAGGGCGAGCCGCGAGCCGGTGCTGCTCGGCTCACGGGTGCCGCCGGCCGCCGCGCCCTCGCCGTCCGTGCCGACCGGTTCGGCCGACGACACCGGCGACACCGACGACGTCATCGGCCCGCGGCCGTCCTTGGCGTCCGGGGCGACGGCGTCGGGCCCGCCGTCCTGCGCGCGCTGAGGGGCGGAGCCGCGGTCGCCTGTTCCGCGCAACTCCGGCTTCCCGGCAGCGCTGCCATCCCTCTTGAAACGTCCCTGCACTAGCGTCGCAACCTCTGGACCAGGCGTCCCCCCGAGACGGGGAGACGGTATTGAGTCGGCGGGCCGGGGCCCGACCGACGGTCGTGAGTGACCGGCGCGGGCCGTCAACCCGCCGCGCGGCGCTGCTGTGCGCCCCTTGCGCGCCGGCTGAAGTCCTGCGGCGGTCCGTGAGATTCCAGCACAGTGCCCGATCTCCCAACAAGGGCCACGATCCAGCCTGTGACCGACGTGACGCTACGCGCGCGAAAGATCACGTGTGGCGAGAAGCGGAAGCCCAGAGTTCGGACATTTGCCCACCAGACGGTCAGGTGCACCCACTGTCCCGCTCGTAATACACCGGCGTGGAACGTCCAAGTAAGTGGCATTCATGCCGTTTTCGCTCTGCGAAACGCGCGGCGCTTTGCCCGTTATGTCCTGTACCGGGTGAGCAAACTCACAAGGTTTGAAGTGACTGTAACGACCATGTGATGGGCAGATCGTTTTACTCTCGTGATTTGCTTCCGTCCATACACACGTCCGTCACAGACAAGAGGCACAGTCACCGTGAAGACGACACTGAGCACGCGTAGCGTCGCCAACCCCCAGCGCACCACGCTGGCCCACCTCACGGACGCGGACGAGCTGCTGCCGGAGGGCCACGACCACGGCACCGAGCTCCCCGTCGAGACGGCCAACCCGCGCCGCACCACGTTGATCGACGCACCGCAGCACTGAGGGCACGACCGCGAGGGGCCCGCACCGATCCGACGATCGGTGCGGGCCCCTCGCGGTGTGCGGTGGGACGTGCCGCCGACCCGGGCGCCGGGCCCGGGCCGGGCGCGTCAGAGCTGCCAGCTGTGCGGGGCGCGGAAGCCCGGCGAGCGCTCCAGCCGACGCCAGCGGGCCGGGGTCCGGGACGTCCGGTGCGCGTCACCCGGGTGCGCGGCGCCCTGGCCGGCCGCACGGGCCATCAGGATGGCGGTGACGGCGGCCAGTTCCTCGTCACTGGCGCGGCCCTTCTCGACGCGGACCAGGCTGGCGGCTTCGCTCGTGCTCACGGAGGAGTTCCTTTCGTCCGTCTCACTTCGGCGGGGTCGGTGCGGCAGGGTCACTGCGGGGGGTTGCCGTGCTTGCGCGACGGCAGGTCGGCGTGCTTGGTGCGGAGCATGGCCAGCGAGCGGATCAGCACCTCGCGGGTCTCTGCCGGGTCGATGACGTCGTCCACCAGGCCGCGCTCGGCGGCGTAGTAGGGGTGCATCAGCTCGGTCTTGTACTCCTTGACCATGTGGGCGCGCATGGCCTCGGGGTCGTCGGCCTCGGCGATCTGCCGGCGGAAGATCACCCCGGCCGCTCCCTCCGCACCCATCACCGCGATCTCGTTGGTCGGCCAGGCGTAGGTCAGGTCGGCGCCGATGGACTGGCTGTCCATGACGATGTACGCGCCGCCGTACGCCTTGCGCAGGACGACCGAGACCCGCGGCACCGTGGCGTTGCAGTACGCGTACAGCAGCTTCGCCCCGTGCCGGATGATGCCGCCGTGCTCCTGGTCCACACCGGGCAGGAAGCCCGGCACGTCGAGCAGGGTCACGATCGGAATGTTGAAAGCATCGCACATCTGAACAAAGCGGGCGGCCTTCTCCGAGGAGTGGATGTCCAGCACGCCCGCCAGGGACTGCGGCTGGTTGGCCACGATGCCGACGACCTGCCCGTCCATGCGGGTGAGGGCGCAGATGATGTTCTCCGCCCAGCGCTCGTGGACCTCCAGGAAGTCGCCGTCGTCGACGAGCTCCTCGATCACCTTGCGCATGTCGTACGGCCGGTTGCCGTCCGCCGGGACGAGGTCGAGCAACGAGTCGCCGCGCCGGTCGGCCGGGTCCTCCGTGACGACGGTGGGCGGGTTCTCCCGGTTGTTCTGCGGCAGCAGCGAGAGCAGGTAGCGGACCTCCTCCAGGCACGTCTCCTCGTCGTCGTAGGCGAAGTGGGAGACGCCGGAGGTCCCCGCGTGCACGTCCGCGCCGCCGAGGCCGTTCTGGCTGATGTCCTCGCCGGTGACGGCCTTCACGACGTCCGGCCCGGTGATGAACATCTGCGAGGTGTCGCGGACCATGAACACGAAGTCCGTCAGCGCCGGGGAGTAGGCGGCACCGCCGGCGCAGGGGCCGAGCATGACGGAGATCTGCGGGATGACGCCCGAGGCCCGCGTGTTGCGCTGGAAGATGCCGCCGTACCCGGCGAGTGCCGAGACGCCTTCCTGAATGCGGGCTCCGGCCCCGTCGTTGAGGGACACCAACGGCGCCCCCGCCGAGATGGCCATGTCCATGATCTTGTGGATCTTGGTGGCGTGGGCCTCACCGAGGGCGCCGCCGAAGATGCGGAAGTCGTGGGCGTAGACGAAGACCGTCCGGCCGTGGACGGTCCCCCAGCCGGTGACCACGCCGTCGCTGTAGGGCCGCTTGGCCTCCAGGCCGAAACCCGTCGCGCGGTGCCGGCGCAGCGGCTCGACCTCGCGGAACGTGCCCTCGTCCAGCAGCAGAGCGATCCGCTCCCGGGCGGTCAGCTTGCCCTTGGCGTGCTGTGCCTCGGTGGCCCGCTCACTCGGGCCCCGCCGGGCCTGCTCGCGGATGGCGTGCAGTTCGGCCGTACGGCCGCGTGCGTCCGTCGCGGCCACGGGGGCGGCCTCCGGGGTCGGGGAGAGATCGGTCATGTATAGACCCTACGAAACGGGACGCGGGAATCCTGTCGTTGGATTCGCACAGTCTCCGCCCGATATTCATGGCTGCGCTGGACAGAACCACCCACCGGCAGGGGCACGCCAGCCGCGATGTCACAGAAGCCCGTGGCAGGGTGCTGTAGAGGTTCTACAGCACCCCGCCACGCGCCGTTGACCTGCGGTTCGCCCGGCCGTTGCCCCGGGACGGGCCGTGCGGACCACGTCACTCAGACCGCCACGGCCGGCTCCTCCGCCGTGGTCGGCGCGGGGGCGGGTGCCGCCGGGCGGGACAGGGACCAGAACAGGACCGCCGCGACGGCCCGCTGAGAGCAGGAAGCTGACCACGTCGCGCGGGCGGCCGGTGCGGTCCTCCTCCGGAATGGTGTCGACGCCGTGCTGCTCGATCTCCATGCGCGGGACTCCCTGGGCGCTGAGCGGTGGGTTCGGTGCGCGATTAGAGTGCTGCTCTAAGTGAGGGATGCGTTCAATGTGCTGCAGTACGCGCCACAGATCAAGGCTTCCCCCCGGCTTCGCGTCACGTTAGAGTGACGCTCTAACTGCTGGCGTCCGTCGGGCGCTCGCGGTGCGCAGGTCGACAGGAGGCCCGCGAAAGCCCATGCGTCAGGAGGTGCCGGGTGCGACTGACCCCGACGGAACGCGACCGGCTGCTGCTGTTCGGCGCGGCCGAGTTGGCCCGGGCCCGGCGGGCCAGGGGGCTGCGGCTCAACGTCCCCGAGGCGACGGCTCTCGTCGCCGACGCCGTGTGCGAGGCCGCACGCGACGGCCGCCGCCTCGCCGAGGCCATCGACGCCGCCCGTGCCGTGCTCGGCCCCGAAGACGTGCTGCCCGGTGTGGCCGAGGTGCTCACCGAGGTCCACATCGAGGCGGTGTTCGAGGACGGCTCGCGGCTCGCCGTGGTATCCGAGCCGATCGGCGCCGCGACGGTGGACGGACCGGGCGCGGTACTGCCGGGACCCGCACACGCGGAGCCCGGGCCGCAGGTGACGCTGACGGTGCGGAACACCGCGTCCGTACCCGTCAGCGTCACCTCGCACTTCCACTTCTTCGAGGTCAACCCCCGGCTGGAGTTCGACCGGGCCGCCGCCTACGGGATGCGGCTCGCCGTGCCGGCCGGTTCCTCGCTGCGCTTCGGCCCCGGCGAGAGCGTCGCCGCGCCGCTGGTGCCCATCGGCGGTGACCGGATCGCCATCGGCTTCGCCGGTCTGGTGGACGGCCCGCTGGACGCGCCCGGTGCCAAGGCGGAGGCGCTGCGCCGCGCGGCCGCCTGCGGCTACCTCGGCGCCGCGACGGCACCCGCGCCCCCTCCCCCACCGGCACCCGGGGGGCCTCCGCAGACCGGCGACGTCCACGGCAGGAACCCCGAGGGGAGCGCAGGATGACCATCGACCCGCACGAGTACGCCTCCGTGCACGGCCCCCGGGCCGGTGACCGGGTCCGCCTCGGCGACTCCGGGCTCGTCGTCCGTGTCGAGTCCGACGCGCAGAGGCCCGGCGAGGAGTTCCTCGCCGGGTTCGGCAAGACGGCACGGGACGGGCTCCACCTCAAGGCAGCCGCCGTCCGCGAGACCTGCGACGTCGTCATCAGCAACGTGCTGGTCATCGACGCCGTGCAGGGGATCCGCAAGGTATCGGTCGGCATCCGCGAGGGCCGCGTCCACGCCATCGGCCGCGCGGGCAACCCCGACACCCTGGACGGCGTGGACGTCGTCGTCGGCACCGGCACGACCATCGTCTCCGGCGAGGGCATGATCGCCACCGCCGGCGCCGTGGACACCCACGTGCACCTGCTCGCGCCGCGCGTCATGGAGGCGTCCCTGGCCTCCGGCGTCACCACGATCATCGGCCAGGAGTTCGGCCCCGTGTGGGGGGTGGGCGTCAACTCCCCGTGGGCGCTCGGCCACGCCTTCAGCGCCTTCGACGCCTGGCCGGTCAACATCGGCTTCCTCGGCCGCGGCTCCTCGTCCCACCCGGCGCCCCTCGTGGAGGCACTCGCCCAGGGCGGCGCCTGCGGGTTCAAGGTGCACGAGGACATGGGCGCCCACCGGCGGGCCCTGGACACCGCGCTGCGCGTCGCCGAGGAGCACGACGTGCAGGTCGCGCTGCACAGCGACGGGCTCAACGAGTGCCTGGCCGTCGAGGACACCCTCGCCGTGCTCGACGGGCGCACCATCCACGCCTTCCACATCGAGGGCTGCGGCGGCGGACACGTCCCCAACGTCCTGAAGATGGCGGGCGTGCGGAACGTCATCGGCTCGTCCACCAACCCCACGCTGCCCTTCGGCCGGGACGCCGTGGCCGAGCACTACGGCATGATCGTCTCCGTCCACGATCTCAAGACGGACCTCCCCGGGGACGCCGCGATGGCGCGCGACCGCATCCGCGCGGGCACCATGGGCGCGGAGGACGTCCTGCACGACCTCGGGGCCATCGGCATCACCTCCTCCGACGCGCTCGGCATGGGCCGGGCCGGCGAGACGATCCGCCGCACCTTCCAGATGGCCGCCAAGCTCAAGCACGAGCGGGGCCCGATGGAGGGCGACGGCGAGGGCGACGACAACGCCCGCGTCCTGCGCTACATCGCCAAGCTCACCCTCAACCCCGCGATCGCCCACGGCCTCTCCCACGAGATCGGCTCCATCGAAGTGGGCAAGATGGCCGACATCGTGCTGTGGCACCCGGCCTACTTCGGCGCGAAGCCGCAGCTCGTCCTCAAGTCCGGGTTCCCCGCCTACGGCGTCACCGGCGATCCGAACGCCGCCACCGACACCTGCGAGCCCCTCGTCCTGGGACCGCAGTTCGGTGCGCACGGCGCCGCCCCGGCGGAGATCTCCGTGGCGTTCGTGGCCCGGGCCGCCCTGGAGCAGGGCCACGACACCCTGCCCACCCGTCGCCGACGCGTCGCGGTGCGCGGCACCCGGGGCATCGGCCCGGCCGACCTCGTCCACAACGCCCGCATCGGACGCGTCGACGTCGACGACCGCACGGGCCTGGTCACCCTGGACGGCGATCCGCTGCGCTCGGAGCCCGCCCGGAGCGTGCCGCTCAACCGCCTCTACTTCCTCTGACTTCCCTGACTCCCGCGATCCCGCTGCCGGGCCTCGCCCCGCACCTCAGCACCGAAGGACACCGCCCATGCCGACTCCCGCCGCGCACGGCTTCCGCATGCCGCCCGAGTGGGCACCGCACGACCGCACCTGGATGGCCTGGCCCGGCCCGAACCCGACCTTCGACTCCGAGGAGTCGCTCGAGGCCGCCCGAACCGCCTGGGCGGACGTCGCCCGCGCCGTCAGCCGGTACGAGCCCGTCACCGTCGTCGCCTCCCCCGAGCAGGCCGCCATGGCACGGCGGCGACTCGGCCCGGACGTCACCGTCGTCGAGCAGCGGCTGGACGACGCCTGGATGCGCGACATCGGCCCGACGTTCGTCACCGACGGCCGTCGGCTCGCCGCCGTCGACTGGGTCTTCAACGGCTGGGGCGCCCGGCCCTGGGCCCGCTGGGAGCACGACGCCCGGGCCGCCGCCTTCGTCGCGGACCGGGCGGGCGCGCGGCTCTCCGCGTCCCCGCTGGTCAACGAGGGAGGCGGGCTGCACGTCGACGGCGAGGGCACGGTGCTCCTCACCGAGACCGTCCAGCTCGACCCGGGCCGCAACCCCGGCTGGACCGCCGAGCGCGTCGAGCGCGAGGTGCACGGGCGGCTGGGCACCACCAAGGCCATCTGGCTGCCGCGCGGCCTGACCGCCGACTACGGGCCGTTCGGCACGCGCGGTCACGTCGACCTGGTGGCCGCGTTCGTCGCGCCCGGCGTCGTCGTCGCCCACGTCCAGCCCGACCGTTCCCACCCCGACCACGCGCTGTGCCAGGAGACGGTGAAGCTGCTGCGCGCCGCCACGGACGCCAGGGGCCGCCCGCTGGAGGTCGTCGAGCTGCCCGCGCCCACCGTCACCGAGGTGGACGGCGAGCCGGTCGACTACTCCTACGTCAACCACTACCTGTGCAACGACGGCGTCGTGCTCTGCGGTTTCGACGACCCGATGGACGAGCACAACGCGCGGATCTTCCGCCGCCTCTTCCCCGACCGTACGGTGACGCTCGTCGACGCACGTACGATTTTCGCGGCGGGCGGCGGCATCCACTGCATCACCCAGCAGCAACCGCGCGTCACGTCACCGGCATAGACGGCCGCCGCCCCGGGCGGCGCACGGTCCAGGGGAGTTCAGCGTGGCAGGTCGGGCGGCGGCCGGAAAAGCAGCGGCGGCGCGTGCGAGCCGTACCCGGCGTCCGGCCCAGCCGCGCGAGCGGCTCCTGGCGACGGCCATGGAGACCATCGCCGAGCTCGGTCTCGAACGGCTCACCATGGCCGGGCTCGGCCGCCAGGTCGGCATGAGCAGCGGCCACCTCCTGTACTACTTCAAGACCAAGGACGAGCTGCTGCTCCAGACGCTGCAGTGGAGCGAGGAGCGGCTCGGCGCCGAGCGCCGGGCCGCCCTCGCCCGTCAGGTCCCCGCGCGCGAACGCCTCGACCTCCTGGTCGACCTCTACCTCCCCGACGGGCCGCGCGATCCCGCGTGGACGCTGTGGCTGGAGGTGTGGAACCGCTCGCAGAACGCCGACGCCGAGGTCCGCTCCCGTCAGCTCGAACTGGAGCTGGCCTGGCACCGCGACCTCGTGGCGCTGCTCGTGGAGGGCATCGGCCGCGGCGAGTTCCGTCCCGTGGACACCGACCGCTTCGCCACCCGCTCCCGCGCCCTGCTCGACGGGCTGGCCGTGCACCTCGTCGTGGGCCTGCCCGGGATGGACCGGGAGACGGTGCTCGGCCACGTCCGCGACTACTTCGACCAGTCGCTCGCGGCCGCTCCACCGCCCGCCGGCGCGTAGCCGCAGGGCGGTGGAGCGGCGCGGGGCCGCGGGGGATGGACGTCCTACTCGTTGGGCGTCACGCCGGCCCGCAGCAGCCCGTAGGTGTACGCGTCGTCCAGGGCCTGCCACGACGCCGCGATGACGTTGTCCGCCACGCCGACGGTGGACCACTCCCCCGCGCCGTCCGACGTCGAGATCAGGACCCGGGTCGTGGACTCGGTGCCGTGGGTGCCGGCCAGGATGCGCACCTTGTAGTCCACCAGCTCCAACCGTGCCAGCTCCGGATAGATGCGCTCCAGCGCCACCCGCAGCGCCCGGTCCAGGGCGTTGACCGGGCCGTTGCCCTCGCCCGTCGCCACCGCCCGCTCGCCCTTCGCCCACAACCGGACGGTGGCCTCGTTCGCGTGCGTGCCGTCGGGCCGGTCCTCTACGATGGCCCGCCAGGACTCCACCCGGAAGAACCGGGGCGCGCCCCCGTCGCCCTCCTCACCGCTCGCCGCGCGGTGGACCTCGTCGCGCAGCAGCAGCTCGAAGCTCGCGTCGGCGGCCTCGTAGGTGTAGCCGCGCAGCTCCTGCTCCTTGACACGCTCCACCACCCGGCCGACGAGCTCGCGGTCGCCCGTCAGGTCGTACCCCAGCTCCTTGCCCTTGAGCTCGACCGAGGCGCGTCCGGCCATGTCGGAGACCAGCATGCGCATCGAGTTGCCGACGGCGTCCGGGTCGATGTGCTGGTACAGGTCCGGGTCGACCTTGATCGCGGAGGCGTGCAGCCCGGCCTTGTGCGCGAACGCCGAGACGCCGACGTAGGGCTCGTGGGTGGAGGGCGTCAGGTTCACCACCTCGGCGATGGCGTGCGAGATGCGGGTCATCTCCGGCAGCGCGGCCGGCGGCACGACCGTGCGCCCGTACTTCAGCTGCAGGGCCGCCACCACCGGGAACAGGTTGGCGTTGCCGACCCGCTCCCCGTAGCCGTTCGCGGTGCACTGCACGTGCGTGGCGCCGCCGTCCACCGCCGCGAGGGTGTTGGCGACGGCGCACCCGGTGTCGTCCTGCGCGTGGATGCCCAGGCGGGCCCCCGTGTCGGCGGCGACCGTCCGCACCACCGCCTGCACCTGCGCGGGCAGCATGCCGCCGTTGGTGTCGCACAGCACGACGACGGCCGCCCCGGCCTCGTGCGCCCGCCGCACGACGCGCTTCGCGTACTCCGCGTTCGCCTGGTAGCCGTCGAAGAAGTGCTCGCAGTCCACGAACACCCGGCAGCCGCGTTCCCGCAGGTAGGCCACGGTGTCCGCGACCATCTCCAGGTTCTCCTCCAGCGTCGTGCGCAGGGCCAGCTCGACGTGGCGGTCGTGCGACTTGGCCACGACGGTCACCACCGGCGCGCCCGAGTCGGCCAGCGCCCGCACCTGCGGGTCGTCGGCCGCCCGCACCCCCGCCCGGCGCGTCGCGCCGAACGCGACGAGCTGCGCGTGCCGCAGGTCCAGTTCGGTACGGGCCCGCTCGAAGAACTCGGTGTCGCGCGGGTTCGCGCCCGGCCAGCCGCCCTCGATGAAACCCACGCCGAAGTCGTCCAGGTGGCGCGCGATGGTCAGCTTGTCGGCGACGCTGAGGTTGATGCCCTCACGCTGAGCGCCGTCGCGCAGCGTCGTGTCGAAGACGTGGAACGAATCGTCGGGGGCTGCCGTGGTCATGCTGTCTCGACTCCTACGTGAAATGTGCGGGACCGGTAGTTCTGCTCACACAGCTCCACATGTCCCCATCATCCCGCGCGCCCCCGGCCTTCCGGAGCGGGTGGACCGGAAGGGGCCGGATAACGAAAAAACCCCTCGCGGGTGCGAGAGGTCGGCGCGCGGGTCTGGGACACGGTGTCCACTGCCGCCATCGGTCGAGCGGGTTCAGTGGTCACTGCGGACCGGCGCGCTGTCACCAATAATCATGGCGAACGAGAGCACGGAGGAAGTCAACCACACTCCGATCCCCGACCCGCACATGTCTCACTATCCGGAAACCCCCGTCCCAACCACCCCGTCCCACCCCTGCCTGAGTACGCGTACTCAGGCAGCGAACGCTCAGCGTGTGCACAATGCTTCCGACAGTGACGCACCCGTCGAAGGTGATGACCGCGGTCGCCGCGCGGCCGCGACAGGAGGGGACGACGCGTGGTGGACGCGCAGGCTTCGGGCATCCGGGCCCTGATCGACGAGACCGCAGGCGGCGCGACGCCGACGTCGGTGGAACACAACTGGGGCACCGGCGGCAAGACCGACCTCAACTCCGACACGAGGCTGTGGAACGCCGCGTCCTCGGGGGTGGACTCTCTGAGAGAGACGCTGAAGCCCGCCGTCACGAAGCTCGACGACGCTCAAAGAGGCCTCGGCTCCGGTGACACGACGGTGACGGGCCTCCTGACGGGTGCCGCCCAGGCAGACGTCCACGACACCTGGGCACGCTACCTGGACCTCCTCGCGCGCGAGTCCGCCGAACTCTCCGACAAGCTGACCAAGGCCGGGCACGACCACTACGCGAACGAGGAAGCCGTCGCCGCCGCCTTCCGACAGCAGCTGACGAAACCCGAGGAGCCCACCTCGGTGATGGGCCTGCCCCCGTTCGGCGTCCACGCCTTCCCGGGCTGGTGACGGCACGGTGGTGACCCTCCGTACGCTCCGCGCCGTCAACCCGGACGAGTTCGAGCAGGCGGCGGACGGCTACCACGCGGTCAGCAGCGCCGCCGGCGCCGCCAAGGACCGCCTGGCGAACGAGATCATCGCCAAGTCCATGCCCGTCCACGGTCGGGACGACGACGTCACGGGCCTCGTCGGGCAAGCGGCGGACGCCGCCCGCAGGCGCCTGCAACGGCTGGTGGACAACTACCACTACACACAGGTCGAGTGCGGCCTGGTGCGGGCCGTCCTCAACGGCTTCGCGGCCGACCTGCGGGCGGCGAAGAAAAAGCTTGACACGGCGCTCGACGACGCGACCGCTTCGGGATTCACCGTGGCGTCCGACGGCTCCGTCACCTTCCCGTCCGCCGGTGAAAAGGTCGACGGCAAAACCCCCGAGGGCGGTACGGCCGTCTCCTACGGCGACCCCGCGGCGAACGGCCTGGCCGACCAGGCGGCCCACCTCGACCCCAACCCACACCACGCCGGGGCCAAGGACTGCGCCGACCGCATCGCCGAAGCGCTGCGGGAGGCCGAGGAGGCCGACGAAACATGGGCGCCGAAGCTGAGGGAGCTCAAGGCTCAGAACGACCTGACCGTCAGCCCCGCCGACTGGGCCGACGTCCACAGCGACCAGGAGGCCGTCCAGCAGGGCGCCGGCCGCTACCTCGCCCAAGGCGATATTCCCAAGGGCCAGGCCCCGGGACAGAACGCCGCGTGGTGGAACGACCTCACCGATGAGCAACGCGCCGACTACGTGGCCCTCTACCCCTCTTCCATCGGCGCACTGGACGGCATCCCCTCCGACGTCCGCGACGAGGCTAACCGCGCCGTGCTGGCCCAAACGCGCGGTCACTACGAGACCCAACTCGCGGCTCTCCCCACCAAACCCGCCTTCGACCCGTACAACCAGCCCGGCCTCTCCGAGGACGTCACCTGGCGCGACCGACAGGCGCGCGTTCTCGAGTGGGAGGAGAAGTACGGCGCGGAACACGCCCGTCTCACCAAAGCACTCACCGGCATGGAGGCCATCGACCGCCGCATCGAAAACACCGGCAGAAACGGCCTGCCGGAGGCGTACGTACTCGGGTTCGACGCAGAGGGCAACGGCCGCGCGATCATTGCCAACGGTAACCCTGACACAGCCGACCACACAGCCGTCTTCGTGCCGGGCACGGGTTCGCACATTAGCAAGATCGATGGTGACCTGGGGCGCATGGACAGGCTGTGGCGCGACTCGAACGGCATGGTCGTCGACGAGAATGTCTCAACCATCATGTGGCTTGGCTACGATGCGCCGCCTGAAATTCCCAATGCGATGGACTCGCATTTCGCAGAGGACGGCGCAAAACCCTTCAATAATTTCATCGACGGACTCAACGCTTCCAATGAAGGTCAATCTCCTGGGCATATCACAGCAATTGGCCATTCCTATGGCAGTACCGTGCTCGGGATCTCGGCACGAGACGGGGAACTCAACGCGGACGATCTCGTACTGGTAGGGAGCCCTGGAGTGAAGGTCGGTAGCGCCGACGACTTGGATGTTGCGACAGGACACGTCTGGAACCAGGAGGCCAAAGGAGACACAGTGCCCGACTTCGGGAGAATTCCGCATGGTGGCCCCGCACTGGAAACTGCCGGACTCGACCTAGTCGTTCCCAGCGACGACGTCTTCGGAGCCAAGCAGATGACGACCGACACCTACGGACACAGCGCCTACTGGGACGAAGATTCGCAGAGTCTCCTCAACCAAGCCGCCGTAGTGACGGGGAACTACGGAAAGGTTTTCCTTGAAGAGTAATCGGCAAGCAATCGCTGCAACTGTTCTCACACTATGCATGGTTACGCTATCAGGATGCAATATGGGTACCACATCGGATAACCAACGCGCTGAACTCGGCAGCATTGCCGAAACTAATGAGATCCTCGAAAAAATCAGCACAACGTCGAGCGAGCTCCTCGACATGACCGCCCTCAAGGGGAAGGTTTCAGAGCCAGGGCCAGGTCTGACTCGCTGCTCAGACAGAGACCCGTCGCGATTTTTTAAAGTCAGGCATACATGGAATCTATCCGGTCCGCCCATAGAGGATCTTTCGGCGTCCCTCGACACCGTCCGGAAAACTCTCCCCAAGCAGGGCTGGGTCATTGAATCCTATGGACCGAACAAGAGTCAGGAACGAAGTCTGACTTTGGTCGCCAACCACTCAAAAAAGAAAGTCGGCTTGAACATCCAACTTTGGGAAGAAAATGCAAGCAATGGCCGCCCGCTACTCCTTTTTTCCTTGACGTCCGCATGCCATGAGGCTCCAACCGGCTCAACCGTCAGTCCGTACTGAGCAACGCAGAGTTGAGGTGCATGAGGCCACGCACTTGGGGCTCCCCGCCACTGGACGCTGTGACGCCACAAGCAAAGGCACCGGGTAGAAAATCTTTTGGACCGTACGGCAGATTGAATCTTGATGAGTAGCAAGCAAGCCACGTTGACCACCTGGCTTCTTCTTACCGGCACTCTCACAGGGTGCGGAATAACGACTACTACCGATTCACGCGAGCCAGAAGAACATGCAATCGAAAGGCGCCCAGTCGCCGACGCGGACGCATCAACCACGGAGATGTCGAGCGAAATTCTCGACATCATTGGCGTTGAGGGGGAGGTTTCTCGACCTGGCCCTGGCGTTGGACGTTGCTCGGGTGGACCATCGTCAGACTTGGAAAAATTCTATGTAATACGACATCCTTGGAGCATCTCTGCCAGCTCCGAGAAGGATTTGGCAGATGCTATGGAACGCCTCAGGGAAGAGCTTCCCCAAAGAGGCTGGGAATTGAAGAAGTACGGCCCCAACAACAGCAAGGCTCGGACACTGACCTTGATCGCAGATCACCCCAAGAAAAAATTCGGCATCAATATCGAGTTCTGGGACAAGCTGAAAGAGGAGGACGTGCCGAGTCTTGTGATCTCAGTAGTATCTGCCTGCTACCAGGTACCAGATGGGGAAACAGTGGAACACTACTGAGAGCGTCGATGGTCTTGGCGTTGGGGACTTCGGACCTGGGACGGGTGTCGTGCGGGGCTCGGCAGGGAGGGTGCGAGCCCCACACCACAGCGGCGGATCAGGCCAGGCGGTGCATCCAGCCGTGGGGGTCGGGGGCCTGGCCGGTCTGGACGGCGAGGAGGCTCTCGCGGAGCTTCATCGTCAGCTCACCGGGCTCCCCGTCTCCGACCGTCCAGTTGCCGCGGGCGGACTTCACCGAGCCGACCGGCGTGATGACGGCGGCCGTGCCGCAGGCGAAGACCTCGGTGATCGTGCCGTCCGCGTTGCCTTCGCGCCACTCGTCGGTGGAGATGCGCCGCTCCTCCGTGCCGTAGCCCATGTCGGCGGCGATGGAGAGGAGGGAGTCGCGCGTGATGCCGGGCAGGAGCGTGCCGGTGAGTTCGGGGGTGACGACCTTGGCGTCGGCGCCGCTGCCCATCACGAAGTAGAGGTTCATGCCGCCCATCTCCTCGATGTAGCGGCGCTCGGTGGCGTCCAGCCAGACGACCTGGTCGCAGCCGTGGCCGGCGGCCTCGGCCTGGGCGACGAGGGAGGCGGCGTAGTTGCCGCCGGTCTTGGCTTCGCCCATACCGCCGGGGGCGGCGCGCACGTACTCCTCGGAGAGCCAGACGGAGACCGGCTTGACGCCGCGCGGGAAGTACGGCCCGGCCGGGGAGGCGATCACGACGAACAGGTACTCGTTGGCGGGCCGGACGCCGAGCCCGACCTCGGCGGCGAACATGAAGGGCCGCAAATACAGGGACTCCTCGCCGGCCCCGGGGACCCAGGCGACGTCCTGCTGGACGAGGAGGTCGCACGCCTCGATGAACGTCTCGATGGGCAGCTCGGGCATCGCGAGGCGGCGGGCGGAGCGCTGGAAGCGCAGCGCGTTGGCCTCGGGCCGGAACGTGGCGACCGTGCCGTCGGCCTGCCGGTACGCCTTCAGCCCCTCGAAGATCGTCTGCGCGTAGTGCAGCGTCATGTTCGCCGGGTCGATCTGGAACGGCGCGTAGGGCTCCAGCTGGGCGTCGTGCCAGCCCCGGCCCTCCGTCCAGCGGATCGTGACCATGTGGTCGGTGAAGCGCCGACCGAAGCCGGGGGCCGCCAGCACCGCTTCGCGCTCCTTCTCGGGCAGCGGCTGGGCGGAGGGCTTGAGGCCGAATTCGATGCGGGGCGTCGTCATGAGCGCGTCCTTCACTGTGGTGGTGTGGCGGACCGCGCGCAGTACGTGGACGTCCTAGCTTCTCCTCACACGGCGGCCCCACGTCCGATTATCGCGCGTGGGGCACCGGGTCAAGGACTCGGGTGCGGCGGCCCAGGGAACAGATGGTCGCACCCCGGCCGCCGCAGGGCACAGCGGCCGGGCGCGGAGCCCGGCGCTGTGGGAGGCGGCGGACTCAGCCGGCTACTCGTGCGGAGATCGCGTCACCGATGGCGTCGGTGGAGCGCGGGGCCGCGCCGTCACGGGCGGAGAGGTCCTCGGTGACGGCTTCCTCGATGCGGGCGGCCTCCGGCTCAAGCCCGAGGTGGCGCAGGAGCAGGGCGACGGAGAGGATCGTCGCCGTGGGGTCGGCCTTGCCGGTGCCCGCGATGTCCGGGGCGGAGCCGTGCACCGGCTCGAACATCGAGGGGAAGGCGCCCGTCGGGTTGACGTTGCCCGACGCGGCCAGGCCGATACCACCGGTGACGGCGGCGGCCAGGTCGGTGATGATGTCGCCGAAGAGGTTGTCGGTGACGATGACGTCGAACCGCGCCGGGTCGTTGACCAGGAAGATCGTGGCGGCGTCGACGTGCAGGTAGTCCGTGGTGACGTCCGGGTACTCCTGGCCGACGCGCTCGAAGACGCGGGTCCACAGGGAGCCGGCGTGCACGAGGACGTTGTTCTTGTGCACCAGGGTGAGCTTCTTGCGCGGACGGGCCTGGGCCCGCTCGTACGCGTCCCGGACGACGCGCTCGACGCCGTAGGCGGTGTTGACGCTGACCTCGGTGGCGACCTCGGCGGGCGTACCCGTGCGCAGGCTGCCGCCGTTGCCGGTGTAGGGGCCCTCGGTGCCCTCGCGGACGACGACGAAGTCGATGTTCGGGCGGCCGGCGAGCGGCGTGGCGGTGTTCGGGAACAGCTTGGAGGGCCGCAGGTTCACGAAGTGGTCGAAGGCGAAGCGCAGCTTGAGCAGCAGCCCCCGCTCCAGGACGCCCGACGGAACACTCGGATCGCCGACGGCGCCGAGCAGGATCGCGTCGTGCTGCCGCAACTGCTCCAGCTCCTCGTCGGGGAGCGTCTCGCCGGTGGCGTGCCAGCGGCCCGCACCGAGGTCGTACTCCTTGCTCTCCAGCTTGACGTCCTGCGAGAGCACGGCGGTGAGGACCTTCAGGCCCTGCGAGACGACCTCCGGGCCGATGCCGTCGCCGGGAATCACTGCGAGATCAATGCTTCGCGCCATGCGTCGGACCCTACTCCTGTCCCATGCTTCGGCCGGAATTCGTCCACCATGCGGACGTGATGGACGAATCCCGGCCTCGGTCTGCCGCGTTCGGTTCCGGTGGCGGCGTCAGTGTCCGGTGGCGCCGCCGTTGTCCCGGCGGTCCAGGGCGCGCTGGAGGGCGGCGGCGGCGTTCTTGCGGGCGGCGTCGGCGGTGTGGTCGGCGCGGCGGGTACGGCGGCGGGCGGTGACGTCCATGGTCAAGCTCCTTCAGGCAGGGGGACCCCGAGAAGAGACAACAGAAGCGCCGGTGAGGGGCGGGGGCGTTCCGCGCGGCAGGGGTGGCCTGCGTCGGGCACGGGGCCTCAACCGCCGTTCGCTGATGGAGCGAGGCGTTCGGCTCCTACCACGGTACGAGGAGACGGCTGTGATGTCTCGCCAAATAGTTGGCCTTCCTACTATCTGAGACGAAGACCACCCCGCGGCGGTACCGCAGCACGTCAGTGGGGCTGCCGGGGCTCGTGGGAAAGCAGAGTGCGCAGTGCCTGCTGAAGCTCGTGGAGTCCCCTGATGGACAGGACGCCTTCCGGGACGTCCCGCCCCCGCCGGTCCAGCCAGACGCCGGCGAGTCCGGCGGCCAGGGCGCCCTGCGCGTCCGTCGTCAACTGGTCGCCGACATAGACCACTTCGTGGGGCGGGAGGTCCATCGCCGCACAGGCGGCGAGGAACGCCTCGGGGGCCGGTTTGGCACAGCCGAGCTCGTCGGCGCACAGCAGGACCTCGAAACGGTCCCGGATGCCGAGCGTGCGCAGCTTGCGTTCCTGGTTGTGGGTGGAGGAGTTCGACAGGACGCCGTGCCGGTAGCCGTCACGCAGCGCGTCCAGCGCGGGCAGGACGTCGGGGAACAGGCACCAGGCGGCCTCGTAGTGGGCGATGTACCGGTTGAACCAGGCATCGGCCTCGGCGTCGCTCATCTCCACGCCGAGGAACCCGCGCGCCCGGCCCCGGCGATGCTCGTGGAAGCCGAGCTCACCGGTGAGGAACAGGGCGAACTGCTCCTCCATGACGGCCTGCCATCTCTCCAGGACCGGATCGGGCGACGCGTGGCCGTCCAGCAGGCCCTCCTCGGCGAGGTGCCGGAGCACACCGGTGCGGTCGGCACCCGTGTAGTCGAACAGCGTGTCGTCGACGTCCCACAGAACCGCCCGAATCGCCATACGGCCACCCTATGCGCCGCGCCGCGGGTTACGCCGTCTGCACGCGCGCCGACGTGCGGTGCGGGGGCCGGGTGCCTACGTTGGGTCGCGCAGTGGTGACGCCGGGCGACCGGCCGTGCGGACGGTGGACACGCCGCCGCCCGGCCCGGCCCGTCGGGCGCACCGCCGATCACCGTGCACCTGAGGGGTGAGTCGTGTCGACCGATGAACCGAGCGGTACCGCCACCACGCCACCGGACCACGCGGCCGCGCAGAAGTCCGGGGAGGGCCGGCTCAAGCGCGTCGTCTTCGTCGGGTCGTCGCTGCTGATCCTCGCCGTCTCGATCTGGGCGATCATCACTCCGGAGGGCGCCGAGGACACCATCGGCGTGATGGTGGAGTGGATCTCGGACGGTTTCGGCTGGTACTACTTCCTCGCCGCGACGCTCTACCTGCTGTTCGTGGTCTACGTGGCCGTCTCCCGGTACGGCAACATCAAGCTCGGGCCCAAGCACTCGCGGCCCGACTACGGGCTCTTCGCCTGGGCGGCGATGCTGTTCGCCGCGGGCATCGGGATCGACCTGATGTTCTTCTCCGTCAGCGGCCCGGTCAGCCACTACCTCGCACCGCCGGAGGGCGATGCCCAGACCGTCGAGGCCGCCCGGCAGGCGGTCGTGTGGACGTTGTTCCACTACGGCATCACCGGCTGGGCCATGTACGCCCTGATGGGCATGGCGCTCGGCTACTTCGCGTTCCGCTACCGGCTGCCGCTGGCCATTCGCTCCGCCCTCTACCCGATCATCGGCCGCCGCATCTACGGACGGATCGGTGACACCGTCGACCTCGCGGCGATCATCGGGACGGTCTTCGGCATCTCCGTGTCGCTCGGCATCGGCGTCGTCCAGCTGAACTACGGGCTGAACTACCTGTTCGACGTACCGGAGGGGACGGCCGCCCAGGTCGCCCTGATCGCCGTCGCCGTCCTCATGGCGACGGTCTCCGCCGTGGCGGGCGTCGACCGCGGCATCCGCCGCCTGTCCCAGCTCAACGTGCTGCTGGCCATCCTGCTGATGGGCTACATCCTGTTCGTCAGCAGTCCGATCCGCCTCCTGAACAGCCTCATCCTCAACATCGGCGACTACGTCAGCCGCTTCCCGTCGATGACGCTCAACACCTTCGCCTACGACCAACCCACCGAGTGGCTCAACAGCTGGACCCTGTTCTTCTGGGCGTGGTGGGTGGCCTGGGCCCCGTTCGTCGGCATGTTCCTGGCCCGCATCTCCAAGGGCCGCACGATCCGGCAGTTCGTGGCGGCCACGCTGATCATCCCGTTCCTGTTCACGCTGACCTTCCTGTCCGTGTTCGGCAACAGCGCGCTGTTCGTCGTCCGGGACGGTGACCAGGACTTCGGCCAGACCGCGATGAACCTCCCCGAGCAGGGGTTCTACGGGCTGCTCGACCAGTATCCGGGGGCCCTCTTCAGCGCCGGACTGGCCACGATCGTCGGCCTGCTGCTCTACGTCACCTCGGCCGACTCGGGCGCGCTGGTGATCGGCAACCTCAGTTCGCACCTGCGCACGCCCCTCACCGACGCCGTGCCGTGGCTGCGCATCTTCTGGGCGGCGGCCACCGGCCTGCTCACCCTGGCGATGCTCCTCGTCGGCGGGGTGGACGCGCTCACGAACGCGACGATCATCATGGGGCTACCGTTCTCGTTCGTGATGTTCCTCATCATCGCCGGGCTCTACAAGGCGCTACGGCTGGAACGCATGCGCGAGGAGGCCCTCCTGACGAGTCTGCCCTCCTCCCTATCCGGCCGGATGACGCACCGCACCGCCCCCGAGTGGACCTGGCGGCAGCGGCTCGCCCGGACCATGTCGTACCCCGGCAAGCACAGCGCCGCGCACTTCCTGGACGAGGTGTGCCGGCCGGCGTTCCAGGAGGTCGCCGAGGAGCTGCGCCGCAGGGACGTCGAGGCCGTGGTCACCGAGGAGATGGACGAGGAGCTGCAGCTCCCGCACGTCGGCCTCCAGGTGTCCATCGGCGAGCGGGAGGAGTTCGTCTACCGGGTGTGGCCCATCGAGACGGCGACGCCCGCGTTCGCCACCCGCTCGGTGACGGCCCACGACACCTACGTGCGCTTCGAGGTGCAGCTTGCGGAAGGCAGCCAGGGCTACGACGTGATGGGGTACAGCAAGGAACAGCTCATCGCCAACATCCTCGACCAGTACGAGCGGCACCTGGAGTTCCTGCGCATGCACCGTGAGGCCAGCGCCCGCTCGGCCCTGCCCGACCACCGTCCCGACATCGCCGAGGTGCACCTGCCGGAGGAGGAGCGCTGAGCACGTCCGGTCCTTCGTCCGCACCGCCGCCCGCCTGACGCGTCCGGTCGGCGGGGTGCGCGTCCCGGATACCGAGGTGCGCCGGGCGCGGAATCGTGGTCGGATGCCGGGTTGTGGAATCCATCGACTACGGGCTCACCGACCGGCGGGGGCGCGCCGTCACCCTGCACGAGGTGGGCGACGCCAACTGGCGGGCGGTCGCCGACGTCGCCCCGAAGGACGAGCAGCGGGCGTTCATCGCCGCGCTCGGCGCACGCTACCTGCTGCTGTCCCTGCGCGAGGACGAGTGGCACTCGCTCGCCGTCTGCGCGGACGGCGTCGTCGCCGGGCACGTGATGTGGGGCTTCGACCCGGCGGACGGCGCGCACTGGATCGGCGGTCTTCTCGTGGACGCCGACCACCAGGGCCAGGGCATCGGCCGGGCGGCCGTCCGCACGCTGACGCGGTGGCTCGGGGAGCTGCCGGAGTGCCGGGAGCTGCGGCTGTCCTACCACCCCGCCAACCAGGCCTCCGCCCGCCTCTTCGAGTCCCTGGGGTTCACTCCCACGGGTGAGCAGGAGGACGAGGAGATCGTCGCCGCGCTTCCGGTCCGCCCCTGAGTGAAGGGCCGAGCGGGTCTTGGCTGACGCGCCGGGCGCACGTCCGGTGACGATGCCGCTCCCGCCGAGGAACGGTGTGCTTCCGGACCGGCGCACGGGCGTGCCGCAGCGCCACCAGGCCGCGCGCACCGGAACCCGGCAGCGCACCTGCTTGCCGATCGCCGAGTCGCGCACGTGCCAGCCCGGAGCGAGCAGGTCCAGCAGGCCGAGGCCCCGCCCCCCTTCGGCGACCGCGCTGTCCAGCGGCGTCGCCGCCCGTGATCCACGAAGCGGCCCTTCACCAGCGCTTCGCCGTCCGCCCCACCACGATGCGCGACCGGCTGCGGCGGCTGTGGGAAGCCTGCATGACGCCCAACGTCACGGTGCAACCGATGGCGCTACCCGGTAACGCCTCCCTGCGCTGAGCTGCACGGTCGGTGTAGCGAATGGCGACGCGCTCATCGATCTCCCTGACACGGTGACAGTGGACGGCCTTCGGCGTCGTAGGCGTTGCCTTCCGTGTCCCGGAACACCATCCCTTCCGTGTCTCCGTTCCGCAGCCGGCGGAAGGCATCCTCCACATCGTCGAGGTAGCCCGGCGTCGCACACGCGCAGGCGGCAGGGAACCACCGGTCGACGGCGGCGTCCATGGCCTCTTGGTCGAAGTCCGCCGCCGCGCTCAAGAAGTCCTGCTCGAAGCCCTGCAGCCAGTCGGGGCGGCGATGCAGCGCCACCCGGATCGCGGCGGGTGTCCGTTCACAGGCCGCCGGATCGACTTCGTTCCCCATCACGGCTCCTCACCTGATGCCGATGCTCGACCCCGTCGATCGTACGGACCGGTCGGGCGGGTGCGGGAGGGCGCGCGGGGTGGGGCGGGCGGGGCGAGGCCCGGCGCCGCCGGTGGGGCGGGGCCGGGCCTCGTCGGTGGTGGGGCGGGGGTCAGCCCATGTGCGGGTAGCGGTAGTCGGTCGGGGCGACCTGCGTCTCCTTGATGGCGCGGGGCGACATCCAGCGGAGCAGGTTGAACTTCGACCCGGCCTTGTCGTTCGTGCCGGACGCCCGCGCGCCGCCGAACGGCTGCTGGCCCACGATGGAGCCGGTCGGCCGGTCGTTGAGGTAGAAGTTGCCCGCCGCGAAGCGGAGCTTCTCCGACGCCTTGGCCAGCACGGCCCGGTCCTTGGCGAGCACGGCGCCGGTCAGGGCGTAGGCGGAGGCGGACTCCATCTGGTCCAGCATCGCGTCCCACCGCTCGTCCTCGTAGACGTGGACGGCGATGATCGGCCCGAAGTACTCGGTCTTGAAGACGTCGTTCTCCGGGTCGGAGCAGACGATGACCGTCGGGCGGACGAAGTAGCCCACGGAGTCGTCGTACGTGCCACCGGCGACGATCTCGCAGGTCGGGTCCGCCTTGGCCGCGTCGATGGCGCCCTTGTTCTTGGCGAAGGCCCGGTCGTCGATGACGGCGCCGATGAAGTTGGTCAGGTCGGTGACGTCGCCCATCGCCAGGCCCTCGGTCTCCGCGACCAGGTCCTCGCGCAGGCCGCCCTCCCACAGGGAGCGCGGAATGTAGGCGCGGGAGGCCGCCGAGCACTTCTGGCCCTGGTACTCGAAGGCGCCCCGGGTGATGGCGGTCTTGAGGATCGCCGGGTCGGCGGTGGGGTGGGCGACGATGAAGTCCTTGCCGCCCGTCTCACCGACGATGCGCGGGTAGGAGCGGTAGCCGGAGATGTTGGTGCCGACCTCGCGCCACAGGTGCTGGAAGGTGGCGGTGGAACCGGTGAAGTGGATTCCGGCCAGCTCCGGGTGGGGCAGGGCGACCTCGGAGACGTCCTTGCCGTCGCCGGTGACGAGGTTGATGACGCCCGGCGGCATGCCGGCCTCCTCCAGCAGCTCCATGAGCAGCACGGCGGAGTGGGTCTGGGTGGGCGACGGCTTCCAGACGACGACGTTGCCCATCAGCGCCGGGGCGGTCGGCAGGTTGCCCGCGATGGCCGTGAAGTTGAACGGCGTGATCGCGTAGACGAAGCCCTCCAGCGGGCGGTGGTCCAGGCGGTTCCAGACGCCCTTGGGCTGGATGGGCGGCTGCTCGGTCAGCAGCTCGCGGGCGAAGTGCACGTTGAAGCGCCAGAAGTCGACGAGCTCGCAGGGCGCGTCGATCTCGGCCTGCTGGGCGGTCTTGGACTGGCCGAGCATGGTGGAGGCCGCGATCGTCTCGCGCCAGGGGCCGGCGAGGAGCTCGGCGGCCTTGAGGATGATGGCGGCGCGGTCGTCGAAGGACAGGGCGCGCCAGGCCGGGGCGGCGGCGAGGGCGGCGTCGACGGCGTCCTGGGCGTCCTGCCGCGTCGCGTTGGCGTAGGTGCCGAGCCGCTTGGCGTGGTGGTGCGGCTGGACGACGTCGAAGCGCTCGCCGCCGCCCATGCGCTTCTCCCCGTTGATCGTCATGGGGAGGTCGACCGGGTTCTCGGCCAGCTCCTTCAGCTTGCGCTCCAGGCGGGCCCGCTCGGGGCTGCCGGGGGCGTAGCCGTGCACCGGCTCGTTGTACGGGGCGGGGACCTGGGTCACAGCGTCCATGGCTGGCATGTCTCCTTCGTGGGGTCGGGGAGGAGGGTCGCGGCGGGGTGGTGGGCTGCCGGGCCACCGGGAGGGGGCCCGTCCGCGCTCAGCTCCGGGTGGCGAGCGAGCGCAGGAAGAACGCCAGGTTGGCCGGGCGCTCGGCGAGACGGCGCATGAAGTAGCCGTACCAGTCGGTGCCGTACGGCACGTACACGCGCATCCGGTTTCCGGTGGCGACCAGGCGCTCCTGCTCGGCCTCGCGGATGCCGTAGAGCATCTGGAACTCGTACTCGTCCGGCTTGCGGCCGAAGCGGTGGGCGAGCTCCTGGGTGATCGCCACCATCCGCGGGTCGTGCGAGCCGATCATGGGATAACCCTGACCGGCCATGAGGATCTTCAAGCAGCGTACATACGCCCGGTCGACCTCGCGCTTGTCCTGATGGGCGACCTCGGCGGGCTCCTTGTACGCGCCCTTCACCAGGCGCACCCGGGAGCCTTCCCCGGCCAGCGCCCGGCAGTCCTCCTCGGTGCGGAAGAGGTAGGACTGCACCACCGCGCCGGTCTGCGGGAAGTCCCGGCGCAGCTCGGCGAGGATCGCGAGCGTGGAGTCCACGGTCGTGTGGTCCTCCATGTCCAGCGTCACGGTCGTCCCGGCGGCGGCGGCCGCCTCCACGACGGGCCGGACGTTCGCGAGGGCGATGTCGTGGCCGCCGGGCAGGGCCTGGCCGAACGCGGACAGTTTCACCGACATCTCGGCACGCTCGCCGAAGCCCCCCTGGCTGAGGACCTCGGCGAGCGCGAGATAGGCGTCGCGGGTGCGCAGCGCCTCGCTCGGGTCGGTGACGTCCTCGCCCAGGTGGTCGAGGGTCACCTCCAGGCCGCGACCGGTCAGGTCGCGGACCGTACGGGCCGCCTCGTCGAGGTGCTCCCCGGCCACGAAACGGTCCACCACGGGACGGGTGACCGGGGCCGCCGACACGAGCCGGCGGATGCCGTCACTGCGGGCGGCGGCGAGAAGCACAGGACCCAGCAACGGGCACCTCCAACAAGACATCTTTCTTACGGCAGGGTGAGCCACCGCAAAATCTAAGGATCACCCCGGTGACGTGCTATCGACAGCTGTCACGCTTGCGTGGCACGAATCTCAGACAGCTGTATGAGAATGGAGGGGCGATGCCGCAGAGGGACGCCGGACGGCGAGGGGAAGGTGGACGGCGGGAATGCGCGAGGACTACCAGACGCTGATCGACGAGGTGTCGGCGCTGCTCGGCGCCCCCGCCACGCTGGAGGACCGCGACTTCGGCCTCATCGCCTTCGGCGCGCACGGTGGCGACGGCGACGACGGCGACCTCGTCATGGACCCCGTCCGGACCCGCTCGATCATGCAGCGACGGTCCTCGGCCGCCGTGCGGGCCTGGTTCGAGCGCTTCGGCATCACCCGGGCCCAGGCGCCCGTCCGCATCCCGCCGGACCCGGCGGCCGGGGTCGTCAAGGGCCGGATCTGCCTGCCGGTCCGGCACGGCGGCATCGTTCACGGGTACGTGTGGCTCCTGGACGACGGGACGCTCGACCTGGCCGACCCCCGCCTCGCCGAGGCACTCGCCACCGCGCGGCGCATCGGAGCGCTCCTGGCGGCGGAGGCCCGCGCCGGGGCGCGCCTCGGGGAGCTGCTGCACACCGCGCTCGCCGGCCCGGTGCCCGACCGCGCGGGGGCGACGGAGGAGCTGCGGGAGGCGCTCGGCCCGGCCGCCACGGGCCCGCTCGCCGTCGTGGCCGTCACTCCGTGGCACACGTACGGAGCGGGCCCGGGCGACACCGGCGAGCCCGCCACCCGGCTCCCCCAGGTGCCGGTCAGCTGCCCGGTGCCGGCCGGCGACGCGGGCAGCCCGGCCGGCGGTGCGCTGGCGGCCCTCGTGCGGCTCCGCGTGCCGGACGCACTCGACCCGGCCCGGGGCGCCGGTGAACGCCTCCTGCGGTCGCCGCGTACCGGTCTCCCCCCGGACGGCCGTCCCGCCCGCGCGGGCGCGGGCTCCCGTCCCGGCTCCGCCTCCGCACCCGCCGGGCCCGGCTCCACGGCGGGCGTGAGCGCCGGGCTCCCCGGGCTCACCGACCTGGCGTCCGCCTGGCGGCAGGCGCTCGCAGCAGCCCGCGCCGCCCGGGCCGAGCCCGGTCTGGGGCCCGTCGCCGTGTGGCCCTCGCTCGGCCCCTACCGCCTGCTCACCGCACTGCCGGAGGCCGCGCAGGCCGACCCGGCGGTGAGGCGCCTGTTGGAACCGGCGCACCGCGAGATGGCCCGCACCGCCGAGGTCTACCTGGACTGCGCCGGGCAGGCGGGGCGGACGGCGGCGGCCCTCGGCATCCACCGCCAGACCCTCTACTACCGGCTCTCCCGCGTGGAGCAGCTGACCGGCCTCGACCTCGGCGACGGCGCGTCCCGCCTCCTGCTCCACATGGCGCTCAAGACCGCCCGGCTGTGAGGCGCGGTCTCAGAGGTCCGCGCAGAGGCGGTGGGCTTCTTCGAGGTGGTCCGTGGGCTCTCCGTTCAGCTCGAGCCCCTGGTAGTAGGCATCGCGCGCCTTCAGCAGTCGCTCGGCCAGCGGCCGGTACCGTGCGTCCGCCTCTGCGGCACCCTGCGCGAGCGTCATGGCGCTCGACCAGCGGTAGTTGTGCGTGAGGCCGTCCGGGCCCTCGTCGAGGAGGAGGTCCGGGTCGAAGCGGTCGAGGGCGCCGCAGGCGGCCTCGGCGTCGGCGCGGGCGTCGGACGGTGTGTCGTTCGCGACGACCGCCCAGGCGGTACCCACCGCGCCCGCGCCGAGCAGGAGCCCGGCGGCGAGGGCGGCCACGACGAGACCGGTGCGCCTGCGCGGTGGCGCGGGCGGGTACGGCACCGGGGCTATGGGCGGGTGCTGGGGCTGCTGTGGGTACATGTGCGGCAGGCTATCGCCGCGCCCCACTGCCCCGCCCGCCCCCGTCGCCCAAGTCCAGGAGGAGGGCAGCTTGTTGGCGTGGCCGGACGCGCCGACGGCGGGCCGCGCGGGACGTCCCCGCGTGGCCCGCCGTCGGGCGGTGATCCGGGAGGGATCAGGCGTCGGTGAGGTTCACCGCGCGGGCGGAGGTGGCGCCGATCTCCTCGGCGATCTCCGCGAGGACGGTCGGCGGGATCGTGTCGTCCACCGTCAGCGCGACGAGGGCCTCGCCGCCCTCCTCGGCGCGCGACACCTGCATTCCGGCGATGTTGATGCCGGCCTCGCCCAGGATGCGGCCCACCGTGCCGACGACGCCGGGGCGGTCGCCGTAGCGCAGGAAGGCCATGTGCTCGGCGAGCGACAGCTCGATCTCGTGGTCCCCGATACCGACGATCTTCTGCACGTGCTTGGGACCGGCCAGCGTGCCGGATACGGCGATCTCCTCGCCGTCGCCCAGCGTGCCGCGCACCGTCACCAGGTTGCGGTGGTCCGGGGAGTCGCTGGAGGTGGTGAGGCGGACCTCGACACCGCGCTCCTGGGCGAACAGCGGGGCGTTGACGTACGACACGGTGTCCTCGACGACGTCCTCGAAGACGCCCTTGAGCGCGGAGAGCTCCAGCACCTTGACGTCGTGCTGGGTGATCTCGCCGTAGACCTCGACGTCGAGCCGGACGGCGACCTCGCCCGCCAGCGCGGTGAAGATCCGGCCGAGGCGCTCGGCCAGCGGCAGGCCGGGGCGGACGTCCTCGGCGATGACGCCGCCCTGCACGTTGACGGCGTCCGGGACGAGCTCGCCCGCGAGCGCCAGCCGCACCGAACGGGCGACGGCCACGCCCGCCTTCTCCTGGGCCTCACCGGTGGAGGCGCCCAGGTGGGGGGTGCACACGACCTGGTCGAAGGCGAACAGCGGGGAGTCGGTGCACGGCTCGGACGCGTACACGTCGAGGCCGGCCCCGGCGACGCGGCCCTCCTTCAGCGCCGCGTACAGGGCGTCCTCGTCGACGATGCCACCGCGCGCGGCGTTGACGATCCGCACGCTCGGCTTGACCTTGTGCAGCGCCTCGTCGCCGATCAGACCCAGCGTCTCGGGGGTCTTCGGCAGGTGGACGGTGATGAAGTCGGAGACCTCGAGCAGCTCGTCGAGCGTGAGCAGCTTGACGCCCATCTGGGCGGCGCGGGCGGGCTGCACGTAGGGGTCGTAGGCGACGACCTTCATGCCGAAGGCGGACATCCGCTGGGCGACGAGCACGCCGATGCGGCCGAGGCCGACGACGCCGAGCGTCTTCTCCGACAGCTCGACGCCCGTGTACTTGCTGCGCTTCCACTCCCCCTGCTTGAGCGCCGTGTTCGCCTGGGGGATGTTGCGGGCGGTGGCGACGAGCAGGCCGCAGGCCAGTTCGGCGGCGGTGACGATGTTGGACGTCGGCGCGTTGACGACCATGACGCCGGCCTTCGTCGCGGCGGAGACGTCCACGTTGTCCAGGCCCACGCCCGCGCGCGCGACGACCTTGAGTCGGCGGGCCGCGGCGATCGCCTCGGCGTCGACCTTGGTGGCGCTGCGGACCAGGATGGCGTCGACGTCCGCGATCGCCGGGAGCAGCTCGCCCCGGTCGGCCCCGTTGCAGTGCCGGACCTCGAAGTCCGGGCCGAGCGCGTCGATGGTGGCCGGGGAGAGTTCCTCGGCGATGAGTACTACGGGCTTGCTCACTTCGTCTCAGTCCTCACTAGTCCTGGGAGTACCACCCACGGCCCGCCGGGCCGGGGGGAGGACGGCCGCGTCCCGACGGCCGAAGGCGGTGGAGATGGGCAGCCGCGTGGAGACGCACGACGCTGTGAGCCTGTGACGCGTTTCTGCTGGGCAGTCTAATCGTGCCGACGGGCTCGTTCGGCGCGTTCGCCGATCATCCCCCGATCGGGGTTGGCTCGCCCCGCCCGCCGCCCCGTGCGCACGGAGACGCGCGGGCGCCGCGGCGGACGGGTCCGCCGCGGCGCCCGTCGGCTCACGCCTCGTCGTCGACCCAGCTCATGAGCTTGCGCAGCTCCTTGCCGGTGGTCTCCAGCGTGTGGTCGGCGTCGGCCTTCTTGTACTCGTTGTACTTCGGCAGCCCGGCCTTGTACTCGGCCATCCAGTTCTTGGCGAACGTGCCGTCCTGGATCTCGCCGAGGACCTTCTTCATCTCCGCCTTGGTCTGGTCGGTGATGACGCGCGGCCCGGTGACGTAGTCGCCCCACTCGGCGGTCTCGGAGACCGACCAGCGCATCTTGCTCAGGCCGCCCTCGTACATCAGGTCGACGATGAGCTTCAGCTCGTGCAGGCACTCGAAGTAGGCGATCTCCGGCTGGTAGCCCGCCTCCACCAGGGTCTCGAAACCGGCCTTCACCAGCGCCGAGGCACCGCCGCACAGGACGGCCTGCTCGCCGAAGAGGTCGGTCTCGGTCTCCTCGGTGAAGGTCGTCTTGATGACGCCGGCGCGGGTCCCGCCGATGCCCTTGGCGTAGGAGAGGGCCAGCTCGAAGGCCTTGCCCGTCGCGTCCTGCTCGACGGCCGCGATGCAGGGGACGCCGCGCCCCTCCTCGAACTGGCGGCGCACGAGGTGGCCGGGGCCCTTGGGGGCGACCATGCAGACGTCGACGTTGGCCGGCGGCTGGATGAAGCCGAAGCGGATGTTGAAGCCGTGCCCGAAGAACAGCGCGTCGCCGTCCTTGAGGTTGTCCTTGACGGACTGCTCGTACACCTCCGCCTGGATCGGGTCCGGCACGAGGATCATGATGACGTCGGCCTCGGCCGCCGCCTCGGCGGGGGTGACCACCCGCAGGCCCTGCTCCTCGGCCTTCGCCTTGGAGGAGGAGCCCTCGTGCAGCCCGACGCGCACGTCGACGCCCGAGTCGCGCAGGGAGAGCGCGTGGGCGTGCCCCTGGCTGCCGTAGCCGAGCACGGCCACCTTGCGGCCCTGGATGATGGACAGGTCGGCGTCGTCGTCGTAGAACAGCTCGGCCACTTCGGACATCTCCTTGTTGTGTTGCTGTGCGGGCCCGGCACGGGAGTCCCGCGTCGGGTCCAACGTTATGGGGATCGGACGGTGTGCACCGCCGGGTCTCGCGATGCGGTCCGCGGCGGCGGCAGGCCACCGGCGGTACCCGGCCGCCGCCGGTGCGGACGGGCGGCGTTACGCGCTGCGCTCCAGCGCGCGCAGCGAGCGGTCGGTGATGGAGCGGGCGCCCCGGCCGATGGCGATCGTGCCGGACTGCACGAGCTCCTTGATGCCGTACTGCTCCAGCATCTTCAGCATCGCCTCCAGCTTGTCGCTGCTGCCGGTGGCCTCGATGGTCACGGCCTCCGGGGAGACGTCGACGGTCTTGGCGCGGAACAACTGGACGATCTCCACGATCTGGGAGCGGGTCTCGCCGTCGGCGCGCACCTTCACCAGAACGAGTTCACGCTGAACGGCGGCGCCCGGTTCCAGCTCGACGATCTTCAGCACGTTGACGAGCTTGTTGAGCTGCTTCGTCACCTGCTCCAGCGGCAGGTCCTCGACGTTCACCACGATGGTGATGCGGGAGATGTCCGGGTGCTCGGTCGTGCCGACCGCCAGGGAGTCGATGTTGAAGCCGCGCCGGGAGAACAGTGCGGTGATCCGGGCCAGGACGCCCGGCTTGTTCTCCACCAGGACGGAGAGGGTGTGCTTGGACATGGGTTCGGGTCTCTCTCGCTACTCGCGCCGGTGGTCTCAGTCGTCGCTGTCGCCGAAGTCCGGCCGGACGCCGCGCGCCGCCATGACCTCGTCGTTGGAGGTACCGGCCGCGACCATCGGCCAGACCATGGCGTCCTCGTGGACGATGAAGTCCACCACCACGGGCCGGTCGTTGATGGAGTTGGCCTTCTCGATCACGGCGTCCAGGTCGGCCGGGTCCTCGCAGCGCAGTCCGACGCAGCCCATGGCCTCGGCGAGTTTCACGAAGTCCGGGCAGCGGGTGCCCAGGTTCGGCTGCTTGACCTCGGCCGGCTCGCCGTCGGCGCCCTCGGCGGCCCGGCCGCCCTGCGAGCCGGGGCCCGAGTGCAGGACGGTGTTGGAGTAGCGCTGGTTGTAGAACAGCGTCTGCCACTGGCGCACCATGCCCAGGGCGCCGTTGTTGATGACGGCGACCTTGATCGGGATGTTGTTCAGCGCGGCGGTGACCAGCTCCTGGTTGGTCATCTGGAAGCAGCCGTCGCCGTCGATCGCCCACACCGGACGGTCGGGCGCCCCCGCCTTGGCCCCCAGGGCCGCCGGGACGGCGTAGCCCATGGTGCCGAGACCGCCGGAGTTGAGCCACGTGGCGGGGCGCTCGTAGTTGATGAAGTGGGCGGCCCACATCTGGTGCTGGCCGACGCCGGCCGCGTAGATGGTGTCGGCGGGCGCGAGGCGGCCGATGCGCTCGATGACCTGCTGCGGCGAGAGCGAGCCGTCGTCCGGCAGGTCGTAGCCCAGCGGGTAGGTGTCCCGCCAGCGGTCGAGCATCTGCCACCAGCCGCTGTAGTCGGCCTTTGTGCCGCTCTCCTGCTCGGTCTGGACGGCGACGACCAGGTCGGCGATGACCTCGCGGGCGTCCCCGACGATCGGCACGTCGGCGGTGCGGTTCTTGCCGATCTCCGCCGGGTCGATGTCGGCGTGGACGACCTTGGCGTACGGGGCGAAGGAGTCGAGCTTGCCGGTGACGCGGTCGTCGAAGCGGGCGCCGAGCGCCACGATCAGGTCAGCCTTCTGCAGGGCGGTGACCGCCGCGACCGACCCGTGCATCCCGGGCATGCCGAGGTGCTGCGGGTGGCTGTCCGGGAAGGCCCCCAGGGCCATCAGGGTCGTGACGACGGGGGCGCCGGTCAGCTCCGCCAGCACCTTGAGCTCGGCGGTGGCGCCGGCCTTCAGGACGCCGCCGCCGACGTAGAGCACCGGGCGGCGGGACTCACCGACCAGCTTGGCGGCCTCGCGGATCTGCTTGGCGTGCGGCTTGGTCACCGGGCGGTAGCCGGGCAGGTCGTGGGTGGGGGGCCAGGAGAAGACCGTCTGGGCCTGGAGCGCGTCCTTGGCGATGTCCACCAGCACCGGTCCGGGGCGGCCGGTGCTCGCGATGTGGAACGCCTCGGCGATGGTGCGCGGGATGTCGGCCGGGTCGGTGACCAGGAAGTTGTGCTTGGTGATCGGCATGGTGATGCCGCAGATGTCGGCTTCCTGGAAGGCGTCGGTGCCGATGGCCTTGGAGGCGACCTGGCCGGTGATCGCCACGAGCGGGACGGAGTCCATGTGGGCGTCGGCGATCGGCGTCACGAGGTTCGTGGCGCCGGGCCCCGAGGTGGCCATGCAGACGCCGACCTTGCCGGTGGCCTGCGCGTAGCCGGTGGCGGCGTGCCCGGCGCCCTGCTCGTGACGGACGAGGATGTGGCGCACCCGGCCGGAGTCCATCATCGGGTCGTAGGCGGGCAGGATCGCACCGCCGGGAATGCCGAAGACGGTGTCGGCGCCCACCTCCTCCAGCGCACGGACGAGGGACTGCGCGCCCGTGACGTGCTCGACGGTGGCGGGCTGCTGTGCTCCGCCGGTACGGGCCCGCGGCTGCGGTCGGGGGGCTCCGGAGGCCTGCTCGGTCATCGGCTTTCTCTTCTCGGCGAGGTGAGGGTGGTGCCGCCCGTGGAGCGTGGTGCTGGAGGGGTGGGCGGTTCTGATGGTGGCGCTGGTGACGTCCGGTGTCGGATGTCACGTTTGGGCGGGAGTTGTCGGGAGTGCTGGTGCAACAAAAAACCCCTCGTGCCGAGGTGGCAAGCGAGGGGAGCGCGTCGCTGGGGATCGCGGGGGTGGTGAGGGCCCCGGGTCAGCCGACGCGCTGTCCAAGTACGAGAATTCGGGTGCGCATGACGTTGACCTTCCTCCGGTGGCACACACAGTGTCAAGTAGGTGGGACGGACGTCTCACTATGTGAGCGCAACGGCGGATGCGTGACGGGATCCGGCCCGGCCACTCCTCCCCTGCGCACCGGGAGGGCCCGGCCAGCCCTGCTCGCCGACCGTCCGGCGGCCGTCCGGGCGAGCGGCACCGTGGCCGGGTGCTCGGGGACGGGGAACCGGCGGCGGCGCAGGGCGCGGCGCAGCCGGTGCTCGTCCAGCGGACCGCAGAAAGCCGCCCCCTGGCCGTGGGTGCAGCCGAGCCGACGCAGGACGGTGACCTGCTCCACCGTGTCGACGCCCTCCGCGAGCGAGCCCAGGCCGAGGTCGCCCGCGATGCGCAGCAGACCGGCGGTGATGGTGTGCAGCCGTGGAGACGCCACGACGTCCCCCACCAGCGGACCGCCGAGCCGCAGCAGGTCGGCGGGGAGCCCGTGCAGGGCCGTCAGGCTGCCGGAACCGCCGCTGAAACCGTCCACCACCACCGTCACACCGAGGCCGCGCAGGGCCGCGAGCCGCTCCGCCAGCGCGTCCATCGCGCGGGGATCGAGCGGGCTGCCGGGGACGGCGGCGGGCTCCAGCACCAGGCCGCCGGGGGGCAGGCCGTGGCGCTCCAGGAGCGCTTCGACGCCGCCGTCCCGCCCGGCCTGCGCGCACAGCTCCGCCGCGGCGACGCGCACCGCCACGGGCGTGGTGAGGCCCGCGCGGTGCCGTTCGGCGGCCTGCTCGACGGCCTCGCGCAGGAGCAGCGGCCCGTGCGGCCCGCCGGCGTCCACCAGGCCCTGGGCGGCGCCGCGGCGCGCGAGGGCCGCGACGGCGGCGATCTCGCCGGTGGCCAGCTCGACGACGGGTTGGTGCAGCAGGAGCAGCGGCCCGCCCGGACGGGAACCGGTCGCGGAGCCGTCCTCGGCCCCGCCCCGGCGCCGCGCGGCCCTGCCCCCGCGCCCCGCGGGGGCCCCCGGCCGACCGGCGCCCGCCGGGGACGGCCGGGACGCCGACTCGCCCTCCCGGGGGACGGGCAGCAGGGGCGGGGGCGGCTGGGACTGGGCGAGCAGTTCGGGCACGTACAGCTCGACGCGGCCCTTCCCCAGCCGTTTGGCCCGGTACATCGCGAGGTCGGCGTTGCGCATGAGCGCGGCGGGGGCGATGCCCGGTTCGGCGAAGGCGACGCCGATGGAAGCGGCGACCCGGACCTCACCGCCGGTCGTCGGCCCGTCGAGCGGGTAGGGCTCCGAGAGACGCTCGCGCAACCGGTCGGCGATCTCCAGGACGCGGACCTCGCGTTCGGCACGACCGCCCGAGCCGTCGCCCAGGATGAGGGCGGCGAACTCGTCACCGCCGAGCCGGGCAGCGGTGTCCCCCGCGCGGACGGAGTCCAGCAGGCGACGCCCGGCGTGCACGAGGAGTTCGTCCCCGGCCTGATGGCCGAGGCCGTCGTTGACCGCCTTGAACCCGTCGAGGTCGATGAAGAGGACGGCCGCGTCCCGGTCCGGGCCGTCGCCCTCCCGCCGCCCGCCGAGGGCCTGGCGCACCCGGTCGGTGAAGAGGGCGCGGTTCGGCAGGTCGGTGAGCGGGTCATGGGAGGCGTTGTGCTGCAACTGCGCCTGCAGGCGGACCCGTTCGGTGACGTCCCGGCTGTTGAAGATCAGCCCGCCCTGGTAGCGGTTGACCGTGGACTCGACGTTGAGCCAGTCCCCGCAGGCGTGCCGGAACCGGCACTCGACGCGCGTGGCCGGTTCGCCCTCGGCCGGGCCGGCGAGGTAGCGGCGCAGCTCGCGGTGGAGCCGGCCGAGGTCGTCGGGGTGCACCAGGCGGTCCAGGTCGGTGCCGACGAGGGCGTCCGCCTCCCGGCCGAAGACACCGGCCGCCGCCGGGCTGACGTACCGCAGCACACCGGCGGGGGAGGTGATCATGATGACGTCGCTGGAGCCCTGGACCAGGGACCGGAAGTGGTTCTCCTTGTGGACCAGTTCGCGGGTGAGACGGATGTTGTCCAGCAGCATGATGCCCTGCCGCACCACGAGGGCCAGGACGACGGCGCAGGCCGTGCAGAGCACGACGCGGTCGACGGCGCTGCCGTCACGGACGTTGTAGAGCACCCCCAGCATGCAGACGGCGCCGGCCAGGTACGGCGTGAGGGCGGCCAGGGAGCCGGTGACCGGACGCCCGGCGCCCGGTACCGGCGCCTCGTCGCGCTGCGCGTGGACACCGTTGGCCCAGGGCGCGTAGGCGAGCAGGAGGGAACCGGCGAACCACCCGGCGTCCAGGAGCTGCCCGGAGCGGTAGTGGGCCTGGAGCAGGGGCGAGGTGAACAGGGCGTCGCACAGGACGGTCAGGGCGAGGGCTCCCACGGCGGTGTTGATGGCCGAGCGTTGGGCGGAGCCGCGCCGCAGGTGCAGCACGAGCACCATGCTCACCAGCACGATGTCCAGCAGGGGGTAGGCGAGTTGCATCGCGGCCTGGGCGACCGTGCCGTGGTACCAGCCGCCGGTGTGGGTGAGGGCCAGGCTCCAGGACAGGGTGAGCAGCGAGCCGCCGATCAGCCACGCGTCCAGCCCGAGGCAGATCCAGCCGGCCCGGGTGACGGGCCGCTTGGCCAGGACGAGGAGCCCGACGACGGCGGGCGGGGCGAAGAGGAGGAAGGCGAAGTCGGCCAGGGAGACGGCGGGCACCGGACGGCCGAGGACGACCTCGTACCACCCCCACACGGCGTTGCCGAGCCCGGCCATGGCGGACGAGAACGCGAACAGGTACCAGGCGGGGCGGAAGGTGCCGGGGTGGGTGCGGGCGTACCAGTAGCAGGAACCGGCGGCCAGGAACGCCGCGGCACTCAGCCCGAAGTCCCCCATGAAGAGGGCGACTCCACGCGAGCCCCAGCCGAGCGCGGCACCCGCCGCGTAGCTCAGGCAGACGGCCACCAGGACCAGTTGCGGGACCACGGAGGGGCGCGGGGTGCCGGACGGCGCGCCCGCGGCCGGCCGGCCGGGGCCGTCGGGCGACCCCGCGGGCGGGCGGGACGGCGGCCTCGCACCGGACGGCCCGGGTGGCGCGCCCGCCCGGCGCGGACCGACGTCCGTCATGGTCGTTCCGTCAGCGGTCATGGCACCACCTCCCGCCGGAAGCACATCCCGGCCGACGGGGCCGGGTGAGCGTGCCGACGCTCCGGTAGCCGTCCACGATCAGGCAGTTCGTCCTTTGGCCATGCATTCGCCCGTCGCCCCCCTGGGTGTCCTGGTATCTCCCCGTCCGGACGATACACCAGTTCCGTCACTCACGGGTATAGGGTCTCTACACACGGTGACGACCTGCGGGTTTGTCAACACGGAGCGCAATCGTTCGCCTGCGGGGCGTGGCGCAGGGGGCTGCGGGGGCGCCGGGTTCCCGTCGCGGAGCTGACGCGGAAGCCTCCCCGACCGCCCCGCAGCCTCCCGGGTGGCTTCCGGAGGGCTTCAGGGGCTCCCGGTCGGCCTCGCGCGCCGTCGGCCGCGCCGCGCCGGGCCCTCACCCGGCGCGGTGCACGACGTGCTCCAGCGGCCCGCCCTCCGCCAGTCGCCGGAGCTGGGCGCCCACGAGTCGCCGGGCACGCGGCCAGAACGCGGACGTCGGGCCGCCCACGTGCGGGGTGATGAGCACCCCGGGGGCCTGCCACAACGGGTGCCCTGCGGGCAGGGGTTCGGGGTCCGTCACGTCCAGGGCCGCCCGCAGCCGCCCGGACTCCAGCTCCGCCAGCAGCGCACCGGTGTCCACGACGCCGCCGCGTGCGACGTTGACCAGCAGGGCGCCGTCGCGCATCGCGGCGAGGAACCGGGCGTCCACCAGGTGCCGCGTCTCCTCGGTGAGCGGCACGGCCAGCACGACGACGTCCGCCTCCGGCAGCAGGCGCGGCAGCTCCGCCAGGGCGTGCACCGGACCGTACGGACCCGGGCGTGCGGTCCGCGCGACGCGGTCGACGCCGGCCACCTCGAAGGGGATCAGCCGCTCCTCGACGGCCCGCCCGATGCCGCCCTGGCCGACGACGAGCACCCGCCGGTCCGCGAGGGCGGGGCGGAAACCGCCGCGCCAGCGGCCCGCGTCCTGCTCGCGGACGAAGTCGGGGAGCCCGCGCAGGGAGGCGAGGATCAGGGTCAGGGCGAGCTCGGCGGTGCTCGCGTCGTGCACCCCGCCGGCGTTGCACAGGACCGCGCCCGGGGCGAGCGCGTCGAGGCAGGGGGCCATGTGCTCGACCCCGGCCGTCAGGGTCTGCACCAGCCGTACGGACGGCATCCGTTCCAGCGGACGCAACACGTCGGCGGGCGGCTTGAGGTAGGGGACGACATAGCCGACGCAGCGGGCGGGGTCGGCCGGGTAGGGCTCCTCCGCGTTCCAGTAGCGGTAGGTGAAGGCGTCCGGCAGACCCTCCAGGTCGTCCGCCGGCAGGGGAAGCCACACGTCAGCTGCGCTCATGAGGACCCAGGCTAAGGGCTCCCCCCGGAGCCGGGCCGGGTGCGCGGTGCCCGACCGCGGGCCGAACGGGCGGGACCGACCGGTTAGTTTGGGGGTTTCGACGGTGGAAGGGGGAACGGAGCCGGTGGAGGGCAGGACACTCGGCGCCGCGGCACTGCGCGTCGGGACGATCGGTCTCGGCTGCATGCCGATGAGTTGGGCCTACACGACGTCCGAGCAGGTCGGCGAGGAGGCCGTGCGGGCGCTGCACGCCGCGCTCGACGAGGGGACGACGCTGCTGGACACCGCCGACATGTACGGCCCGTTCACCAACGAGCTCCTCCTGGGCCGGGTGCTCAGGCAGCGCCGCGCGGAGGCGTTCGTCTCCACCAAGGCCGGGCTGCTCGTGGGCGACCAGCACATCGTGGCCAACGGCCGCCCCTCCTACATCCGGCGCGCCTGTGACGCCTCGCTGCGCCGGCTCCAGACCGACGTCATCGACCTCTACCAGCTGCACCGCCCCGACCCCGAGGTGCCGGTGGAGGAGACGTGGGGGGCGATGGCGGAGCTCGTCACGGCGGGCAAGGTGCGGGCGCTGGGGTGGTGCGCGGTCGACGCCCGGACCCGCAGGCGCGGCCCCGGCACGGACCTGTACGAGGCGACGCTGACGCAGCTGCGCCGCGTGCAGCAGGTCTTCCCGGTGAGCGCGGTGCAGGCGGAGCTGTCGGTGTGGTCCCGGGAGGCGCTGGGCAGGCTGCTGCCCTGGTGCGCGGAGCGCGGTGTCGGGCTGCTGGCGGCGATGCCGCTGGGGCACGGCTTCCTGAGCGGCACGCTCACGCCGGGCAGCGGCTTCGAGCCCGACGACGTCCGGGCCCGGCACCCGCGCTTCACCGCCGAGATGATGGCGGCCAACCAGCCGGTGGTCGCCGGGCTGCGGCGGGTGGCCGCCCGGCACGGGGACGCCACCCCGGCGCAGGTGGCCCTGGCGTGGCTGCTGGCCCAGGGGCCGCACGTCGTGCCCGTCCCCGGCACCAAGAAGGCCCGCTGGGCCGTGGAGAACGCGCGCGCCGGGCGGCTGCGCCTGACGGACGCGGAGGTGGCCGAGATCGGCGCGCTGCCGCCCGCGCTGGGTTCGTGGGACTGACGGCCGGGTACACGACCGTCGGCCCCACGGGCGCGCTGACGGCGCTGATGGCGCTGATGGCGCCGCCGATCCCTCCGCACACCGCCGCGCCATGTGGTGTCCTGAAGACAACAGGCCGAAGGAAGGAACCCGCCGTGCGACGCCCCGCCTCAACCGCCGTGCTGGCCACCGCGCTGCTGCTCACCGCCGCCTGTGCGGGCGGCCCGGCGGACGACGGGGGGCAGGAGGGGGCGCCCGCACCGCGTCCCACCGACGCCCCGACCGCTTCGCCGGCGGCCTCCCCCGACGCTCCCGGGCCCTCCGGCCCGGCCGCGTCCCCGGCTCCGGCCCGGGGCTCGGTCGATGTCGACGGAACGGTGGCGACGGGGCTGGAGTCCCCGTGGGGCCTGGCTCCCCTGCCCGGCGGCGATCTGCTCGTCTCCTCCCGGGACAACGGCACGATCCAGCGGGTGGCGGCGGAGGACGGCACCGTCACGGAGGTCGGCGCCGTGCCCGGCGTCGATCCGGGGGGCGAGGGGGGCCTGCTGGGCATCACCCTCGGCATCGGTGACGCCGAGGGCTACCTGTACGCCTACTTCACCAGCGCGTCGGACAACCGCGTGGTGCGGATGGCGTACGACGCGGACGACCCGGAGGCGGGGCTCGGCGCGCCGGACACCGTCGTGCGGGGCGTACCGAAGGCGTCGATCCACAACGGCGGGCGCATGGCCTTCGGCCCCGACGGCATGCTCTACGTCGCCACCGGGGACGCGAACCAGGGCGACGCCGCGCAGGACGAGGACTCGCTGGCGGGGAAGATCCTGCGGGTCCGACCCGACGGCAGCGCGCCCCAGGAGGGAAACCTGAAGCCGGGCTCGCCGGTGTTCTCCCTGGGCCACCGCAACGTGCAGGGGCTGGCGTTCGACGGTGCGGGCCGGCTGTGGGCCTCGGAGTTCGGCCAGAACACGTGGGACGAGCTCAATCTCGTCGAGGCGGGGAAGAACTACGGCTGGCCGGTGGTCGAGGGGGCCGCCGACGAGGAGGGCTACGTCGACCCCGTCGCCCAGTGGCGGCCCGAGGAGGCGTCGCCGTCCGGGCTGGCCTGGTCGCAGGGCTCGCTGTGGCTGGCGGGCCTGCGCGGTGAACGGCTGTGGCGCGTTCCGCTGGACGGGCGGGAACTCGCGGCGGAGCCGGAGGCGTTCCTCGAAGGCGAGTACGGACGGCTGCGCACCGTCGTCGCGGACGGCGGCGGCGAGCTGTGGCTGATGAACAGCAACACCGACGGCCGGGGCAGCCCGGACGGCGAGGACGACCGCGTCCTGAAGCTGACGGTCAGCTGACCGTGGGTGACGGAGCGGCCGTCATAAGGACCGCCCGTGCGGGTGGGGTGAGGAGTGCGCCATGTTCGGTCCGGCGGAGGAGTTGTTCACGCCCGGCGTGCAGCACGCCGAGGAGGAACGTCAGCGGCTGGAGCACACCCGGGTCGAGGAGGGTGACCACGGCCCCGGCTGTGGCCCGGTCGACCTGGACTCGGGGCACGTGCTGATCGCGCTGCCGTTCGCCGCGGCGGTCCTGCCGTCGCGCCCCCGCCTGGAGGAGGGCGAGGACGGGGAGGACGAGCCGGAGGGTCTGGCCGTCTGACCACCGGCCCTGCGGTCCGCTCCCGTCGCGCACCTCCGCTACCCGACCCCTAATGCGCATCCCAGATACGCATTAGCTAGAGTTCTTCTCGTGCGACTGACGAAGTTCACCGATCTGGCCCTGCGTTGCGTGATGCGCCTGGCGGTCTGCTCCGAGGACGAGGTGCCCACCACCGGCGACGTGGCCGCCGCGATGGAGGTGCGGCACACGCACGCCGCCAAGGCGATCACGCGCCTGCGCCATCTGGGCGTGGTCGAGACCCGCCGGGGCCGAGGCGGCGGGCTCGCCCTGACCGAGCTGGGGCGGCACGCCTCGCTGGGCTGGCTGGTGCGTGAACTGGAAGGCGAGGGCGAGGTCGTCGCCTGCGACGATCCCCCCTGCCCACTGCGCGGGGCCTGCCGGCTGCGGCGGGCGCTCGGCGGAGCCCAGGAGGCCTTCTACGCCGCCCTCGACCCCCTCACCGTCGCCGATCTCGTCACCTCCCCCACCGGCCCGGTCCTCCTCTCCCTGACCGGCCCCCCACCCCGGTAACCCGACCCGCTCACCCCGCCCGACAACCCGACCCGCTCACCCGACGGCGTCCCGACGCCCCGGGTCGCCCCACATCCATAAATACGCATCTCACATACCTATTCAGGAGGCGCCGTGCTGTCCGAACAGGCCGTACCCGTCGTCAGGGCCACCCTCCCCGCCGTCAGCGCCGCGATCGAGGAGATCGCCCGGACGTTCTACCGCAGGATGTTCGACGCCCACCCCGAGCTGCTGCGGGACCTGTTCAACCGTGGGAACCAGGCGAACGGGCAACAGCAGCAGGCCCTGGCCGGCTCCGTCGTCGCGTTCGCCGGCCTGCTGCTGGAGCGGCCGGACGCGCGTCCCGACGCCATGCTCGCCCGCATCGCGCACAAGCACGCCTCGCTCGGGATCACCTCGGACCAGTACAAGATCGTCCACCGGCACCTCCTCGCGGCCGTGGCCGAGGTGCTCGGCGACGCGGTCACCGACGCCGTCGCCGCCGCCTGGGACGAGGTCTACTGGCTCATGGCCAACGCGCTGATGGCGATCGAAGCCGGACTCTACCGCGACGCCGGCGTCGCGGAGGGCGACGTCTGGCGGCCGATGGAGATCACCGAGCGGCGCCAGGAGACCCCGGACGTGGTCTCCCTCCGCCTCCGCCCCACCGACGGACGTCCGGCGGGAACGTTCCGGCCCGGCCAGTACGTGAGTGTCCGGACCGAGCTTCCCGACGGCGCCCGGCAGATCCGCCAGTACAGCCTCTCCTCCGCACCGCAGGAGGGCGAGTGGCGCATCAGCGTCAAGCGCGTCCGCTCCACCCGGGGACCGCAGGGCGAGGTCTCGACCTGGCTGCACGAGCACGCACGCCCCGGCGGCGTCCTCACCGTCTCCGCCCCCTTCGGCGACCTCGTGCTGCCGGACGAGGCCACCGAGCGGGGCGGACCGCTGCTCCTCGCCTCCGCCGGAATCGGCATCACGCCGATGCTGGGGATCCTCGCCCACCTGGCCCGGGTCGGCTCCGCGCGGCGGGTCGTCGCCGTCCACGCCGACCGCTCCCCCGCCGACCACGCCCACCGCACGGAGCAGTTGGAGCTGGTCCGCGCGCTGCCCGGCGCCCGGCTCCACCTCTGGTACGAGGCGCCCGGCCCCGGGCCGACGGAGGCGTCGACCGGCCTGGCCGACGTGCGCGGCCTGGACCTGCCGGACGGCCTGACCGCCTACCTGTGCGGGCCGACGCCGTTCCTGCGGACCGTCCGCGGCGACCTGCTGGGACGCGGGGTCCGGCCCGAGGACGTCCACTACGAGGTGTTCGGCCCCGACCTCTGGCAGGGCCGCCCCCGGATGAGCTAGCTCGCGGTGACGGGCAGGGCGGGGACGAGACCCAGGCGGTGGGCCAGGGCGGCGGCCTGACCACGGTTGCCGACGCCCAGCTTGGCCAGGATGTTGGAGACGTGGACGCTGGCCGTCTTCGGCGAGATGTACAGCTCGTCGGCGATCTGCCGGTTGCTGCGCCCGGCCGCCACCAGCGCCAGCACGTCCCGCTCGCGCGGGGTGAGGCCGAAGGCCTCCCCCGGTGCGGCCGACTCCGCCCGCCCGGCGGGCTCGGCCGCAGCCTCCGCGTGCAGGGCGATGCGCGCCCGGGCACACAGCAGCTCGATGCCGTCCCGCAGCGGAACGGCGTCCAGTCCGTCGGCCACCGCGTGCGCGGGGCGCAGCAGGCGCTCCGCCTCGTCGCGGGACGCCTGGCCGGGCCGCGCCTCCAGCAGTGACTCGGCCAGCCGGTAGCGGGCGAAGGCCAGCAGGTAGGGCATGTCGAGCGCGTCGAGCCCGGCGATGGCCTCCTCCCAGCGGGCCGGGTCGCTGCGGCCCTCGGCCCGCAGCAGCTCCGCGTCCGCCAGCAGCCCGTACACGGTGGGCGCCGGGTAGAGGCGTGGCAGCCGGCGCGCGGTGCGGCGGACGGCGGCCAGGACCTCGGCGCGTCCGGCGTCCGCCGAGGGCAGGCCGCGCGACTCGGACTCCGCGATGGCGGCGGAGAGCAGCAGCGGCCAGGCGTACCGCTCGGTTCCCATCGGGAAGCCCACCTCGACGGCCTTCATCAGCACCTGGCGGGCCTCCGCCAGCCGACCCCGGGACGCCTCGATGTCCAGTTCCAGGGTGATGAGGGGGATCATGTGCTGGGGCTGCGGGTCGTGCGTGCCGCACAGGCGGCGGGCCTCGGCGAGGGCCTCGGCGGCCTGGCCCGAGCGGCCGCGCAGGACGGCGAGCTGCCCGGTGACCAGCGAGGACGTGATCAGCGACCACGGGGTGTCGGCGTTCTGCCGGGCGTCCTCGAGCGAGCGCTCGGCCTCGTCCCACCGGCCGAGCGCGAAGAGGCTCTCCGCCCGGTTCCCGTAGAGCCAGCCCTTGCGGCCCGGCTGACCGAAGCGCTTGAGCAGCTCCAGCCCCTCGTCCAGCACCTCGAGCGCCTCGGCGAACCGGCCGAGGCCGTGCAGGACGTCACCGAGGTTGGTGTAGGCCCGGCCGACGATGGCGACCATGCCGTGTTCACCGCTGCGCCGCGCCGCCGCGCGCATCTCGGCCACGCCCGCGTCGGCGTCGCCGGACTCGACGAGGAGGTAGCCGAGGGTGGTGCGGGCGTGCAGCTCGATGGCCTCGGCGCCGACGACCCCGGCCAGGTCGACGGCGCGCTGTGCGGTGGTGAGGATGTCCGGGTCGTGCGGGTGCAGTGCGCCGTAGGCGGCCACGTTGGCGAGCGCCTCGGCGTGGACGGGCGAGGGCGGGAGCCCACGCACCAGCTCCTGGGCCTTGGCCAGTTCGTCCCAGCCGTCGCCCTGCCGGTTCAGGCCGCGCAGCTTGCTCTTCTGCGTCCAGAACCACGCGGCGCGCAGCGGGTCGCCGGTGTGCTCGCCCTCGCCGTCCTCCAGCAGCCGCAGCGCCTTCTTGATGGCGGTCAGTGCACGCTTGCGCTCCCCGGCGAGCAGCGCGGTGGAGACGGTCTCGGCGAGGAGGTCGAGGTAGCGCACGGCGTCGTCGTCGCAGCCGCAGGCGGGATAGGCGTCGGCGTGGTCGAAGGCCCGCAGACGGCGCCGCGTCTCGACCGACGCGCTCTCCCACAGCTCCAGCGCCCGGTCCAGCAGGCGCAGCTGCTCGGAGTACGCGTAGCGGCGACGCGCCTGGACGGCCGCGTCGAGGACGGCGGGCAGGGCCTTGGCGACGTCGTGGGCGTGGTACCAGTAGCTCGCCAGCCGGGCGGCGTGGTGCTCCGCCCGGACCAGTGACGGGTCGGCCTCGACGGCCTCGGCGTAGCGGCGGTTCAGGGCCGTGCGCTCACCGGGCAGCAGGTCGTCGCTGACGGCCTCCCGGACGAGGGCGTGCCGGAAGCGGTAGCCGTCGCCGTCCTCCGTCGGGGCCAGCACGTGTGCGCCCACGGCGGCGCGGAGGGCGGCGAGGAGCTCGTCCTGCGGGCCGCCGACCACGGCGGCGAGCAACCCGAACTCGACGGTCGTCCCGCCTCCGGCGGCGATCTGCACCACGCGCTGCGCGGCGTCCGGCAGCGCCTCGACCCTCACGAGCAGCACGTCGCGCAGGGAGTCGCTGAGGTCGCACGTCGCGCAGTGCGTCGTCAGCTCCTCGACGAAGAAGGGATTGCCCTCGGAGCGCTCGAAGACCTCGTCCACCAGTTCGCGGGCCGGTTCCCGGACGCCCTGGATGCCGGCGATCTGGTCCCGTACCTCGACGCGCCCGAGCCGGGGCAGCTCGACGCGCTGGACGGTGCGCAGCCGGTCCAGCTCGGCGAGAAAGGGCCGCAGCGGGTGCCGCCGGTGGATGTCGTCGGAGCGGTAGCTGGCCATCAGCACCACGCGGGCGTGGTGCAGGGAACGGATGAGGTAGGCCAGCAGCTCGCGGGTGGAGCGGTCGGCCCAGTGCAGGTCCTCCACGGCCAGGACGAGGGTGCGCTCCTGGGAGAGGGACTCCAGCAGGCGGGCCGTGAGCTCGAACAGTCGGGCCCGGCCGACCTCGTCGTCGAACTGCTGGGTGGGCTCCCCCAGCTCGGGCAGCAGCCGGGCCAGCTCGCCCTCCTGACCGGCCACGGCGGCGGACATCTCGCCCTCCAGCTGCCGGTACAGGGAACGCAGCACTGTGGAGACGGGGGCGAAGGGCAGACCGTCGGCGCCGATCTCTATGCACCCGCCGACGGACGTCACCACGTCCATGTGCCGGGCGGCGCCCAGGAACTCCTCCAGCAGGCGCGTCTTGCCCACCCCCGCTTCGCCGCCCACCACCACGACCTGCGGCTCGCCCGCCGAGGCGCGGGCGAGCGCGTCGGCCAGCTGGGACAGCTCGGCTCCACGGCCGACGAACACGGGACTGATGCTGGACGCTTGCACGCCGTCGAGCATCGCACAGGGGACCGACTTCACGGCAGGAGATTTTCCGCCCGGCCTCAGGCGGCCTTCACCCAGCGTGAGATCCGCCGGGTCGCCGGACCGCGCCGGGTGGTGGAGCGGTGCCGCTTGACGGCGGCCACCAGCCGTTCGTGCTCGGCCTCGGCACGCAGCCCGGCGATGCGTGCCTCGTGGGCCAGGAAGTCCTGGTACATGTCGGGTTCTCCTCGATGCGGAAAGGAGCCCCACCGCCTGGTGGAGCTCCTTCAGCCTCCGCTCTGAGGAGGCGCCGCCGCATCGGACGACTGCCGCATCCGCGCGGACCGCACGCCTTAGGGCGCGGGGCCCGCGGCCTTAGGCCGGCCCACAGAGGGCCTTGCGGTGGCGCGGCGCACGTCCCGGCCCGGCTCAGCCCTGGACGCCGAGCCGCTCCAGGATCAGCTCGCGCACGCGGGCGGCGTCGGCCTGGCCACGGGTGGCCTTCATGACGGCGCCGACCAGCGCGCCGGCCGCCGCGACCTTGCCGCCGCGGATCTTGTCGGCGATCGCGGCGTTGCCGGCGATGGCCTCGTCCACGGCCGTGCCGAGCGCGCCCTCGTCCGAGACGACCTTCAGGCCGCGCTTCTCGACGACCTCGTCCGGTCCGCCCTCACCCGCGAGGACGCCCTCGATGGTCTGGCGGGCCAGCTTGTCGTTGAGCGAGCCCTCGGCGACCAGGGCGCAGACCCGGGCGACCTGCTCGGGGGTGATCGTCAGCTCGGTCAGCTCGGTACCGGTCTCGTTCGCCCGCCGGGCCAGCTCGCCCATCCACCACTTGCGGGCCTGGTCCGCCGGGGCGCCGGCGTCGATCGTGGCGATGATGAGGTCGAGCGCCCCGGCGTTGAGCACGGACTGCATCTCGTGCTCCGAGATGCCCCACTCCTCGCGGAGCCGGTTGCGACGCAGCCGGGGCAGCTCCGGAAGCGTGGCCCGCAGCTCCTCGACCCACTCGCGCGCCGGGGCGACGGGGACGAGGTCCGGCTCGGGGAAGTAGCGGTAGTCCTCCGCCTCCTCCTTGACCCGTCCGGAGGTGGTGCTGCCGTCGTCCTCGTGGAAGTGGCGCGTCTCCTGGACGATGACGCCGCCGCCGTCGAGGACCGCGGCGTGCCGCTGGACCTCGAAGCGCACGGCACGCTCCACGCTGCGCAGCGAGTTGACGTTCTTCGTCTCGCTGCGGGTGCCGAACGTCCGCGAGCCCGTCGGCATCAGCGACAGGTTGACGTCGCAGCGCATCTGGCCCATCTCCATCCGCGCCTCGGAGACACCGAGGGCGCGGATCAGCTCGCGCAGCTCGGCGACGTAGGCGCGGGCGATCTCCGGGGCGCGGTCCCCGGCGCCGGTGATCGGCTTGGTGACGATCTCGATGAGCGGGATGCCGGCCCGGTTGTAGTCCAGGAGCGAGTGCGAGGCGCCGTGGATGCGGCCGGTGGCACCGCCGATGTGCGTCGACTTGCCGGTGTCCTCCTCCATGTGCGCCCGCTCGATGCCGACGCGGAAGACCTCGCCGTCCTCCAGCTGGACGTCCAGGTAGCCGTCGAAGGCGATCGGCTCGTCGTACTGGGAGGTCTGGAAGTTCTTCGGCATGTCCGGATAGAAGTAGTTCTTCCGGGCGAAGCGGCACCACTCGGCGATGGAGCAGTTCAGCGCGAGGCCGATCTTCACGGCGGACTCGACGGCCGTCGCGTTGACGACGGGCAGCGAGCCGGGCAGGCCGAGGCAGGTCGGGCAGGTCTGCGCGTTGGCCGGGGCACCGGGCACGGTGGCGCAGCCGCAGAACATCTTGGTCTTGGTGCCGAGCTCGACATGGACCTCCAGGCCCATGACGGGGTCGTAGGACGCGAGGGCGTCCTCGTACGACACCAGGTCAATCACGGTCACGGAAGTACAGCCTCTCGATCAGTCACCGGCGAGGACGTCGTCGCTGCTCATGCTGCGCAGCTCCCGCACCAGGATGAGGACGCCGGTGGTGAGGGCGGCGGCCGAGATCAGCGCGTCGACGAGCTGCAGGCGGTCGTGGTCCTCGCGGGCCTGCCGGGCCTGCTTGACGACGCTGACGGCACCGAACAGGGAGGTGCCGATGGACAGGTAGGTGCCGGCCTTGGACTTCTTGAAGCGCTTGGCCTTCTTGATGTTGCTCACAGTACGGGTGCCTCCTCGAGCAGCGGATGCCCCCACCGGGTGTGGAAGGCGGCTTCGACGGCAGCGCCTACCCGGTAGAGCCGGTCGTCAGCCATGGCGGGGGCGATGATCTGCAGCCCCACCGGGAGCCCGTCCTCCGGCGCCAGGCCGCAGGGCAGCGACATGGCGGCGTTGCCGGCCAGGTTGGACGGGATGGTGCACAGGTCGGCGAGGTACATCGCCATGGGGTCGTCGGCGCGCTCCCCGATGGGGAAGGCCGTCGTCGGCGTCGTCGGCGAGACGAGGACGTCCACCGACTCGAAGGCGCGCTGGAAGTCCCGGGTGATGAGGGTGCGGACCTTCTGCGCCGAGCCGTAGTAGGCGTCGTAGTAACCCGAGCTGAGGGCGTAGGTGCCGAGCATGATGCGGCGCTTGACCTCGGGCCCGAAGCCCGCCTCGCGGGTGAGGGCGGTGACGTCCTCGGCCGAGCGGGTGCCGTCGTCGCCCACGCGCAGGCCGTAGCGCATGGCGTCGAAGCGGGCGAGGTTGGACGAGCACTCGCTGGGCGCGATCAGGTAGTAGGCGGCGAGCGCCTTGGTGAAGGACGGGCAGGAGATCTCGACGATCTCGGCGCCCAGCTCGCGCAGCAGCTCCACCGACTCGGTGAACCGCTGCATGACGCCGTCCTGGTAGCCCTCCCCGGAGAACTCCGTGACGACGCCGACGCGCATCCCGCGCACGTCACCGGTCCGGGCGGCCTCGACGACGGCGGGCACGGGGGCGTCGACGGAGGTGGAGTCCATCGGGTCGTGGCCCGCGATGGCCTCGTGCAGCAGGGCCGCGTCCAGCACGGTGCGGGCGCAGGGGCCGCCCTGGTCCAGCGAGGAGGAGAAGGCCACCATGCCGTAGCGGGAGACCCCGCCGTAGGTCGGCTTGACGCCGACGGTGCCGGTGACGGCGGCGGGCTGGCGGATGGAGCCGCCGGTGTCCGTGCCGATGGCCAGCGGCGCCTGGAAGGAGGCGAGGGCGGCGGAGGAGCCGCCGCCGGAGCCTCCGGGGATGCGGGTGAGGTCCCACGGGTTGCCGGTGGGACCGTAGGCGCTGTTCTCGGTGGAGGACCCCATGGCGAACTCGTCCATGTTGGTCTTGCCGAGGATGACGACGTCCGCGTCCTTCAGTCGACGCGTCACGGTGGCGTCGTAGGGCGGGACCCAGCCTTCGAGGATCTTGGAGCCGACGGTCGTCGGCACGCCCTCGGTGGTGAAGATGTCCTTGAGCGCGAGCGGTACGCCCGCGAGCGGGCCGAGCGTCTCGCCCGCCGCCCGCTTGGCGTCCACCCGGCGGGCGGTCTCCAGGGCTCCGTCGCGGTCGACGTGCAGGAAGGCGTGCACCTTCTCGTCGACGGCCTCGATGCGGGCCAGGTGGGCCTCGGCCACCTCGACGGCGGACGTCTCGCCGCTCGCGATCCGCTCCGCCGTCCGTGCGGCGGTGAGCTTCGTCAGGTCGGTCATACCGGTCACTCCTCACCCAGGATCTGCGGCACCTTGAAACGCTGCTGCTCCTGGGCGGGCGCGCCGGAGAGCGCCTGCTCGGGCGTCAGGCTCGGACGGACCTCGTCCGGGCGCATGACGTTCGTCAGGGGCAGCGGGTGGGAGGTCGGCGGCACGTCCTCGGTGGCGACGTCGGAGACGGCGGCGACCGCTCCGATGATGTCGTCGAGCTGTCCGGCGAAGTGATCGAGCTCTTCGTCCTTCAGCTCCAGGCGTGCCAGCTTCGCGAGGTGAGCGACCTCCTCGCGCGTGATGCCAGGCATGCGGCGGTCCTTAAGGGGTTTCGGGCAGGGCTTACCGGTTTCCGGTGTGCGGCCCAATCCTATGCGCTCCGCCCGCGCCGCCCGACAGCCGACGACGCGTCGGCCCCGTCCCGCGTCCGCGCCGCCCCGCGCCGCGCGGGGTCAGTCCGCCGACGGCAGCGACGGGTGGGCCATGCCCGGCCGGACGGCCGGGGTGGCGGTGGGGATCGGCGCGGGCAGGGCGGGCCCGACACCGCGCGCCCGGAGCCACGCCGTCGTCTCGGCGGGCGGCATCGCCGCCGAGACGAGCCAGCCCTGCACCGCGTCGCAGCCCAGGTCGCGCAGGCGCTCCCAGGTCTCGTCGTCCTCCACGCCCTCGGCGACCACGAGCAGGCCCAGGGAGTGGGCCAGGTCCACGGTGCAGCGCACGATCGCGGCGTCCTGGTCGTCGACGGCGAGCCGCGCCACGAACGAGCGGTCGATCTTCAGCTCGCTGACGGGCAGTTTGCGCAGGTGGACGAGGGAGGAGTAGCCGGTGCCGAAGTCGTCCAGCGACATCTTCACGCCGTGGCCGGTGAGCCCGGCCAGGGTGTCGGCCGCCTGCTGCGGGTCCTCCAGCAGGACGTGCTCGGTGATCTCCAGCTGGAGGGCACCGGCCGGGACGCCGTGCCGGGCGAGCCGGGCCGCGACGGCGCCCGCGAAGCCGGGCGTGTGGACGTCGCGCGGCGAGACGTTGACGGCGACGGGGACGCGGAGCCCGGCCGCGCGCCACCGGGCGACCTGGCTGAGCGCCGTCTCCAGCACGTACTCGGTGAGCCGGGGCATGAGCCCGGACGTCTCGGCGATGGCGATGAAGACGTCGGGCGGGACCCGGCCGCGCTCGGGGTGGACCCAGCGGACCAGCGCCTCCAGGCCGGTGACCTGCCCGTCGAAGCGCACCTTGGGCTGGTAGTGCAGTTGCACCTCGCCGGCGTCCAGGGCGCGGCGCAGGTCACCGAGGAGGCCGAGGCGGTCGGGGGTGTTGCCGTCCCGGGCCGCGTCGTAGACCTCGACGCCGCTGCGGTCGCGCTTGGCCTCGTACATCGCCACGTCCGCCCGGCGCAGCAGCCCTTCGGCCTCCAGCGCGTGGTCGGGGAAGACGGCGACACCGGCGCTGGCCTCCAGCACCAGGCTGAGGCCGTCGAGGTGCAGGGGGCAGCTGAGGGCGGAGACGAGGGTGCGGGCGACGCGCTGGGCGCTGGTGGCGGAGGCGGCGAGCGGCAGGAGGACGGCGAACTCGTCGCCGCCGAGGCGGGCGGCCTCCGCCCCGCGCGGGAGGGCGATGCGCAGTCGGTCGGCGATCTGGAGGAGGAGCCGGTCGCCGGCGAGGTGGCCGAGGGTGTCGTTGACGGAGCGGAAGCGGTCGAGGTCGATGAGGACGAGGGCGGAGCGGGCCTGCTGCCGGTCGGCGTCGTCCAGCGCCGTCCAGGTGCGCTCCATGAGCCACATGCGGTTGGGGAGGCCGGTGAGCGGATCGCGCAGCTGTTCCTCGGCCCGCACCCTGGCGATCCACAGGGTGGAGTCGAGGGCGATTAACGGGACCGCGAAGAGCGGCAGCACCAGCGGCCGGGCCTCGGCGACGACCACGATCAGGGGGGATATGCCGACCAGGGCGACGCACATCAGCCCCTGGCGTATCAGTGCGGTACGGGCCGCCGTGGGTACCCCCGCGGCGGGCAGCGAGCTGCGGCGGGTGCGGCAGTACCACTCCAGGACGCGGGTGACGAAGAGGTAGACGCAGGCGACGACGAGCATCTCGGGCACGGCGGCCCAGCTCCAGCCGACCGGCCCCCACGGCTGTTCGACGGAGGGGCGGGTGCCGAACGCCATCAGGGTGAGCGCGGCGCTGCCGATGCCGAGGAGGTCGACCGCGCCGTGCACGACGGACTGGCGCCAGCTGCGGTGCCGGGCGGCGCCGACGAACACGACGACGGCGATGCTGACGAGGCTGGCCGGGGCGCTGCCGTAGAGGAAGAGGATCGCGAGGGTGAGGGCGGAGCCCGAACCGGTGCCGCCCCACCAGCGGTCCCGCCCGAGCGCGACGAGGTGGATGACGACGACGCCGGTGAGCGCGGCGAAGGCCCAGCCCGCCGTGCCGCCGGGGAAGAGGGCCCGGCCGTTGCTGATGTTGACGTACATCCCGGCGAGGAGGGTGACGGCAGCGGTCCCCACGACCAGTGGACGCAGCCACGGCGCGGAGGCGAGCGCGGCGCGGCGCAGGACACCGGCGGGCGGACGGGCGGGCTCGCCCGCAGAGCCGGTGTCGCGCTCCTCGGGTGTCAGCTGCATGCGCGTCCCTCTCACGGCCGTCGGTGCACCGCGCCACGGCAGGCGCACGATTCCCACAGTAGGTGCCGGACGAGTGGCAGGGGCACCGATCGAGCCGTGGTCATCCGCGCGGGTCGGCTAATTGTCCGTCATCTCGTACGGAAATCAAGGGCGTTGCCTGCGGGACGGCAGTGACGCGAGAGGCTTGACGGCAGGTCAGGGCTGTTCCTCCGCCATGGTCAGAGCCGCTTCGCGGGCGGCGTCGGGCCCCTGTTCGAGCAGGACGCTGAACCCCGAATCGTCAAGAATCGGCAACTTCAGCTGGACCGCCTTGTCGTACTTGGAGCCGGGGTTGTCGCCCACGACCACGAAGGAGGTCTTCTTCGACACGGAGCCGGTCACCTTGGCGCCCCGGCTCTGCAGCGCCTCCTTCGCGGCGTCCCGCGTCCAGGACTCCAGCGTGCCGGTGACGACGACGGTGACGCCGTCCAGCGGGCGGGGACCGCTGTCCGCGCCGCCCTCCTCGGCCATCCGCACCCCGGCCGCCCGCCAGCGTTCGACGATGCCCCGGTGCCACTCCACCGCGAACCAGTCCTTCAGGGAGGCGGCGATGGTCGGGCCCACGCCCTCGGTGGCGGCCAGCTCCTCCTCGCTCGCCTCCGCGATGCGGTCGATGGAGCGGAACTCCCGGGCCAGCGCCTCGGCCGCGACGGGCCCGACGTGCCGGATGGAGAGCCCGGTGATGACCCGCGCCAGCGGACGTCCGCGCGCCGCCGCGATGTTCTCCAGCATGGCGAGCGTGTTCTTGCGCGGCTCCCCCTTCTGGTTGGCGAAGAGGGTGACGACCTTCTTCTCCCCCGTCTTCGGGTCGCGCTTGGGCAGGCCGCTGTCCGGATCGAGGACGTAGGTCCGGATGGGCAGCAGCGCCTCGACCGTGAGGTCGAACATCCCGCCCTCGTCCTTCAGCACGGGCTCGGAGGGCTCCAGCGGCTGGGTGAGCGCGGTGGCGACGACGTATCCGAAGTGCTCGATGTCCAGGCACTTGCGGCCGGCGAGGTAGAACAGCCGCTCGCGGAGCTGCGCCGGGCAGGAACGGGCGTTGGGGCAGCGCAGATCGATGTCGCCCTCCTTCATCGGCTGGAGCGCCGTCCCGCACTCGGGGCAGGCGGCGGGCATGACGAACTCCCGCTCGCCGCCGTCCCGCAGCTCCGCCACGGGGCCGAGGATCTCCGGGATGACGTCGCCCGCCTTGCGCAGCACGACGGTGTCACCGATGAGGACGCCCTTGGCCTTGACGACGTCCTGGTTGTGCAGGGTGGCGAACTCGACCTCGCTGCCCGCCACCGTCACCGGCTCGACGACGGCGTACGGCGTCACCCGGCCGGTGCGGCCGACGCCCACCCGGATGTCGACCAGCCTGGTGTTGACCTCCTCGGGGGCGAACTTCCAGGCGATCGCCCAGCGCGGGGCGCGGGAGGTGGAGCCGAGCCGCCCCTGGAGCGGAATCTCGTCCAGCTTGATGACGGCGCCGTCGATCTCGTGGCCGAGCGCGTGGCGACGCTCGCCGGAGTCCGCGATGTACGCGCGGACGCCGTCCAGGGAGTCGACCACGCGGTGGTGCTCGGGTGTGGGCAGGCCCCACCGGCGCAGCAGCGCGTAGCCTTCGGACAGGGAGGCGGGAGTGAGCGCCGGGGCGAGGCCCTCCAGCGCGCCGATGCCGTGCACGAGCATGTGCAGCGGGCGGCCCGCCGTCACCCGCGGGTCCTTCTGCCGCAGCGAACCGGCTGCGGCGTTGCGCGGGTTGGCGAAGGGCGCCTTGCCCTCCTCGACGAGCCGGGCGTTGAGCTCCTCGAAGCGGTCCATGGGGAAGAAGACCTCGCCGCGGATCTCGACCAGCTCCGGGACGCCCTCCCCGGCCAGCCGCTCGGGGACGTCGGCGATGGTGCGGACGTTCGGCGTGATGTCCTCGCCCGTGCGCCCGTCGCCCCGGGTGGCGGCGCGGACGAGCCTGCCGCGCTCATAGGTGAGGTTGACGGCCAGCCCGTCGATCTTCAGCTCGCACAGGAAGTGGTGGGGCACGCCCTCCAGTTCGCGGGCGACGCGGTCGGCCCAGCCGGCCAGCTCCTCGTCGTCGAAGGCGTTGTCCAGGGAGAGCATGCGCTGCCGGTGCGGGACGGCGGTGAACTCCGTCTCGTACCGGCCCGCGACCTGCTGCGTGGGCGAGTCGGGCGTCCGCAGCTCGCTGTAGCGCTCCTCCAGCGCCTCCAGCGCCCGCAGCATCCGGTCGAACTCGGCGTCCGAGATGACCGGCGCGTCCTTCACGTAGTAGCGGAAGCGGTGTGCGTCCACCTCTTGGGCCAGGCGCAGGTGCTCCTCCCGCGCCTCGGCGGGCACTGATGAGTGCTCTTCGGCAGCCACCGTCTCGTCCTCCCGTTACTCAGGCCGTCACTCTGGGTTGTTGGCCAGTGATCGCGCTGCCCGGACGCAGTGCTCCAGAGCGGCGCGGGCGTAGCCCGGCGCGGCACCGGCGAGACCGCAGGTGGGAGTGATCACCACGGACTCCGCGAGGAGCCCGGGCGACAGCCCCAGCCTGCGCCACAGCGACCTGACACCCATGACGCTACCGGCCGGGTCCGACAATGCCCCGGCCGTCGTCCCCGTGCCCGGCACGACACCCGCGAAGAGCGCCGTGCCCGCCTCGGCCGCCTCCCCGATCGCCTCGTCGTCACGTTCGGTGAGCAGCGCGGCGTCGAAGGAGACGCCGGTCGCGCCCGCGCGCCGCAGCAGGGCGAAGGGCACGTCCGGGGCGCACGAGTGGACGACGACGGGGACGCCGTCCGCCGCCCGCACCAGGTCGGCCAGCGCGTCCCGCACGACGGCGCGGTCCACGGCCCGGTGGGTGCGGTAGCCGCTGGCCGTGGGGACCCGGCCGGTGAGCACGGAGGTCAGGGCGGGCTCGTCGAGCTGGAGGACGGGAGCCGCCCCGGGCACCCGGCGGCGGAGGTCCGCCAGGTGGGCGCGCACGCCCTCGGCGAGGGAGGCCGTCAGGTCGCGGCAGGCTCCCGCGTCGCCGAGCATCGCCTCGCCGGAACGGCGTTCCAGGGACGCGGCCAGCGTCCAGGGGCCGGTCACCGCGAGCTTGAGCCCGCCGGTGTAGCCCTGGGTGAACTCCTCCAGGGCGTCGAGGTCCTCGCCGAGCCACGCGCGGGCCCGCCGGGTGTCGCGCCCCGGCCGGTCGCTGATCCGCCAGCCGCTCGGCTCGACGTGCGCGTACAACTCGACCAGCAGGCCGATCGTGCGCCCCGCCATGTCCGCCCCGGGCCCCCGGGCGGGCAGCTCCGGCAGGTGCGGCAGGTGGGTGGGCCCCTCCAGGGCGCCGACGACGGTCCGCGCGGCCTCCCGCGCGTCCTCCCCCGGCATCGACCCGATCCCGCTCGCCGCGCCCGGCCCCCAACGAAGCGGCCGGGCACCGGCGGTCCCTGCCGACGCTGACGGTGCCGCCGCCCTTGACGTATCGCTCTCGCTCTCGCTCACAGCGGCAGCCTACGAGCGTCCCGGCCGGGGACCGGCATCCGGCCGGGTGATCTCAGCCGGTGGGACGGACGCTGAGGTCGGTGACCTCCGTGCCGGGCGGCAGGTCCAGGGCGGTCAGGACGGTGCGGGCGACGGACTCCGGAGCCATCCAGTCCTCGGCCCGGTACGCCTTCCCCTCCTGCCGGTGCACCTTCTCCTGCATGGGCGTCGCCGTCCGGCCCGGGTAGACGCTGCTCACCCGGACGCCGTGGCCGGCCTCCTCGCCGCGCAGCGCGTCGGCCAGCGCCTTCAGTCCGTGTTTGCTGGCCGCGTACGCGCTCCACTGCGGGTTGGCCCGCAGTCCCGCACCGGAGTTGACGAACACGACGTGGCCGTGTGCCAGGCGGAGCTGCGGCAGCAGCAGACGCGTCAGCTCGGCGGGCGCGACGAGGTTGGCGGCGAGCGTCGCCTGCCACACCTTGGGCGTCAGCTCGCCGACCTCGCCCAGGTCGCAGACGCCGGCGCTGTGGACCAGCGAGTCCAGCTCCCCGGGCAGCTCCTGGTGGCCGAAGGCCCAGGACAGCCGTTCCGGTTCGGCCAGGTCCCCGACGAGGGTGCGGACGGTGCCGCCGCCGTCGCCGAACCGCTCGGCCAGTTGGCGCGCCCGGCCGGCGTCCCGCGCCAGGAGCCACAGCTCGTCGCCGCGTGCGAGCAGTTCCCGTGCGACCGCGGCGCCGATGCCCGAACCGGCCCCGGTGATCAGATGCGTAGCCATGGGGCCAGCCTATGGGCGCCGGCGTGCGGGGCGGCGGGTGCCCCGATTGCCGTAGCCCGCCCGGTGCCCGGTGGCAGTCGCCCCAAAAAACACGACAATCACATACAAGGCTCCTGTACCACCACGAAAGCAGAGACACGTCCATGGCCAACACGACGTCGTTCAGCACCCGTGACCTCGGCATAGACCTCGGCACCGCCAACACCCTCGTGTACGCCCGCGGGCGCGGCGTCGTACTCAACGAACCCTCCGTCGTGGCCGTCGACTCCCGGACCGGCCAGGTGCTCGCCGTCGGGCACGAGGCGCGGCAGGCCGTCGGCCGGACGCCGGGCACCATCGTCGCGACCCGTCCGCTCAAGGGCGGCGTGGTCTCGGACTACGAGGCCGCGGAGGGCATGCTGCGGCAGTTCATCGCCAAGGCGCGCCGCAGCCGCAGCCGCGCCCCCCGGATCGTGGTGTGCACGCCGAGCGGGGTGACGGGCGTCGAGCGCCGCGCCGTCCTGGAGGCGACCTCCCGTGCCGGCGCGCGCTCGGTACACCTCATCGAGGAGCCGATGGCCGCGGCGATCGGGGCCGGGCTGCCCGTCTACGAGCCCTGCGGGTCCATGATCGTCGACATCGGCGCCGGCTCCACCGAGGTCGCGGTCATCTCCCTGGGCGGCATGGTGGTCGCCCGCCACTCCCGCGTCGCGGGCGACGCCCTCGACACGGCCATCGCGGCGTACGTCGAGAAGCAGCACACCATCGCGGTCGGCGAGCGCACGGCCGAGCAGATCAAGATGACGCTGGGCCGCGAGGAGCAGATCATGGTCCGCGGCCGCGACAAGGTCACCGGCATGCCGAAGACCGTGCAGCTCGGCTGCGAGGCGGTGCTGGAGGCCCTGGACGCCCCGACGCAGTCCATCGTGGACGTCGTGTGCGGCACGTTCGACGCCTGCCCCGCCGAGCTGTACGGCGACATCATGGAGCGCGGCATCGTCCTGACCGGCGGCGGCGCCCTCCTGCACGGGCTGGACGAACGGCTCTCCCGCGAGACCGGCATGCCCGTCACCGTCGCCGACGACCCCATGGGCTGCGTCGCCGTGGGGACCGGCCGCTGCCTGGAGGACTTCACCCGGCTGGAGACCGCGTTCGCCGCTCCGGCCACCGTCGCGGTGGCGTAGGTCCGCCGCTCGCGGGTACCCGCACGCAACGGGAACACAGAACCCACACAACCGGTAAGGAGCGAGGTCAAGGGATGTACGCCGTCAAAAGCACGCTGCCCGATCAGGAGCTCAAGGTCGTCGGTGACGCCTTGCAGGGCGCCCTCGTCGACCTCGTCGACCTGTCACTGGTGGCCAAGCAGATCCACTGGACCGTCGTGGGTCCGCGCTTCCGCACCATCCACCTCCAGCTCGACGACGTCGTCGACACCGCCCGCCAGTACTCCGACACCGTCGCCGAGCGTGCCTCCGCCCTCGGCGTACCGCCGGACGGCCGGGTGGGGACCGTCTCCTCGCACAGCGGCATCGGCCACGTCGTGGACGGCTGGCAGCAGGACATCGACGCCGTCGCGACGATGACCGCCGCCCTCGGCAAGGTCGTCGAGCGGATGCGGGAGCGCATGTCGGCCGCGGGCAAGGTCGACCCGGTGACCGAGGACATCTTCATCAGCGTCACGGGCGAGCTGGAGAAGCACCACTGGATGTTCCAGGCCGAGCACAAGCAGTGACACGCGGGGGCGGCGAGGTGCCCGCCCCGCACGGACGACGAGACCCCCGGCGCGCGTGCCGGGGGTCTCGTGCTCGCGGTGGGACGCGGCCGGGCACGGCGCTGCCGTCCCCCGGCGGGGTGTGGTGGACTGGCGGGCATGTCGACCCGTGTGCTGTACCTGCTCGGCTGCGCGGCGCCGCCCGTGCGGTACATCGACCGGCCGGTCCGCGCCGCCCGGGCCGAGGGGTGGGAGGTGTGCCTCGGGCTCACGCCGACGGCGGCGGAGTGGCTGGAGGAGCGCCTCCCCGAACTGGAGGAGCTGACCGGGCACCCGGTGCGGCACCGGCAGCGACGGCTGGGCACGCGGTCGCCCTGGCCACCCGCGACCGTCTCCGTCATCGCCCCCGCCACGCTCAACACCGTCAACACCGTCGCGCTCGGGCTCACCCCGACGTGGCTGGCCGGGCACGCCGTCGAGGCCGTGGGGATGCGGTGGCCCCTCGTCGTCCTGCCGTGCGTCAACAGCGCGTACGGGACGCACCCGCAGTTCGCCCGATCGGTGGAGACGTTGCGCGGGGCGGGGGTGCGGGTGCTGCTGGGCGGGCCTGACGGCTTCGTGCCCCACCCGCCCGGTCAGGGCGACGCCGAGGGGTACCCGTGGCACCTGGTGACGGCCGCCGTGCGGGAGGCGGAGGCCGCTCGGTGACGACCGGCCGGGCGGCGCACCACGGCCTCAGCCCTTGACGGCGGAGCTGGCCACCCCCTCGACGAACCAGCGCTGGAAGAACGCGAAGACGAGCAGCACGGGCAGCACCAGTAGCACGCCGAAGGCGAGGATCTGGCCCCAGTCCGGTGGCTGCTGCCCCTGGAAGACGCTCATCTCCAGGGGGAGCGGACGCACCGACGGGTCGGACACCATCAGCACCGGCCAGAGGAAGGAGCCCCACTGGATGAGGAAGGTGAGGATCGCCACGGAGGCGAACACGGGGCGGGACATCGGCACGATGATCGCGAAGAAGGTGCGCCAGGGCCCGGCGCCGTCCAGCCGGGCCGCCTCCTCGATGCTCGGCGGGATCTTCCGGAAGAAGGTGTGGAACTGGTAGACGGCGAAGGCGTTGGCGACGAACGGCAGCGCCTGGATGTAGATGGTGTTGCGCTGGCCGTTGAACAGGTAGAACAGCGGCACCGCCACCGACTCGAACGGGATCAGCATCAGCAGCAGGACCAGGGTGAACACCGCGTTGCGCCCCCGCCACCGCAGCCGGGTCAGTCCGTACGCCGCCATCGAGTTGACGATCAGTCCGCCCGTGACCACCACGAACGCGAGCAGCACCGACACGCCCATGAACTGCCAGAAGTACCCGGTGCTGTCGGAGTTGAGGCTGTCGAGGACGGCCGTGTAGTTGTCGAAGGAGAGGTGGGTGGGCAGGAAGCCGGACAGGCCGTTCAGCACCTCGTCGGACGGCTTGAGGCTGCCGAGGAAGAGGTAGAGCGCGGGGAGGGCGAAGACGAACGCCAGGACGCTCAGGACGGTGTAGTCGAGGACGCGGCGCACGGGCGTGCGGGTCATGGCCATGGGGAAGTCAGTCCTCGTTGTCGGGCCGGACGACGCGGCGCTGGACGATCGTCAGGGCGACGACGATCAGGAAGAACACCACCGTGACGGCCGAGGCCTGGCCGATGTTGTTCTGGTCGAAGGCCGTGGTGACGGCCTGGTACATCACCGTGCGGGTGGCGTCCTCGTCGAGGCCGCCGCCGCGGACGAGGATGTACACCTGGTCGAAGACCCGCAGGGACAGCACCGAGGTCAGCATCGCGACGAACACCAGGGTGCCGCGGACGCCGGGCAGGGTGACGTGCAGGAACTGCTGCCAGCGCGAGGCTCGGTCCAACTGCGAGGCCTCGTAGAGCTCGCCCGGGATCTGTTGGAGGCCGGCCAGCAGGATGACCATCTGGAAGCCGACGCCCTGCCACACCGACAGCACGATGATCGAGCCCATCGCGGTGAGGCCGTCGCCGAGCCAGTCGAAGGCACCCCAGTTGCCGAAACTCAACGCGTTCAGCAGGGAGTTGAGCATGCCCTCCTCGCTGCGGGCGAGGATCAGCCGCCAGATCACGGCGACCAGCGCCATCGGGAAGACCACCGGCATGAAGAAGAAGGACCGGAACAGGCCGATCGCCTTCAGCCTGCGGTTGAGCAGGAGCGCCAGAGCCAGCGCCAGACCCGTCTGGAGCGGGACGACGACCACGGCGAAGGTCAGGTTGTTCAGCAGGGCCCGCAGGAAGGGGCCGGACATGTCAGGGTCGGTGAACAGCCGCCGGTAGTGCTCCACGCCGAAGAAGGTGGGCTCCAGCGGCGAGCCGAGGCGGACGTTGTAGAAGGAGAGCACCACGGCGTAGCAGAACGGGATGCCGACGAAGGCGATCAGCCCGCCGACGGCCGGAGCGGACATCAGCAGCCCGTGCAGCCGGTCGCGGTTGCCGCGCGACGGACGCGGGGGCTTCGCGGAGGGAGCGGGCGGGGCGGCCGACGTCCGGCCGGGGGCTGCGGCGTGCTCGGGGTGCGCGGCGTACTCGAGGGGCGCGGAGTGCTCGGAATGCGCGGGTTTCACGGGGTCCTCTTCCCGACGGGGCGGGCCCGGCCGGTGCCCGGCCGGGTCGTCGCGTTGACCAGGTCACCGGCGGCCCGCCCGGGCCGATGCGTGCTGCGGGTTACGGGATCGCGTAGCCGGCGTTGTCGGTGAAGTCCCGGTCGATGGCGCGCCCGGCCTTCCGCAGGGCCTCCTCGGGGTCGGCGCCGCCGTAGATCGAGTTCAGCGCCGCGCTGAACTCGGCGGTGACCGTGGGGTATCCGGCGGTCACCGGACGGGTGACGGCGACGCAGGAGGCGCTGATGTCGCTGTCGCCGCACGGCGCGGCCAGCTGGTCGGCGAAGAGCTGGAGCGGGCCGCCCTCCTTGTACAGCTCGCTCTCGGCGAGGGCGGACTTGGTGGCGGGGACCGCGCCGTTGGCCTCCGTCATCGCGCCGACGTTGGCGTCGTTCAGCAGGTAGTCCAGGAAGGCGCCGGCGGCCTTGCCGTTCTCGCTGTCGGCGCCGATGCCCCAGGCCCACGAACCCTGTCCGGTCTTGGGTCCGTTGCCGAAGTCCGGCAGCGGCAGCACGGCGAGGTCGTCCCCGAGTGCCTCGCTGTAGGCGGGGTAGTTCCAGTGGCCGACCCAGCTCAGCGCGACCTTGCCCTTGGCGAAGGCGTTGCCGTCGGTGTTGGGGTCGACGTACGTCTTCCAGGACTGGAGGGTCTTCATCGCGGAGACGACCTCCGGGCTGTCGAGGGTGCCCTCCGCCTTGCCGTCCTTCAGCAGTCCGCCGCCGGCCGACCAGACGACCGGGGAGAAGCCGAAGGTGCCCCACTCGGAGGCCAGGCCGTACTGCTCCGACAGGTCGAGGACCTTGCCGTCGGGGTCCTTGCCCTTCAGCGCCTCGAGCGCCTTGCCGAACTCCTCGGCCGTCCAGGCGTCGTCCACGCTCGTCGGGTACGTCACGCCGGCCTCGTCCAGCAGCTTCGTGTTGGCGTACACACCGAGCCCGGCGTCGAACATGCCCAGCCCGTAGTGCTTGCCGTCGATCTCGCCCTGCGCCTTGATCGCCTCGGTGGCGTTGTCGAGGGTCTCGGCGGAGACGTGGCCGTCGACCGGGGCGAGCTTGCCGTTGTAGACGAAGTTCGCCATCGTCGGGCCGTCGAACTCCAGCACGTCCGGCAGCTGGGAGACGTCGGTGGTGGTGATGGTCTTCGTGTAGTCCTTCTCGGGTATCAGCTTCAGCTCGGCCGTGACGTCGCTCTGCGCGGAGTTGAAGGACTTCACCGCCTCCTGCAGCGCGGTCGTCTCGCTCGCCTGGCCCTGGTGGGCCCAGACGCTGATGGTGCCCGTGCCGCTGCCCGCTTCGGCGGAGGTGTCGCTGCCGCCGCCCCCACCACAGGCGGCCAGCGCGACCAGGGGCAGCAGGGCGAGGGCCGTCAGGCCCGTACGACGGTGGTTTCTGTGACCGGTGATCATGGAGGTGCCTCCGTGCGGGGTGTGCGAGTGGGTGCGCGGACGGTGGAAAGGGGCCGGGGGGGCTGGAACAACGTCCCCGGCGGCGGACGGTGGGGGGAGGGGGTGGCTACCGCCGCCGGCCGGTGTGCGGCGGGGCGGTGGTCTCGCGGAGGACGAAGCGGATGGGCATCTCGACGGAGCGCGACGACCCGGCGTCGGGCTCCTCCAGCCGCGCCAGCAGCAGCCGGGCCGCCTCCCGGCCCTGGGCCGCGACCGGCTGGGCCACGGTGGTCAGCCCGACCACCTCGGACAGCTCGTGATCATCGAAACCGACGACGGACACGTCCTCCGGAACCCGCAGCCGGTGCCGGCGCAGGGCGCGCAGCGCGCCCATCGCCATCTCGTCGGACTGGGCGAACACGGCGGTCGGCGGATGGCGCAGCGCCAGCAGTTCCGTCATGGCCCGCTCCCCGCCCTCGACGGTGTAGCCGCCGTCCGCCTCCAGGGTGGGGTCCGGCTCGATCCCGGCATCGGCCAGCACGTCCAGGTAGCCCTGCCGGCGGTCCAGGGGCGTGGTCCAGTGCAGCGGTTCGCTGGCCCCGGAGATCATGCCGATCCGCCGGTGGCCGAGGTTCACCAGATGCCGTACGGCGCTCTCCGCCCCGCTCCGGTCGTCGATGCCGACCACCGTGAAGCCGGGCCGGGCGCCGCCGACCGTGGTCGCCAGCGGCACGTCGAGGGACCGCAGGGCGGCGGTCTCCTCCTGGTCGGGGATCAGCAGGGACAGCACGGCGTCGACCCGCTTGCGGATCGGTAGCTTGGTGAAGAAGCGCTTGCGGGCCTCCGGTGAACCGAGGTTGTACAGCAGGACGTCGTAGCCGGCGGCGCTGAAGACCTTCTCCGCGGAGTCCAGCACGGTGCCGAAGAACCAGCGGCCCACGTACGGGACCACGACGCCGATGGTGAGGGTGCGCCCGCTGGCCAGGCTGGACGCCGATCGCGACGCGGTGTAGCCCAGTTCGGCGGCGACCTCGCCGATCCTGGCCCGCATCTCCTCCGACACACCGGGACGGCCGCGCAGGGCGCGGGACACGGTGGACGCCGAGACCCCGGCTGCCCGGGCGACATCGGTGATGCTGACCGTCACGGGACGCTCCTTGATCGGGTGCACGCCGCGTGCCCGGTGGTGTCCGGAGCCCCTCGGCGTGCGGGGAGTGACGAGACCGTAAACCCGCCCACACGGTTGCGCAAGCGTTTGCGTTCATATTTACTGCGGCTGACTCGCAACAGAAACGCCCACCAGCCCCGTTACAGCGCACGCGCTTGAGTGACGCTGTCGGCAGACAGGACTGTCCATGCGATACGCGCCGCCCGGCCTCTGCGTGAACGACTTCGACCTCCTGCGCCACGCGGACGGCACCTACACCGTGCTGCACCTACAGGGCCCGTGGACGGCCGAGTTCGACCACCTGCGGATGGAGACCTCCTACGGCCGGGCCACCTCCACCGACCTGGTCCACTGGGAGCCGCAGGGCACGGCCTTCGGCAACGGCCTGCCGGGCCGCTTCGACCAGCAGGCGGTGTGGACGATGCACGCCTTCCCGCACGGCACCGGCATGGCGATGCTCTACACCGCCGTCTCCGGACTGACCCCGGACGGCTGGCCCCTGCAGTCGGTCGGTCTGGCGCGCTCCGACCGTGCCGACGGCACCGGCTGGCGGCGCCACGGCACGGGACCGGTCGCCGACGCCGACCCGCGCTGGTACCGCACGGGCGACCGCATGGGCTGGCGCGACCCCTTCGTCGTACGCGACGACGAGTCCGACGGCTGGGTCATGGTGGTCTGCGCCGCCGACGCCTCCCTGCCGGTCGAGGTCGGCGGCTGCGTCGCCTGGGCCACCTCGGAGGACCTGGAGCGCTGGACCGTCCACCCGCCACTCATCTCCCCCGGCGATGTCGACGAACTGGAGTGCCCGGTCCTGGAACGCCTCGACGACGGCGGCTGGCTGCTGCTCGGCTCCGTCGGCGCCACCCGGGGCTTCGAGGCGTGGACCGCCCCGCGCCTGCGCGGCCCGTGGACCCGCCGCGGGCCGCTGGGCCCGACGGGCGCGTACGCCCCGCGCGTCGTCGCCGCCCCCGACGGCTCCCGCGTCGTGCTGCACACCACCCCGCGCCGCGTCGGTCTCACCGACACCGGCGACCGCTGCCGCGGCATGCTGGCCCAGCCCAAGTCCCTCGTGGTACCGGATGACTCGGCGCCCCGCCTGGAATGGTGGCCGGGTCTGGAGCCCTGGCTCGGTGAGGAGACGCATCACGCCTCCCTGCACGCGGTCGGTGACGTCGCCCTCTCCGGCCGCACCGAGATCACCCTGCGCACGCAGGCCCCCGACGGAGGCCGACCCGCCCTCGCGGTCGGCTGCGACGGCAGGAACCTCCGGGTCACCGGCCCGGACGGCGACCCGCTCGGCGAGGTCCTCCTGCCGGAACCCGCCGCCGCACTGCGCGTCCTCACCGTCGGCGAGTACGTCGAGGTCTACGCCGACGGCGTCTTCGTCCTCACCACCCTGTGCTACTCCGGCCACCCCGCCCCCTGGACGGCCGCCACCGAGGGCCTCGTCCGCCCCGTCCCCGTCCGCCCGATCCGGCTGCCGGCCCCGCACCGCGACGACGCCTCGGCCGTCTGGCCCGGCCCGGCGCCGCACTGACCGGTGCGCCGCCGGGCCAAGACCGCAGAGCCGGCCCCGTGGCGCGCCGAGCGCGCCCACCGGGGTCACCCGCCCCGGGTCCTACGCTGGTGACGTGATCACGTTGATGACGTACGGCGGTACGGCGGCGTCGGACGCGCCCGGTACCCGCACCGGTGGAGTCCCCCTGGCACCCGCCGGGTTCGCCTGGCCGCACTGCGAGACCTGCGGGGGCGCGATGCAGTTCCTCGCCCAGATCCGGCTGGCGGACCTCGCGGGGGCGGGCCATGGCCTCTTCGCCGTCTTCCTGTGCGACAACGAGCCGGGACGATGCGCCTCGTGGGCGCCGCGCGCGGGCGGCAACCGGGCGCTGGTGCTGCCCCCGCGAGCGCTGACGGCCGCCGCTCCCCCGGCGTCGGGACGCACCGGTCTGGGTGAGGTCTCCGCCGTGACGTACGTGGACGTCGACGCCGCGACGTACTTCGACGCCGCGACGGGCTGGGCCAAGGCCGAGGACCGGTCGCCGCGCGACGTGCTGGGCCGGCTGGGCGGGGAGCCCGAGTGGTTGCAGGGGGATGAGACGCCGCGCTGCACGGAGTGCGAGGGCGTGATGATGCTGGTGGCGCAACTGGAGGAGGGCCACGACCACCGGACGGCGGCCAACTTCGGCGGCGGCGGCTGCGGATACGGGTTCCTCTGCGAGCCGTGCGGCGAGGCCGTCTTCCTCTGGCAGGCGTAGGCCGGGCTCCGGCCGGGCGCAGGCCCGGGTGACCGACGGTCGTGGCCTGCGTCAGGAGGCGCGTTTGCGGGTCGCCTTCTTGGCGGGCTGCTTCTTGGCCGACTTCTTCGCGGGCTGCTTGGCGGCCGCCTTCTTCTCGCCCGGGGCCTTCGTGGCCGCCGACTTCTTGGCCGGTGCCTTCTTGCCGGGCTGCTTGCCGGGTTGCTGCTTCGCACCGCCGTCCCCGGCCTCCCCGCGCTTGAGCGGGGTGACGGTGCCCGCCGCGCCGCCCCGGGCCTCGCGGGCCGCCGCGACGCTGCTCTCCAGGGCGGCCATCAGGTCGATGACGCGGCCGCCGCGCGGTTCGGCGGGTGCCTCGGCCGGTTCGCGGCCCTCCTGCTTGGCCTCGACGAGTTCCTCCACCGCTTCCCGGTACTCGTCGTGCAGGTCCTCCCGATCCAGGTCGCCGAGGGACTCCATCAGCGTCTCGGCCATGTCGAGCTCGGCGTCGCGCACGGTGACGTCGGAGGAGGGGGCGAGGCCGTCGGCGGAGCGGACCTCGTCGGGCCAGAGCATGGAGTGCAGGACGAGGGTGTCGTCCAGGGCACGCAGCAGCCCGAGGGATTCGCGGCCGCGCAGCGCGAACTTCGCGACGGCCACCTTCCCGCTGCGGCTCAGCGCCTCCCGCAGCAGCACGTAGGGCTTGGCGGCGGACGTGGTCTCGGCGCTCATGTAGTAGGCGCGGTCGAGCTGGATGGGGTCGATCTCCTCGACGGGGATGAAGGAGAGGATCTCGATGGTCCTGGCCGTGGGCAGCGGGAGGGAGGCGAGGTCCTCGTCGGTGAGGAGGACGGTCTCGCCGCTGTCGGCCTTGAAGCCCTTGCCGATCTCCTCCGGCGGGACCTCGATCTCCTCCAGCTCGCAGAACTTGCGGTAGCGGATGCGTCCGCCGCAGTCGTGCGCGGTGTGCACCTGGTGGAAGCTGACGGAGTGGTTCTCCGTCGCCCCGTAGAGCTGGATGGGGATGCTGACGAGGCCGAACGAGATCGAGCCCTTCCAGATGGACCGCACGTCACCACTCCTCGCCGGTCGCCGTCCGCTCTGACGTCCCACGTACCTTTTATGTGCTTCATGAGATTTCCATGGGATTATCAGGTTATGCCGCCGATGACGAACGTGGCGGGCCGACGGCTGGCCCTCAGCAACCTGGACAAGGTCCTCTACCCCGACGGCACCACCAAGGGCGAGCTGCTCCACCACTACGCCACCTGCGCCGACGTCCTCCTCCCCCACCTCGCCGGACGTCCGGTCAGCTTCCTGCGCTACCCCGACGGCGTCACCGCCGAGACCTTCTTCGCCAAGAACGTGCCGCCCGGCACACCCGAGTGGGTGACGGTGGCCGAGGTGCCGCGCTCCAGCCGCTCGACGGGCCGGCAGATCGTCATCGACGACCTGCCCTCCCTCATGTGGGCGGCCAACCTCGTCACCGAACTGCACGTGCCGCAGTGGCGCGCGGGCGCGCCCGCGCAGGCCGACCGGCTCGTGCTCGACCTGGACCCGGGCGCCCCGGCCACCGTCGCCGAGTGCTGCGCGGTGGCCGCGTGGCTGCGCGAGCGGCTCGCCGCCGACGGCCTGGAGGCCTGGCCCAAGACGTCCGGCGGCAAGGGGCTGCACCTCATGACGGCGCTGCGCCCCACGCCGTCCGACGCGGTGAGCGCCTACGCCAAACGCCTCGCCGCCGAGGCGGAGCGCGAGCTCACCGGTCTCGCGGTGCACCGCATGGACCGCAGCCTGCGCCCGGGGAAGGTCTTCATCGACCACAGCCAGAACAACGCGGCCAAGACCACCGCCGCTCCCTACACCGCGCGCGCCGCCCGCACACCGACCGTCTCCACGCCGCTGACCTGGGAGGAGGTCGCCGCCGGACGCGAGGGCGAACCGCTCGTGCTGCGGATCGGCGACCTGCCGGGCCGTATCGAGACGCACGGTGACCTCTTCGCACCGCTGCTGGACGCGGCGCGGGCGCACCCGCTGCCGACGCGCTGACGCCTCACCCGCCCGGGGGCATACCGCCCCGCCAGGCAGCGGGGTGGCATGCCCCGGACGGGTGACGGGGCCACCGTAGACTTGCCGCACCATGGCCTACCTCGATCACGCCGCCACGACGCCCATGCTGCCGGAGGCGGTACGGGAGCTGACTGAGCAGCTCACCGTCACCGGAAACGCCTCCTCCCTCCACGCCGCGGGGCGCCGGGCCCGCCGCACCGTCGAGGAGTCCAGAGAGCGGGTGGCCGCCGCGCTCGGAGCCCGACCCAGCGAGATCGTCTTCACCTCGGGCGGCACGGAGGCCGACAACCTGGCCGTCAAGGGCCTGTTCTGGGCCCGCCGCGCCGCCGACCCGCGCCGGACCCGCGTGCTGGCCAGCCCCGTCGAGCACCACGCGGTGCTCGACGCCGTGCACTGGCTGGCCGACCACGAGGGCGCCCGCGTGGAGTGGCTGCCCGTCGACGCCGTCGGCCGCGTCCACGCCGAGGCCCTGCGCGAGGCCCTCGCCCGCGACCCGCACGACGTGGCCCTCGCCACCGTCATGTGGGCCAACAACGAGATCGGCACCCTCCAGCCCGTCCCGGAGCTGGCGGCCGTGGCCGCCGAGGCGGGCGTGCCCCTGCACGCGGACGCCGTGCAGGCGCTCGGCCAGACCGCCGTCGACTTCGGCGCGACGGGTCTGGCCGCCATGGCCGTCAGCGGCCACAAGACCGGTGGCCCCTACGGCATCGGCGCCCTCGTGCTGGGCCGCGACCAGAGCCCGGAGCCGCTGCTGCACGGCGGCGGGCAGGAGCGCGACGTCCGCTCCGGGACGCTGGACGTGCCCGCCGTCGCCGCCTTCGCGGTCGCCGCCGAACACGCGGCGGCCCGGCACGCGGAGTTCGCCCGCGAGGTGGGCGCCCTGCGGGACACGCTGATCGAGGCCGTGCGGGCCGCCGTGCCCGACGCCGTCCTGGGCGGCGACCCGGACCCGGCGGGCCGACTGCCCGCCAACGCGCACTTCGCCTTCCCCGGCTGCGAGGGCGACTCCCTGCTGCTCCTGCTCGACGCCCAGGGCATCGAGTGCTCGACCGGTTCCGCCTGCACGGCCGGGATCGCCCAGCCCAGCCATGTCGTGCTCGCCACCGGGGCCGACCCGGAGCTGGCCCGGGGCACGCTGCGCTTCTCCCTCGGGCACACCTCCACCGCGGCGGACGTCGCCGCGCTGGCGGAGGCCATCGGGCCCGCCGTGGCCCGCGCCCGCTCCGCCGGGCTGAGCTGACGCCGCGCGGTGGGCCGGGGCTGCCACCGGGTGCGTTACGGGGGTGATCTCCTGGGGTAGGCGGGTCGAGGCAGGCTCGCTGTCCAGTCCGAAGGGAAGCGCATGACGTCCAACACCCCTGAGCCCCAGGACCCCCGCCCGGAGGGCCCGATGGGCCGACAGGGCCCCTACGACAAGCCGAACGACCCCTACGGTCCGCCCGGTGGCTCCGGTGCGCCGGGCTCGCCCGGCGCACCTGGCACCCCGCCCGGCTACGGCGGCCCGGGCGGCACCGGCGGCGGCCCACCGGGGTACGGCGGCCCGGGCGGTTACGGCGGGCCCGGTGGCTACGGCGGCCCGGAGGGGTACGGCGGTCCGCCGCGCAGCCCGCGCAACGGCTTCGGCATCGCCGCGCTCGTGCTGGGCATCATCGGCGTCCTGCTCTTCTGGACCGTCATCGGCGGTCTGCTGCTCGGACTGCTGGCGGTGATCTTCGGCATTCTCCACATGCGCCGCAAGAAGAGCGGCGAGGCGGCGGGCCCGATGGGGCTCATCGGCCTCATCCTCGGTGCCCTGGGTCTGGTCGGCTCGGTGGTCGTCCTCATCGCGGGCGTCTCGATCTATAACTCCGAGGAGTTCGGCAGCTACCGGGAGTGCCTGAACGACGCGGGCAACGACCAGGCGAAGATCGAGGAGTGCGCCCGCGAGTTCGACGAGGACCTCAACCGCTAACCGGCATCCGCTTCTTCGTCGGACGGCCGCGGTACGGGCCGGGCGTCCCGCACCATGCGCAGGTAGCGCTCCCAGTCCCAGTGCGGACCGGGATCGGTGTGGTCGGCGCCCGGCACCTCGTTGTGCCCGACGATGTGCGTGCGGTCCTTGGGGAGGGAGTACCGGTCGCAGATGTCGGCCGTCAACCGCGCCGAGGCCCGGTACATGGCGTCCGTGAAGTCCTCGGGCCGGTCGACGAACCCCTCGTGCTCGATGCCGATGCTGCGCTCGTTGTAGGCGCGGTTGCCCGCGTGGTAGGCGACGTCCAGCTCGCGGACCATCTGGGTCACCCGGCCGTCCGACGTCCGGACGACGTAGTGCGTGGCCGCCTGGTGGCCCGGGTCCTGGAAGACCTTCAGCGCGGTGGCGTAGCTGCCCTGGATGACGTGGACGACGACGCGGTCGATCGTGAAGTCGTGCGGGCGGCTGGCGAGCCGCCAGTTGGACCCGGAGGCGGCGAGCCAGTCGGCCTCCGGGAAGTCCACCTCACCCTCGGTGCGCGGCACGACGTTGCCCGGCACCCGGTACCACAGACCGCGCAGGTCCTCCCGGAACCCGTAGCCGATACCGCCGAGCGCGACGGCCGTCCCGCCGGTCAGCAGCGCCCTGCGGCTGACCTTCCGCCGACGCTCGACCTGCTGCCCTCCGGGCTGTGCGGCCATCGGCCCCCCTACTGCACTCGTCCTGCGTGACGTTCCGGTTCCGGTGTGCGGGCCGACGCGCGTCCGGGCGCGTGTCCTGGCGCATGTCCCGGCGCGTGTCCTGGCGTCGGCCTCCCCGTACCGACAACGCCGCGGCCCTGCGCGCGGTTCCACACGGGAGCACGGCCGGAGGGTGTCGGCGGCGGCACGTACCCTGGGAGGCGCTATGACTGACTCCACCGCTGCCCTCCCCACCGGCCCGCGCCCCGACCGTCGGCTGCGGGTGCTCGCCGCCATGTCCGGCGGGGTCGACTCCGCCGTGGCGGCCGCCCGCGCGGCCGAGGCGGGGCACGACGTCACGGGCGTCCACCTGGCCCTGTCGGCGAACCCGCAGTCGTTCCGCACCGGCGCCCGGGGCTGCTGCACGCTGGAGGACTCCCGCGACGCCCGCCGCGCGGCCGACGTCATCGGCATCCCGTTCTACGTCTGGGACCTGGCGGAGCGCTTCAAGGCCGACGTGGTGGAGGACTTCGTCGCCGAGTACGAGGCCGGGCGCACGCCGAACCCGTGCCTGCGCTGCAACGAGAAGATCAAGTTCGCCGCGCTGCTGGACAAGGCGCTCGCCCTCGGCTTCGACGCCGTCTGCACCGGCCACTACGCGACGGTCGTGGTGGGCGCCGACGGGCACCGCGAGCTGCACCGCGCGAGCGACGCCGCCAAGGACCAGTCCTACGTCCTCGGGGTGCTGGACGAGCGGCAGCTCGCGCACGCCATGTTCCCCCTCGGCGACACCCGGGCGACCAAGGAGGAGATCCGGGCCGAGGCCGAGCGCCGGGGGCTGGCGGTGGCGAAGAAGCCGGACAGCCACGACATCTGCTTCATCGCCGACGGCGACACGCAGGGCTTCCTGGCGCGGCACCTGGGCACCGCCGAGGGCGACATCGTCGACGAGGACGGGCAGCGGGTCGGCTCCCACACCGGGGCGTACGGCTACACCGTCGGGCAGCGCAAGGGGCTGCGGCTCGGCCACCCGGCGCCGGACGGCAAGCCCCGCTACGTGCTGGACATCTCGCCGGTGGACAACACGGTGACCGTCGGCCCCGCCGAGGCGCTCGACGTCACGGAGCTGACCGCGATCCGGCCCCGCTGGTGCGGGACGCCCCCGGCCGGTCCGGGCGCCTACACCGCGCAGTTGCGGGCGCACGGGGCTGAGACGCCGGTGACGGCGGAGACGGCCGACGGCGAGCTGCGCGTCACCTTCGCGACACCGGTGCGCGGCGTGGCGCCGGGGCAGGCCGTCGTGCTCTACGACGGCACCCGCGTCGTCGGTTCCGCGACGATCGCGACGACGACGCGGGCCGCCCGCGCCGGGGGCTGAGCGCGGCTCACCGGGTCACCGCTTCAGGACCCGCGCCAGCTGCCGGGACTGGGCGACGAGCCGGTCCGCGCTGTCCCACACCTCGGCGTCCTCCTCCAGGAAGCCGCCCGCGAGGTTGCGGGTGGTGATCGCCACGCGGACGGGTCCGGGCGCCGGCCGGCAGCGGATGTGCGCGGTGAGCTCCACCGTCGGCACCCACCCCGTGATGCCCAGCTCGAACGCGGTCGGCGGCAGCGCGTCGACGGCGAGGAGGAGCGCCAGCGGGTCGAGGTCGCGGCCGTCGGCCAGGGCGAACCAGGCGCGCATCTCGCCGCGTCCGCTCGGGGCGCCGACGGCCCAGCCCACGGTCGCGGGGTCGACGCGCAGGTCGAGCCGGGCGGCGATGGGGGGCGCCGTGGCGGGGTCGTGGTGGGGGTCGTCCCGCGCGCTGAGGCACTGGGCGGCGGGCGGCATCGGCGGCGGCTCCGCGCTGGTGCGGACCTCGTCGGTGAGGCGGTCCAGGTCCCCGTAGGTGGCCAGGACGCGGATGCGCTCGGTCTCGGTGCCGTCGTCGGCGCGCTGGAGGAGCGTGGCGGACCCGGCGGCGAGGGTACGGCCCGGCGGCGCCGGGTCGGTGCGGATGACGGCGGGGCCGGGGCGGCTGGCGGTCAGGTAGTGCGCGGTGACGGTGAACGGGTCCGGCTGCGCGAGGGCGTCCCCGAGGGCGCGGGCGGTGAGGGCCAGCAGGTAGCCGCCGTTGACGGCCTCCCCGATCGCCCAGCCCGCCGAGAGGTCGGCGTCGTAGAGCCCGCGGTGGTCGCCGGCGCGACGGCGCACCTGCGTGTCGCGGTCGAACTCGCTGTTCCCGAGCGTGGCGGGCGGCGATGCGGCGGCCCGCCCGTCGTGCAGTGCCTGTGTCATACCGGGACCGTACAAGCTTTTATTACCACCAGGTAGGTTCAGGGGTGGGATCATCGTCCCCATGCTCCACGTGCTCTACCTGGTGGGTGTCGCCGCCTTCGCGGCCAGCGGGGTCCTCGCGGCCCACCGCGCGAACATGGACCCCTTCGGCGGGCTGGTCCTCGCCTTCGCCGCCGGTGTCTCCGGCGGCACCCTGCGCGACCTCATCCTCGGCCGCGATCCGCTGTACTGGACGCAGGACTGGGTACTGCTCACCGTCATCGCGTCCGTCGGCGTGGTCACCATGGTCTACCTGCGCTTCCGCAGCCTGCCGCACCGCACCCTGCTGCTCGTGGACGCCGTCGGGCTCGCCGTCGTCACGGTCATCGGCGCGCGGGCCGCCCTGGAGTCCGAGGTGACGCCGCTGGCCGTGCTGATCCTGGCGGTCCTGACCGGCGTCACCGGCGAGGTGGTCCGGGACGTCCTGTGCGGGGAACTGCCGCCGCTGCTCCTGCGCGAGGAGGTCTACGCCACGGCCGCTTTCGCCGGGGCGCTGTGCTACCTGCTGCTGGACTGGGCGTCGGTGGGCCAGGGCCCCGCGACGGTCGTCTCGGCCGCCGTCGTCCTGGCCCTGCGCATCGCCGCCATGTACTTCGGTCTCAGCCTCCCGAGGTCCCACTCCCATCTGGAGCAGGAGCAGGGCTGACCGGCGGGCCGGGTCCGGCGACGGCCGTCACGCCACCGCCGCCGGAGCCCGGCCGCGTCACACCGGCGACGTCTCCGGCGACTTCTCCGGCGACGACTCCCCGGCCCGGGTGATCGTGCCGTCGGCGATCTCGGCGGCGTAGTGACAGGCCACCCGGTGGCCGTCGCCGACGTCGCGCAGCGTCGGCCGTTCCGTGGCGCACAGCGTCTCCTGCTTCCACGGGCAGCGCGTGTGGAAACGACAGCCCGTGGGGGGATTGGCCGGGGAGGGCAGGTCGCCGGTCAGCAGGATGCGCTCACGGCCGTCCTCCACCACGGGGTCCGGCACCGGGACGGCCGACATCAGGGCGCGGGTGTAGGGATGGCGGGGCTCGGCGTACAGCAGGTCGCTGGGCGCCTCCTCCACCAGCGAGCCCAGGTACATCACGCCGATGACGTCCGAGATGTGCCGGACGACGGCCAGGTCGTGGGCGATGACCAGGTAGGTCAGGCCCATCGACTCCTGGAGCTCCTCCAGCAGGTTCAGCACCTGCGCCTGGATCGAGACGTCCAGTGCGGAGACCGGCTCGTCGCAGATGATGACGTCCGGTTCCAGCACCAGCGCACGGGCGATCCCGATGCGCTGCCGCTGGCCGCCGGAGAACTCGTGCGGGTAGCGGGAGAGCGCGTTCGCGGGCAGGCCGACCTTGGCGAGGATGTCCAGGATGCGCTTCCTGCGCTCCCCGGCGTCCGCGCCGATACCGTGCGCGGTCATGCCCTCGGTGAGGATCGACTCGATGTTCTGCCGGGGGTCGAGGCTGCCCAGCGGGTCCTGGAAGACCATCTGGAGCCGCCGACGCGCCCGGCGCATCTCCTCGCCCGGCAGCGCGGCCAGGTCGGTGCCGTCGAAGACGACGCCGCCCGAGGTGATGTCCACCAGCCGCAGGACCGCGCGGCCCAGCGTCGTCTTCCCGCAGCCGGACTCGCCCACCAGACCGTAGGTCTGGCCGGCCTCCACCGACAACGACACCCCGTCGACGGCGTAGACGTGTCCGACGGTCCGGTCGAAGAAGACGCCCCGCTTGACGGGGAAGTGGACCTTGACGTCGTCGAGTTCGAGCAGGCTCATGAGCCGGCCTCCGTCTTCTCCAGGTCGACTGTGTTCCCGGGGGTCCCGCGATCCCCGTGGTCGTCGTGCGTCACCGGGTTCACGCACCGGGCCTGGTGCCCCGGGGTGTGCGGCTCCGTCAACTGCGGGGTGCCGGTGAGGCACTCCATCGTGTAGGAGTCGCAGCGCGGGGCGAAGGCGCAGCCGTCCGCCCAGTCGATGCGGTCGTTGATGGAGCCGCGGATGGGCCGCAGCGGTTCGCCGCGCGGGGCGTCCAGCCGGGGGATCGAGCCGAGCAGCCCGTGCGCGTAGGGGTGGGTCGGTGCGGCGAACAGCGGGCGCCGCGCCGCCGACTCGACGACCTTGCCCGCGTACAGCACGTTGACCTGGTCGCACAGACCGGCGACGACGCCCAGGTCGTGGGTGATCATCAGCAGGGCGGTGCCCTCCTCGTCCACCAGCTCCTTGAGCAGCTCCAGGATCTGCGCCTGGATGGTGACGTCGAGGGCGGTCGTCGGCTCGTCGGCGATGAGCAGCCGGGGCGCACAGGCCACGGCCATCGCGATGAGCGCGCGCTGCCGCATACCGCCGGACAGCTGGTGCGGGTACTCCTTCAGCCGCCGGGTGGGGTCGGGGATGCCGACGCGGTCGAGCAGGTGGGCGGCCTCCTTGCGGGCGGCCTCCCCCTTCATCCCCCGGTGCCGCTTGAGGATCTCCGTCACCTGGACGCCGATGGGGACGACCGGGTTCAGGGAGGACAGCGGGTCCTGGAAGATCATCGCCAGCTGCGAGCCGCGCAGGTCCCGCATCCGGGCGGTGGACAGGCTCAGCAGGTCGGTGCCGTCGTAGTCGGCGCGGCCGCCGATCGTCACGCCTCGGCTCGGCAGCAGGCCCATGAGCGCCAGCGACGTCACGGACTTGCCGCAGCCGGACTCCCCGACGAGGCCCACGACCTGGCCCTGGTCGACGTCGAAGGAGACACCGGCCACGGCCTGCACGTCGCGGCTGCCGCGCCCGCTGAAGGTGATGGTCAGTTCGTCCACGGAAAGCAACGGCATGTCATCAGCTCCGCAGTTTCGGGTCGAGGGCCTCGCGCATCGCCTCGCCCAGCAGGGTGAAGCCGAGGGCGGTGATGATGATGCCCAGCGCCGGGTACACGGCCAGCATCGGAGCGCTGTCGAAGTAGCCCTGGGCCTGGGCGAGCATGACGCCCCACTCCGGTTCGGAGGCGTCCGGGTTGCCGAGGCCGAGGTAGGACAGGGCGGCCGCCTCGATGATGGCGGTGGCGAGGCTGAGCGTCGACTGCACGATGACCGGGCTGAGCGAGTTGGGCAGCACGTGGCCGAGGGCGATGCGCCGCTTGCGCACGCCGAGGGACTGGGCCGCCAGGACGTAGTCCGAGCCGCCCTGCGCCAGCATCGCACCCCGCAGCAGCCGCGCGAAGATGGGCACCTGCACGACACCCACCGCGATCATGACGGTGGTGAGCGACTGCCCCAGCACGGCCGCGATGGAGACGGCCAGCAGCAGCGAGGGCAGCGCGAGCATCATGTCGATGAAGCGCATGACGACGGTGTCGAACCGCTTGCCGGCGGCGCCGCCGAGCGTGAGGGCCGCACCCGAGGCGCCGCCGATCAGGGCGCCGACGGTGAAGCCCAGCAGGGTGGCGACGATGCCGACCAGCAGGGTCTGCCGGGCGCCGATGAGCATCCGGGAGAACTCGTCGCGTGCGAGGTGGTCCAGACCCAGCCAGTTCTCGGCGCGCGGGCCGACGAAGATGTTCTGGTTGGTCAGCACCTCGCCGCGCCAGGTGTGCGTGTCGGTGGGGTCGTAGGGGGCGATCCACGGCCCGAGCACGGCGAGGAGGACGAACCCGCCGATGATGACGCCGCCGATGAGCGCCATCTTGCTGCGCCGCAGCCGGCGCATGGCCTCGACCCACAGGCTGTTGCCGGTGGTCGTCTCCCTGCTCGCGGTGAGTTCGGCGAGCCGGTCGATCTTGTCGGTCTTGGTGCTCATCAGTGCACCCGCACTCTCGGATCGATGAGGCTGTACGCCAGGTCGACCAGCAGGTTGATGATGACGTAGGCCAGCGCGATGAACATGATGAAGCCGACGAGCACGGGGTAGTCGCGCTGGTCGATGGCGGTCTTGATGAACGAGCCGATGCCGCCGAACGCGAACACCGACTCGGTCAGGACGGCGCCGGAGAGCAGCCCGCCGGTCAGCAGGCCGATGGCGGTGACGACGGGCAGCAGGGCGTTGCGCAGCACGTGCCGGCCGCGCACCACGTTCTGCTTGAGGCCCTTGGACTCGGCGGTGCGCACGTAGTCCTCGCCGAGGACCTCCAGGACACTGGCGCGCGTCATGCGCACGATGATGGCCAGCGGGATGGAGGCGAGCGCCATCGCGGGCAGCACCAGGTGCTGCACGGCGTCCCAGGAGGCGTCGAACTCACCGGTGAGGATGCCGTCGAGGACGTAGAAGCCGGTGACCTCGGTGGCGTCGAGGCCGGTCGTCTGGCGGCCGAAGGCCGGGAACCAGCCCAGCTGCACGGCGAAGAGCGCCTTGAGCAGGTAGGCGAGGAAGAAGACGGGGATGCAGATGCCGAGCAGCGAGCCCGACACGGCCGACACGTCGAGCCAGCTGCCGCGCCGGCGGGCGGCGAAGTAGCCGAGCGGGATACCGACGGCGATGGCCATGATGATGGCCGTGACGCCGAGTTCGACGGTGGCGGGGAAGGCCCGGGTGAACTCGTCCCACACCGGCTGGCCGGTCTGCGTCGAGGTGCCGAGGTCGAGCTGGCCGAGCCGCTCCAGGAAGCGCCCGTACTGGACCCACAGGGGCTGGTCGAGGCCGAGTGCCTTCTCGATCTGGGCCTTGTCGGCCGCGGTGGCTCTTTCGCCCAGGAGGGCCGCGGCGGGCCCACCGGGCAGCAGGCGCACCCAGACGAAGAGCAGGACCGACAGACCGAGCAGGGTGGGTATGAGCTGCAGAAGTCTTCTGACGACGAGACGCAACACCCCGCGCTACCCCCTTTCTTGGGGTTCGAACTAGGGCATCGGACGCGGGTCCGCCCGGCCACCTGGATGTCGTGGCCGGGCGGACCTCACGCGATGGTGGGGACTACTTGAAGGAGACCTCGGCGAAGTTCTCCTGCGTCAGCGGGGAGACCTCCGGCGGGTTCACCTCGTCGGAGAACGCGATGGAGGGCGGCGAGGAGGAGATCGGCACGCCGGGGACGTACTCCATGATCGTCTCGTTGGCCTTCTTGTACAGCTCCACGCGCTGGGCGACGTCCGGCTCGGACTCGGCGGCCTTCACCGCGTCGAAGACGGCGTCCTCACGGAAGCCCCACTGGGCGTCGAAGCCGCTGAACCAGGTGCCGATGAAGTTGTAGCCGTCGTTGAAGTCACCGGTCCAGCCCAGCATGTGCAGGGCGCAGGAGCCGTTCTCGGTGGCGTCCAGGTAGTCCGGGGCCCACTTCATGGGCTTCGGGTTGACCGTGATGCCGGCCTTCTCCAGGTCGGCCTTCATCAGCTCGAACATGTCGGCCGGGGCCGGCATGTAGGGGCGGGTGACCTCGGTCGGGTAGCAGAAGTCGATGCTCAGCTTCGACTCGCCCGCGTCGGCCAGCAGGTCCTTGGCCTTGTCGGTGCTGAACTCGTAGGTCGCCACGTCCTTGGAGAAGCCGTCGACGGTGTCCGGCATGAACTGCGTGGCGACGACACCGCCCTCGGGGAGCTGGGTGTTGACGAGGTTGTCCCGGTCGATGGCGTGGGTGATCGCCTGCCGGACCTCCTTCTTCTCCAGCGCCTCGTTCGCCCCCTGGGACATGCCCAGGTAGAAGATGTTGAAGACGCCTCGGACGGGGACCTGGAAGCCCTTGTCCTTCAGCCCCTCGACGTCGGACGGCGCGACCAGGTCGTAGCCGTCGATGTTGCCGGCCTCCAGCGCCTGGCGGCGGGCGTTCTCCTCGGAGATGGTGCGGAAGACGAGCTTCTCGACGCCCGCCTTCTCCTCGCCCCAGTAGTCGTCGAAGCGCTCCAGGGTGACTTCCTGGTTGCCCTTGTCCCACTCGGCGATCTTGAACGGCCCGGTACCGGCGACCGTCCCGGCCTCCTGGCTGTACTTGGGGTACGTGAGGGCGTCGCCCTCGCCCGTGGCCGACTCCTTCTTGTACTCCTCGATGGCCTTCGGGGAGTGGATGGCCAGGGCCTGGAGGGAGAAGCCACCGGGCAGGTTCGCCGAGGCCTCGTTCACCGAGATGACGGCCGTCAGCTCGTCCTGCGCGGAGCAGCCCTTGTAGTTGGGCTCGGCGGTGTCCTCGCTCTCGTTCTTCGCGAAACCGCCGAAGATGGTCTGCCAGTAGTAGGAGATCGCCTTGTTCTGGTACGTACCGGTCCAGTTGAACCAGTAGTCGTAGTTCGCGCAGACGGCCTCGGCGGTCAGCTTCTCGCCGTCGTGGAAGGTGACCCCCTCACGGAGGTTGAACGTCCACTCGGTGCCGGCCTCGTTGCTCTCCCACGACTCCGCCAGGCCGCCGACGAGCTCGCTGCCGCCCGGCTCGTGCTCGATCAGCGCCTCGAAGGCCTGCCGGGTGACGCGGAACGTCTCGCCGTCGCTGGCCAGGGCCGGGTCCAGGGAGCCGGGGTCGCCGGGGGCGCCGAAGACGAAGGTGTCTCCGCCTTCTCCGCCACCGTCGTCGTCCCGCTCACTGGCGCATCCGCTGGTTATCAGTCCGACCGCAAGGGTGGCCGCGATCGCCGTGACGACCCTGGATCTGGTTCTACGCATCGTCCACCTCAGGGGTCTGGTGGTGCAACAGATTCTGGTCGCCCGCACATTACTGTGCATCCATAGAGGTGTGAACCGTCCGCATGCCGGTGATACCGAGCTGAGACCAGCGGCGGAAGCACCGATAAAAACGTCCCTGGGCGGCGTACCGGACGATATCCCCCGGGCTGTGACGGGGGCCCGCACCGGGCGGCGCGCGCTCGGGCGTCAGCGGGCGTGGGGGTGGCCGTAGCCGGGGGTCGGCGCGGGGTGGTGGGCGGTCGCCGCCGCGTCCCGGTCGAAGAAGGGACGGGCGTGGGCGTGCAGCCACATGGCGACCGGATCGTGCGCGTCGGACATCGTGACGGCGGAGACGGGCAGCCCCGGGGGCAGCGCTCCGGCGGCCTGCCGCACGGTGCTGAGCGCGGTGTGCGCGGCCTGCCCGGCGTGCGGCCCGCCCTCGTAGACGTCGACGCCGATGGCGAGGAACGCCGAGCCGTACGCGGGGCGGACCCAGGCCCGGCGCAGGCTGCGGACGGCGGGGGTGCGCTGAGCGTGGTGGGTCAACTGGGCGTAGAACTGCGGTGCCTGCACCGTGGGTTCCCCGATTCCGAGCGGCCCGGCCGGGAGCCGGTCGAGCCCCACGGCGAGGCGGCGAAGGTCGGGCCACGGGATGCCGAGGCCGCCGCCGGGCCCGTGCGGGTCCAGCCACAGCCCGAGGTGGCGGGGGTAGAGCAGGCCGGCGGCGTCCCGCCCGGTGGACGTCCCGTGACCACGGTTCCAGCCGCTCGCCTCCAGCGCGCGCGGGGAGGTCGCGCACGGGACGTAGCCGTGCCCCGCGACGTCCATGCGCGCGTACCGGGCGTCCGGCGCGTCCGGGGCGCCGTGCCACAGGAAGGGCAGCAGGCGGGTACCGGCGAGAGCGTGCAGCAGCGCCTCGTACCGGTCGTACCTGTCGTCCCGGACGGGCGACACCTGGCGCAGCAGCACCTCGACGCTCTCACCCGCGCTCACGTCCGCCGCCCTTCTCCGCATTCGACCTGCTCGGGCACCAGCCGTGCGCCCCCCGACATGAAATCAGCTTACGAGCCCCGGACGGCACGGCCGGGACCGCTCAGTCGCGGTGCGCCGTTCACTCACCCGCCCACGCCCCGGCCCGCGTCGTCGTACTCGGGCCAACCCGGCAGTCTACTCAGAGGGGGCGTGAGTAGAAGGGCCGGACGCACTCGCGCAGCCAGCCGACGACCGGATCGTGCGGCGCGGCGTCGAGGAGGACGAGCTGCACGGGCCAGCGCACCGTGTGCGTGCTCAGCACGCGGGCCAGCGCGTCGTGCGTGGCCTGCCGGGCCTCCGGCTCCAGGAGGTCCAGCTCGACGCCGACGAACAGCGCGGGCGGGTCGCCCTCGGCGCTGGCCAGACCGCGCCGGGCCGTCCGTATCTGCGGCAGCCGCCCGAACTCGGTGGCGGCGGCGGACAGGAAGTCCACCGGATCGTCCTGCCAGTCGGGCTCGAACAGCCGCACCCGCGCGCCCGTCGGCGCCCCCGGCACGCCCTCCGCGCCGCCCTCCTGGCACAGCAGCGCCACCGCCTGCGGCGGGACCGGCGCCCCGACGGCACCCTCCGGGTTGACCACGATGCCGACGTGCGGCGGCAGCCCCCGGGCGAACTCCCTGGCCGGGACGACGGCGTAGCTCATCGGTACCCGCACGCAGTGCACGAACTGCTCCTCGGAGCTGTAGACGGGCACGTACGGCACGCCGTCCCGCTCCACGGTGGGCAGGTCGACGTCCCGGCTGTCCGGGCCGCCGCCCTCGGGGAGCGGGACCCACAGGCTGCTGCGACCCAGCACCTCCATCAGCCGGGCACCGGCGTGCGGCTGCCCGACGGAGGCGGCCAGCGTCTCCTCCAGCTCGTTGCCCGGCCGACCGCCGGCGTGTCCCGGCCCGGGGTGCGGAGGCTGCGGTGACGGATGCGGCTGCTGGGGAGCTGTCATGGGCGAAACCCTAGCGGGGGACGTCGCCCGGTAGGCAGGGCGCCGGGGATTGACCCGGACGGTGGCCTGACGTGACCGTCCGGTTGCACGTCGTGACGTCCGCTTCCACGGTGGAAGGGCCCCCGCAGTACCGAAGAGGTGCCCGCCGGTGCCTCTGGCACACAGGAAGTCACCTTCTGATGCTCTCCTCCCGTACGACCGCCTCCCTCACCGTGGCGGCAGCCCTCGCCGGAACCCTCACCCTGACGCTCGTCGGCACCGCCGGAGCCGGTCCGTCACACCCGGCGGCCGCCCCCGCACCGGCCGCCGCACCGGCCGCCGAGCGCGGTGCCGCGCGGCTCGCCGAGGAGGCCCACCGACTCGACCTGATGGGCGAGGGCGTCTCCTCCGTCATGGCGCTCGTCCAGGACGTCCTCGAGGCCGACCCGATCGCCGGGTACGACATGCGGGAGCACCGGGAGGAGGTCCTGGCGGACCTGCGGGAGCTGGAGCTGTCCTTCGCCGCGTCCGAGGCGGCGTCCGAGCCGGCGTCGCGGCGGCAGCCGACCGCCGTGCCCTCGGACCTGCCCTCCGGCCTGCCGACCTGCCTGCCCGTGAGCCCGCCCCCCGAGGCCCCGGACGTGCCGCTGCCCCTGCCGACGTGCGACGCGCCGTCCGCGCCGGCGGCATCGGAGGTGTCGGAGGTGTCGGAGGTGTCGGAGGTGTCGGAGGTGTCGGAGGTGTCGGAGGTGTCGGAGGTGTCGGAGGTGTCGGACGAGGCTGCGGCCGGGCCCGCCGCACAGGCCCGGGTGGACGCGTTGGGCGACCTGCGCGCCGCGCTGGACCGGCTCTTCGACGCCCTGCCCGAGCAGGACCCGGACCGCCTCACCGAGCCGCTGGCGAAGGTGGTCGCGGCGGCGGCGCGGCTGGTCACCGAGCTGCTTCCCCCGGACCTCGGCGCGGCGCGGAGCTGACCGCGGCGCGGACGCCGCGCCCCGTCCGCGACCGGCGGCCGGTCGCGGACGGGGCGCGGCGTCCGTCAGCGGCCCGACGCCGCCGGGGCGGTGCCGCGCAGGGCGCGGGTGTACGCCCGGTCCACCAGGAGCGCCGCGTCGCAGGCGGCGGGGAGGCGACCCGTCGCCAGGCCGGCCAGCAGGCGCGCGGTCGCCCGCCGGTGCCGCGCGAACGCGAACGACGAGACGGTCCGGCCCCGCTCGGCCTGCCCGGCCAGGGCGACGTCCGCCGGGACGTCGAGGACGACGAGGTGGAGCCGCACCCCGCGCCGCCGGGCGTCCCGGGCCAGCCAGCGCCGCACCCACGGCAGGTTCCCGCAGTCGTGGACGATGACGCCCGCCCCGCCCGCCAGCGCACGGCGCAGCCGCCGGTAGTGGTCGAGGCGCACGGCGGGCCGGTAGAGGGCGTAGGGCAGCCACGGCGGCATCCGCCGGTCCCACCGCTCGCGCACGTCCTGGGAGTCCACCGAGAGCGCCGTGCCGCCCAGGTGGTGGGTGAGGGCGCGGATGAGGGTGGACTTGCCGCTGCCCGGCAGGCCGGAGACCACCACCCGGTCCCCGGCCGGGAACGTGGGTGGCGGGAGCACGCGGCGCCCCCGCAGGTCGCGGACGGCGGGGGGCAGCGTCTCGACGTCCGGGACGGCGCTCTGGTGGGGCACGGCGGGCAGCGCGGCCGGGCAGGGATGGGCCTGGGGTTCGTTCCGGATCATGCCGTTTCTCCTCCCGGGGCGGCTCGCGGGCGCGCGGCCACTCCTATGATGACCGTTCGCCACGCTGCGGTTCCCCCTCGCTACCCTGCGGACCCGCTCCGGGCCCCGCCGGTGGCCCGCCACGCGCTCCGTGACGGCGTGCCGGTCCGGGCTCCCCCGCGGTTCCGCTCCGGGGTGCCGCTGCGGCGGGTCGCGTGCAATGATGAGCCCGCGAACTTCATACCGGCCGTTCGAACCCGCGCGGGAGAGTCTCCACATGCTGGTCACCGGTTCACCGGTCACCGGACACGGAGCGCCGAAGGAGCAAGTCCTCCCTTGAATCTCTCAGGCCCCTGATACCGCGCGAGTGAGGCATATCTGAAAAGCGGGCGGGCCCCGAGCCGGGGCCGGTCCCACCCAAGGTGCAAGCCGTGGCCCGTTCGGGCCTGCGGCGAACCTCTCAGGTTCCGATGACAGATGGGGAGGACATGTCCGCCCTGCCTGGGAGCCCCTTGAATGTCTGACGCCCTGCCCGAGAACGCCCCGCCCCGACGCACCGCCCTCGACGCCGTCCACCGCGCCCTCGGCGCGACGATGACGGACTTCGCCGGCTGGGACATGCCGCTGCGCTACGGCAGCGAGCGCGACGAGCACCACGCCGTCCGCACCCGCGCCGGCCTCTTCGACCTCTCGCACATGGGCGAGATCACCGTCACGGGTCCGCAGGCCGGCGAACTGTTGGACTACGCGCTCGTCGGCAACCTCTCCGCCGTCAAGGCGGGCCGCGCCCGCTACACCATGATCTGCGACGAGAACGGCGGCATCCTGGACGACCTGATCGTCTACCGGCTCGCCGACGGCCGTGAGAGCACGTACATGGTCGTCGCCAACGCCTCCAACGCCCAGGTCGTGCTGGACGCGCTCATCGCCCGGCAGGCCGGGTTCGACGCCGCCGTGCGGGACGACCGCGACGCCTACGCGCTCCTCGCCGTCCAGGGCCCGAAGGCGCACGGCGTCCTCGCGGGCCTCACCGACGCGGACCTGGAGGGCCTGAAGTACTACGCGGGGCTGCCCGGCACCGTCGCGGGCGTGCCCGCCCTGATCGCCCGCACCGGCTACACCGGTGAGGACGGCTTCGAGCTCTTCGCCGCGCCGCAGGACGCGGAGAAGCTGTGGCAGGCGCTGCTGAGTGCCGGGGAGGGCGAGGGCCTGGTGCCCTGCGGCCTGTCCTGCCGCGACACCCTCCGCCTGGAGGCCGGCATGCCCCTGTACGGGCACGAACTGACCCGCGCGACGACACCGTTCGACGCCGGTCAGGGCCGGGTGGTGAAGTTCGAGAAGACGACCAACGACGGGCGCTTCGTCGGCCGGGACGCCCTGGCCGCAGCCGCCGAGCGGGCCGCCGCCACCCCGCCGCGCGTCCTGGTGGGCCTGGTCGCCGAGGGCCGACGCGTGCCGCGTGCCGGATTCCCGGTGGTCGCCGCCGACGGGACGCGGATCGGTGAGGTCACCTCCGGCGCCCCCTCCCCCACCCTGGGCAAGCCGATCGCCATGGCCTACGTGGACGCCGCGCACGCCGCGCCGGGCACCGAGGGCGTCGCCGTCGACATCCGCGGGAGCCACGAGCCGTACGCCGTCGTGGCCCTGCCGTTCTACAAGCGGGAGCGCTGAGCCGGCACCCCGCCCGGGGCGCCACCGCCCCATGACGGGCCCAGCCGCGCCTGACGCACCCCTTCCCCACACCACCACCCCTCATCCGGGAGAATTCACCTCATGAGCAACCCTGAGCAGCTGCGTTACAGCAAGGAGCACGAGTGGCTGTCGACCGCCGAGGACGGCGTCGCGACGGTCGGCATCACCGCGCACGCCGCGGGCGCGCTCGGTGACGTCGTCTACGTCCAGCTTCCCGACGTGGGCGACACGGTCACCGCGGGCGAGACCTGTGGCGAGCTGGAGTCGACCAAGTCGGTCAGCGACCTGTACGCCCCCGTCACCGGCGAGATCGTCGAGGCCAACCAGGACGTCGTGGACGACCCGGGTCTGGTGAACTCGGCTCCCTTCGAGGGCGGCTGGCTCTTCAAGGTGCGCGTCACCGACGAGCCGGACGACCTGCTCTCGGCCGACGAGTACACCGCCTTCACCGCCGGCTGAGCCCCCCTTCGAACCCGGACGGACACCTCTCATGTCGCTTCTCAACCGTTCCCTCCACGAGGTGGACCCGGACGTCGCCGCCGCCGTCGACGCCGAGCTCCACCGTCAGCAGTCCACCCTCGAGATGATCGCCTCGGAGAACTTCGCGCCCGTCGCGGCGCTGGAGGCCCAGGGCTCGGTCCTCACCAACAAGTACGCCGAGGGCTACCCGGGCCGCCGCTACTACGGCGGCTGCGAGCACGTCGACGTCATCGAGGACATCGCCCGCGAGCGGATCAAGGCGCTGTTCGGCGCCGAGGCCGCCAACGTGCAGCCCCACTCGGGCGCCTCCGCCAACGCGGCGGCCATGTTCGCCCTGCTCAAGCCGGGTGACACGATCATGGGCCTGGACCTGGCCCACGGCGGTCACCTCACGCACGGCATGCGGATCAACTTCTCCGGCAAGCTCTACAACGTCGTCGCCTACCACGTCGACCCCGAGACGGGCCTCGTCGACATGGACGAGGTCGAGCGGCTGGCGCAGGAGCACCGGCCGCAGCTGATCATCGCGGGCTGGTCCGCCTACCCGCGCCAGCTCGACTTCGCCGCGTTCCGCCGCGTCGCCGACGCCACCGGGGCGCTGCTCATGGTGGACATGGCGCACTTCGCGGGCCTCGTCGCCGCCGGGCTGCACCCCAACCCGGTGCCGTTCGCCGACGTCGTCACCACGACCACGCACAAGACCCTCGGCGGGCCGCGCGGCGGTGTGATCCTCTCCAAGAAGGAGCACGCCAAGAAGATCAACTCGGCCGTCTTCCCCGGCCAGCAGGGCGGGCCGCTGGAGCACGTCATCGCGGCCAAGGCGGTCTCGTTCAAGATCGCCGCCACCGACGAGTTCCGGGAGCGCCAGCAGCGCACCCTGGCCGGCGCGAAGCTGCTCGCCGAGCGGCTGACCCGGCCGGACGCGGTCGAGGCGGGCGTCTCCGTCCTCTCCGGCGGCACCGACGTCCACCTCGTCCTCGTCGACCTGCGCAACAGCGAGCTGGACGGCCAGCAGGCCGAGGACCGGCTCCACGAGATCGGCATCACGGTCAACCGCAACGCCGTCCCGAACGACCCGCGTCCGCCGATGGTCACCTCCGGGCTGCGCATCGGCACCCCGGCGCTGGCCACCCGCGGCTTCGGCGAGGACGACTTCCGCGAGGTCGCCGACATCATCGCCGAGGCGCTGCTGCCGGACTTCGACGAGGCCAAGGCCAAGTCGCTCGCCGTCCGCGTGACCGCGCTCGCCGAGAAGCACCCGCTCTACCCGGGCCTGACGAAGTAGTTCCGGGTAGCCCCCGCCGGGCCGGACGCCCCGCACCACCCCCGCGCGGCGTCCGGCCCCGCCCCAGACCGCACGCTCCACCCACGAGCTGACGAGGGAGTCCGCACCGTGGCCATTTCCGTCTTCGACCTCTTCTCCATCGGCATCGGCCCGTCCTCCTCGCACACGGTCGGCCCGATGCGCGCCGCGCGCATGTTCGCGGCCCGGCTGAAGAACGACGGGGTGCTCGCGCAGACCACCTCCGTCCGCGCCGAACTCTTCGGCTCACTCGGCGCCACCGGGCACGGCCACGGCACGCCCAAGGCCGTCCTGCTGGGCCTGGAGGGCCACTCACCCCGCTCCGTCGACGTCACCCGGGCCGACGCCTGGGTGGACCGCATCCGCCGCGAGGGCCGGCTGCGGCTGCTCTCCACCGAGATAGGCGACGCCCACGAGGTCGCCTTCGACGCCGACACCGACCTCATCCTGCACCGCCGCCGCTCGCTGCCGTACCACGCCAACGGCATGACGCTGTTCGCCTACGACGCCGACGGCCGGCCGCTGCTGGAGAAGACGTACTACTCGGTCGGCGGCGGCTTCGTCGTCGACGAGGACGCCGTCGGCGAGGACCGCATCAAGCTCGACGACACCGTGCTGCGCCACCCGTTCCGCAGCGGCGACGAGCTGCTGCGGCTGACGCGCGAGACCGGCCTGTCGATCTCGGCGCTGATGCTGGAGAACGAGAAGGCCTGGCGCACCGAGGAGGAGATCCGGGCCGGGCTGCTGGAGATCTGGCGCGTCATGCAGGACTGCGTGGCGCGCGGCAGCAGCCAGGAGGGCATCCTCCCCGGCGGGCTCAAGGTGCGCCGCCGCGCGGCGACGACGGCGCGGCAGCTGCGCGCCGAGGGCAACGCCGAGGCCCACGCGATGGAGTGGGTGACGCTCTACGCGATGGCGGTCAACGAGGAGAACGCGGCGGGCGGGCGCGTCGTCACCGCCCCCACCAACGGCGCCGCCGGCATCATCCCGGCCGTCCTGCACTACTACGTCAACTTCGTCCCCGGCGCCGACGACGACGGCGTCGTCCGCTTCCTCCTCGCGGCGGGCGCGATCGGCATGCTGTTCAAGGAGAACGCCTCGATCTCCGGCGCCGAGGTCGGCTGCCAGGGCGAGGTCGGCTCGGCCTGCTCCATGGCGGCGGGGGGCCTCGCGGAGGTCCTGGGCGCGTCGCCCGAGCAGATGGAGAACGCCGCCGAGATCGGCATCGAGCACAACCTCGGCCTGACCTGCGACCCGGTCGGCGGACTCGTGCAGATCCCGTGCATCGAGCGCAACGGCATGGCGGCCGTCAAGGCCGTCACCGCCGCGAAGATGTCCCTGCGCGGCGACGGCCGCCACCACGTCTCGCTCGACAAGGCGATCAAGACGATGAAGGAGACCGGCGCCGACATGAGCGTCAAGTACAAGGAGACCGCCCGCGGCGGGCTCGCGGTGAACATCATCGAGTGCTGAGGAAGGGGGCCCTGCCAGCGTGTTTGCTTCTTTCGGCGCTGTCAGGGCCTTCCCCGCCTGTACGGCCGAAGTCCCTGGAGTCTCCCTGGGACAGACGTGGGAGTCCCTGGCGGATCCGACACATCCGCTCAGAGAATCACCCCGTCCAATAACAAGAGTTTTGTTAAACTCGGCCCCATGGTTACCTCCCAGGCGCCCGGCGAAGGACCCGTCCGGCCCGTATCGGTCTCCCTCCACGAGGGAACCATCGCTGCCCTCAAGGCGCGTACGGGCAAACGAGGCATGTCCGCCTACGTCGAGACCCTCATCCAGCGCCAACTGGAACGGGACCGACTGCGCGAGCTCATCGAAGACGCGGAAGCCGAACACGGTCCGGTCGACCAGGCGGCGGTCGACGCCAAACGCGCCATTCTCCGCGGCGACGCCGCAGGCTCGGCGGACGCCGCGTGAGCGGCACGCTCGTCCTGGACTGCGAAGGCCTGTCCAAACTGGTACGACGCACGCCCGCGATCACCGAGTGGCTGGCTGCGGCCGAATCCGAAGACATCCGCGTCGTCACCAGCTCCGTCACCCTCGTCGAAGCACGCGACCCCAGGGTCAACCAGGCCCGCTTCGACTACGCAGTCTCCCGCGTGAACATCATCCCGCCCACCGAAGCCATCGCCCGCCATGCGAGCAAGCTCCTGGCCGCGGCCGGACTACACGGCCACAAGTACGCCGTCGACGCCATCGTGGCAGCCACCGCACTCACCTCGCCAGCCCCAGCGACCGTCCTGACATCGGATCCCGAAGACCTCCTGAAGCTCTGCGGCCCCAGCATCCGCGTCATCGAGGTCTGACCGCGAGGCCGCGACTCGACCCGCCTCTTGTGCTCAGTGTGGTGGTCCGACACTCCGACGGCCATAACCGGTTCGGCCGCATGCAGGCCACGGCGTCAGCAGGAGGTGCCCCGGGAGGCGGGGCCGTCGGCCTGTGAGGTGGGCGGGGCGGCGCAGCAGCCGCCTCCGTCCGCCTCGGTGACCTCGGGGGCGTCGTAGAGGCCGGCGCCGCCGCACACGCCCGACTCGGGGAGGGTGAGCTCGACGCGCTCGGCGGATTCCCGGTCGCCCGCGAGAGCGGCGGCGATCGAGCGGACCTGCTCGTAGCCGGTGAGCGCGAGGAACGTGGGGGCGCGGCCGTAGGACTTCATCCCGACGAGGTGCACGTCCTGTTCGGGGTGGGACAGCTCGCGCACACCGTGCGGGTAGACGGTGCCGCAGGAGTGCACGTTCGGGTCGATGAGGGGCGCGAGCGCGACGGGCGCCTGGAGCCGGTCGTCCAGGCCGAGGCGGAGTTCGGTGAGGAAGGAGAGGTCGGGGCGGAAGCCGGTGAGGACGATGACCTCGTCCACGGGTTCCGTGCGGCGGCCGTCCTCGGCCACGAGCACCAGCCGCTCACCGTCCCGCTCGATCGCCTCGGTGCGGAAGCCGGTGACGGCGTCGGCGTGCCCGGCCTCGACGGCGGCCTTGGCCCGCAGGCCGAGGGCGCCACGGGCGGGGAGCTGGTCGGCCTCGCCGCCGCCGAAGGTGTCGGTGCCGATGCCACGGCGCAGCACCCACACGGCATGGGTGCCCGGCTCGGCGGCCGCGAGGTCGGCGAGCTGGGCGAGGGCCGTGAAGGCGGACGCGCCGGTGCCGACGACGGCGACCCGCTTTCCGGCGTACCGGACGCGCACGGCCGGGTCGTTCAGGTCGGGCACCCGGTAGGCGAGGCGGGCGGACGCCGCGCGCTCCCCCAGGGCCGGAAGGCCGTTGCCGCCCAACGGGTTCGGCGTGGTCCACGTGCCGGAGGCGTCGAGGACCGCACGGGCGAGGAGCCGCTCCTCCCGGCCGTCGTGGGTGGTGAGCTGGACGGTGAACGGCTGCCCGGCCCGGTCGGCGTCCACGACGCGGTCCCGCCCGGCCCGGGCGACGCCCGTGACGGTGGCGCCGTAGCGCACGCGGGCACCGAGGACGTCGGCTAGGGGCTGGAGGTACTGCTCGGCCCAGTCGGCCCCCGAGGGGTACGCGGCGCCGTCCGGCCGGACCCAGCCGGTGGGCGCCAGCAGCTTCTCGGCAGCCGGGTCGACGACCTCCGACCAGGGGGAGAACAGGCGTACGTGACCCCACTCCCGCACCGCCGCGCCGGCCTGCGGGCCGGCCTCCAGCACCAGCGGCTCGATGCCGCGCTCCAGCAGGCGCGCGGCCCCGGCCAGGCCGACGGGACCGGCCCCGATCACGACGACGGGCAGTTCGGAGGGGGTGGACACGTTCACGACGACTCCCGTTGTTTTGACGTTGGTCAATGTCTTGCGCCACCAGCATCACACCTGATTCGATGAACGTCAACATTGACAAGCATCGAATCAGAGGTATCCATGAAGCAGGTGGACGTCGCGGTGATCGGCGGCGGGCAGTCCGGGCTCGCCGCAGCGCGGGCCGTACTCCGGCACGGGCTGACGCCCGTCGTGCTGGAAGCATCCGACCGCCCCGGAGGCTCGTGGCCGCGCTACTACGACAGCCTCACGCTGTTCTCCCCCGCCCGGTACAGCGCCTTGCCCGGTCTGCCGTTCGGCGGCGACGGTGATCGCTACCCGCACCGGGACGAGGTGGTCGACTACCTCGTGCGCTACGCCGACCAGCTCTCGGTGGACCTCCGCACCCGCACGCGGGTCGTGGACGTCCGCAGCGCCGCGGGCGGCTTCGCTCTGCACACCGCCACCGGTGACGTGATCCGTGCGGCCGGACTCGTCGCGGCCACCGGCGCCTTCGGGAACCCGGCGACGCCCTCGCCTCCCGGACGGAACGGCTTCACCGGCGAAGTGCTGCACGTGGCCGACTACCGCAGCCCCACGAGGTTCAGCGGCAAGCGGGTGGTGGTGGTCGGCGGCGGCAACTCCGCGGTTCAGGTGGGCACTGAACTCGCGGAGGTGGCGACCGTCTCGCTGGCCACCCGTGCCCCGCTCCGCTTCGTGGACCAGCGGCCCGGCGGCAGGGACCTCCACCACTGGCTGACCACCACGGGCTTCGACCAGCTGCCACCGCAGTGGCTGATCCACTACGTCAGCGGCACCCTCGTCCTGGACAGCGGGATCCACCGACAGGCCGTCGCGTCCGGCCGCCCGGACCGGCGTCCGATGTTCACCGCGCTCGACGGGGACGCGGTGGTATGGGCGGACGGCACGCGCGAGCGGGTCGACGTCGTGCTCCTGGCCACGGGATACCGACCCGACGTCGGCTACCTCGAAGGGCTCGGCGCCCTGGACGCCGACGGGGCACCCCTGCACAGCGGCGGGCTGTCCCTGACGCACCCCGGACTCGTCCATCTCGGGCTGGAGTTCCAGCGTTCGTTCGCGTCCAACACCCTGCGCGGTGTCGCCGGGGACGCGGACCACGTCATTCCACCGCTGGTCGCCCACGTCCGCGGAGCCCCGGCGGCCGCCGGGCTGTGACAGTCGCGCCGGCCGCCCCTCGCGGACCGTCGGCCTCGTCAGGCGAGCAGTTGCGCGACCTCGCGGGCCACGTCGCGGGCGGGGCGGCCGACGCCGATGAGGGTGGCGGAGGCGGGCCCCGTCCAGTCCCCGTAGCCGAGCAGGTGCAGGCGCAGCTCGCCGACGGCGCGTGTGCCATGGGTGGCCGGTCGCCCCCCGGGGCCGCGCAGACCGAGGGGAGCGAGGTGGGAGAGGGCGGGGCGGAAGCCGGTGCACCAGATCACCGCATCGACTCGGGCGGTCGTACCGTCGGGCCACCGGACGCCTTCGGCCTCCATGCGCTGGAACATCGGTTGGGCCTTCAGGCGACCGCTGTCCCGGGCCGCACGGACGGGGGGAACGGCGACGATGTCGCCCAAGGACGCGACACCACCGGTATCGCCGCGCCCCTCGTCCAACGCGCGGCGGCGCGCGGTCGCGGCGTCGAAGAGGGCACGGCCGTCGATGTCGTCGGCGAGGAGTCGGGGCGGGCGCTGGGTCACCCAGGTCAGGTCCACCGCAGGGTCCAGGGCGAGATCTGCGGCGATCTGTGCTCCGGAGTTGCCTCCGCCGACGACGAGCACGCGCTGTCCGGCGAAATCGCTCGGACAGCGGTAGCCGACGGTGTGCGACTGGCGCCCCTGGAAGACGCCGCTGCCAGGGGCCGCGGGTATGAAGGGGCGCCACCAGGTCCCGGTCGCGGAGATGACGGTGCGGGCCGACCAGTCTCCCTGGTCCGTCTCCACGCGCAGCCGGGGGCCGTCCCGGTCCACCGCTCGCACCCGAACCGGGCGGTGGACCGGGAGAGAGTAGTGGCGCTCGTAGTCCGTCAGGTACGTCACCACGTGCTCGGCGTCCGGGTACTCCTCGCCCGGTTGGGCCGGCATCAGGCGTCCGGGCAACGAGGAGAAGGCCGCCGGCGAGAACAGCCGCAGGGAGTCCCAGCCGAACTGCCACGCCCCGCCCGGGGCGTTCTGCGCATCGAGGATGACGAAGTCGAGTTCCGCACGGCGGAGGTGGTATCCGGCGGCCAGTCCTGCCTGGCCGCCGCCGATCACCAGCACGTCGGTCGCGTTGATCACGCGGCGACCTCCCCGTGGGCGAGCGTCGGGTCCGTGGGGCTGGGGGACCCCGCCTCCGTACGGGCCCGGACCCGGGCCCGCGGAACGAGGCTGCCGGTGCCCGTACTGATCACGGTCCGGGACTCCGGGCTGCGGTACACCGAGTGCCTTTGACCTGCACAGAGTTTCCCATGAGGCAGGAGGGACACGATCCGGAACCCGATCGGGTCCGCGGCCACCCGAATTAAATCAGTACAGACTGATGTCATCACAGGCCGACAATCTCACATCAGACCACGCCGGCGCCAACCCCACCTCGACGCGACAAGAGGACTCGTCGAGGAGCCGTCCAGTCGCAACGGTCCGGGGCCGGCCGGGCGCGCACGAGGTTTCCGACGAGAGAGACCACACTTCCTAATTCGATTATCATCTATCTTGACGCCCGTCAAATCAAGATGCAGGATTCCTCATGCGGCCGCCGCCGAGATCGTCGGCCACCCCGTCCGCCACCGCACGCACGAAGAGAGGCACGCCATGAGTCCTCATCAGCTCCCTGTCGTCATCGTGGGAGCTGGGCCCGTCGGCCTGGCCGCAGCCGCTCACCTGATCGAACGGGGCATCGAACCCCTGGTCCTCGAGTCCGGGCCGACGGCGGGCACCGCCGTCCGCGAGTGGGGTCATGTCCGGCTCTTCTCCACCTGGGCCGAAGTCGTCGACCCGGTCGCCGAGAAGTTGCTGGCCCCCGCCGGCTGGTCCGTTCCGGCTCCGCAGACCTACCCCAGCGGATCGGACTGGGCCGAGCAGTACCTTCAGCCCTTGGCGGATGTCCTGGGTGAGAAGGTGCGCTACGGCCACACCGTCACGGGTGTCTCCCGGCGAGGACGCGACCGGGTGGTCGATGCCGAGCGTGAGGAACAGCCCTTCGTCGTCCACGTGCAGCGTGGCGACGGCGACCGTGAGCGATTCCTGGCCCGCGCCGTCATCGACGCGTCGGGAACCTGGTCCACTCCCGGTCCGGCCGGCGGCAGCGGGCTGCCCGCCCTGGGCGAGGACGTCGCATCCGAACGGATCAGCTACCGCGTTCCCGACCTCGCACGGCCTGAGGTCCGCGCCCGGTACGCGGGCAGGCGCACGGCCGTCATCGGCTCCGGCGCCTCGGCCTTCACCGCTCTGGCCATGCTCGCCGACCTCGCGCAGAGCCCGGAAGGGCACGGCACGCACGCCGTATGGGTCCTCCGCCGAGGCATGTCGGACTCCACCTTCGGCGGCGGCACGGCCGACCAACTGCCCGCCCGTGGGGCGTTGGGCCTGGCCGCCAAGTCGGCCGTCGACAGCGGCCACGCGGAACCGGTCACCGGGTTCCGCGTCGAGGCGGTGGAGCGGGGTTCCGGCGGACACCTCGTCCTCGTCGGCGAGGACGGGCGGCGCGTGGGGCCGGTGGACGAGGCGGTCGTGCTCACCGGCTTCCGTCCCGACGTGTCCTTCCTGGAGGAGGTCCGTCTCCGCCTCGACGAACGGTTGCAGGCCCCGACGGAACTGGCACCGCTGATCGACCCCAACCAGCACTCCTGCGGCACCGTCTACCCCCACGGACACCGCGAGCTGTCGCACCCGGAACAGGGCCTCTTCCTGGCCGGGATGAAGTCCTACGGCCGGGCACCGACCTTCCTCGCGCTCACCGGCTACGAACAGGTCCGCTCGATCGCCGCGGCCCTGGCCGGAGACCTCGCCTCGGCCGACCGCGTCGAACTCGTCCTCCCGGAGACCGGTGTGTGCGGAGGCGCCGGCCTCTTCGACACCGTCGAGACCGACCACGGTGCCGGCGAGTGCTGCACCGGACCGGAGTCCGGGGCCTCCGGTGCCACCGCCCGCGAAGCCGGCGTGGCTCCGGACTCCGCGCCGGGCGCGGAACAGTCGGGTGGCTGCTGCGGCTCATGACGGCCTCGACCAGCGAGGGGGCCGTGAGCGGTCAGGACCGCTCACGGCCCCGCGCCGTGCTCCCCGCGCTCTGCCTGACCCAGGTGATCAGTTGGGGGGCCGTCTACTACGCCTTCCCGGTCCTCAACCCCACGATCGTCGCCGACACCGGTTGGAGCGCCGGCGCGACGAGCGCCGGGTTCTCCCTCGGGCTCCTGGTCTCGGCCTTGGTCGGCATCCGTGTCGGGCGCGTGATCGACCACCACGGACCTCGCACGATCATGACCGGCGGATCCGCCGTCGGAGCTGTCAGCCTCGCGGTGGTGTCCCGCGCCCCCAACCTGGTCGTCTTCACCCTCGGCTGGCTGCTGGCCGGGGTCGCGATGGCGGCGACCTTCTACCAGCCCGCCTTCGCCGCCATCACCCGCTGGTGGGCACCTGGCCACATCCGCCCGCTGACCGTGCTGACGCTCGCGGGCGGGCTCGCCTCCACGATCTTCGCGCCACTCACCGCGGCGCTCGCCGAGCACGTGTCCTGGCGGGCGACCTACCTCATTCTCGCCGGAATCGTCGCAGCCGTGACCGTGCCCACTCATTTCACAGCCCTGCGCGCACCCTGGCCGCCGCCGCTCCCCCGGGAGCCGCACCATGCGGTCGGAGCGACGAGGGCGGCGCTCAGCCGCCCGTTCCGCATGCTGGCACTGTCCTTGACCTTGTCAGCCCTGGCCACCTCCGCCGTCGTCATCGCCCTGGTCCCGCTCTTCCTTGAGCGCGGCTACACCACCGCGCAAGCGGCTTGGGCCCTGGGACTGGGTGGCGCCGGCCAGACGATCGGCCGGACGTTGTACGCCACGCTGGCCAGACGCCTTGGAGCCGTGGCCCGGATGACCGTGCTGATCTCCCTCAGCGGCGCCGCGACCCTCGCGTTGTCGGTGACCCCGGGGCCGTACCCCGTGCTGATCGCCCTGGCCGTGACCGCGGGGATGATCCGCGGCAACCTGACCCTGCTGCAAGCCACGGCGGTCACGGACCGCTGGGGCACTCGGGACTACGGTCGGCTCTCGGGCCTCCTGGCCGCCCCCACCACGACGGCGGCCGCCCTGGCCCCCTTCGTCGGAGCGGTACTGGTCGCCCCCCTGGGCGGGTACGCCCCGATGTTCGCCCTCCTCGCCGGGTGTTCCTTCCTCGCTGCCGCCAGTTCCTTGGGTACCCGGTCCGGGAGTGGGTGACGAAGGGCTCTCCGCCAGCAGCGGGAGCGGGTGCGCACGACGGACGACCGTGCGGGTCGGCACGCTTCCGCGCAGGGGAGCCGCGGCGTAGGCCCGCCCCACCGTGGACCACAGGCCCGTCCCGACCTCCCCACCAACACTTTCTCTTATCAACAACTCTCACTGTTGACAGCTGACCTCGTGCATGTTTTGCTGGTCATATGCGACCAAGCGCAATGGGCAAGGCCTCCACCATTCGGCCGCTCCCCCAACGCGATCAGGCGCGGGAACTCGCCCCCATGCTTCGAGCCATGGCCGACGAAACCCGCCTGACGCTGCTGTTGCTGCTCGCAATCGACTCCCGCACCGTCAAGGAGCTGCATCAGTTGACCGGGCTCAGCAGGACGCTGATCAGCCACCACCTCGCTCCACTGCGGGAGCAGAGACTCGTGACGGTACTTCCGCGAGGCCGCAGCAACGTCTACGCGCTCTGCTGCTCGAGCCTCAGGGAACCGGCGCGCCTCTTGGCCGCACTGACCTCGACCCCGTCGGACCCCGCGGCATTCGCCATGGAGTCCGACGACCCCGACCCCGGCACCGAGAGCACAAGGCCGTCGCTGCGGACCGGTGCACACCCCTAGCGGACCAACCACCCGCGGTCAACGGGCGCACGGCCCGGACCGGTTCACAAGAAGGGAAGCCACCATGAGCAACTCCGGCAAGAAGGGCGGCGTGCTGAGCCGCCTCCTCGGATCGGACAAGTCCGACAGCGACTGCTGCAGCGTGCAGATCGTCGAAGAGAAGGACGAGCCGCAGGAGACGGCCGCCGCGTCCCCGGACAGCGGGGCCAACAGCCCGTGCTGCGGCACCGAAGGCCAGCGCGACACCTCCGCGGAGGACGCTCGACGCTGATGAGCGAGGGGGCTTGTCCTGCGTGGCTCCCCCACCTCAGCCCCCTCGCCGAGAACGCCTCTCCCCGCTCCGCAGCGGGGAGAGGCGTCGAGGCGGCTACGTCTCCTTCGTGGACGTGCGGTGCACCTTGTGCTGGGCGGCTTGGGCAACGGGGCGAACGACCAAGAGGTCGACGTTGACGTGCCGGGGCCGAGTCACCGCCCACCGCACGGTGTCCGCGACGTCCTCCGCTCTGAGCGGTTCCTCCACCCCCTCGTAGACCCCTGCCGCCTGTTCCCGGTTCCCCCGGTAGCGGTTGAGCGAGAACTCCTCCGTGTACACCATTCCCGGTGCGATCTCGATGACGCGGAGGTCCTGACCACATACTTCCAGCCGTAGCGTCTCGGTGAGTGCGTGCTGGGCGTGCTTGGCCGCGCTGTAGCCGCCCCCGCCCTCGTAGTTGGTGAAGCTCGCGGTAGAGGTGAGCACCACCACGGTCCCGTCACGGTTGGCCCTGAGGAGAGGGAGCAGCGCCTGCGTCATGTGCAAGGTGCCCAGGACGTTCACCTCGAACATGCGCCGCCAGTCCCCGGGCACCGCCTGTGCCACCTCTTCCGTTCCGAAGGCTCCGCCGGCGACGTTCACCAAGACGTCGCACCGCTCGAGGGAAGCGGCGAACCGGGCGGTCGCCTCTCGGTCGGTGACGTCCAGAGTCCTGGCCTCCGCCTGGCCTCCCGACGCGGTGATGCCCTCGGCCACCTCCTGAACGCGTGCCGAGCGCCGGGCGGCGAGGATCACCCGGTACCCGGCCGACGCAAGGGCCCGGGCGGTGGCCGCGCCTATTCCGCTACTCGCTCCGGTGACAACCGCAGTGCGCTGCACTCGTTTCCCCTCTCAGGCGTACGGAGATATTCGCCCTTGGATCTCGATCGAGCTCGTTTCCGAACATCGGACCACCGGCCCATCGACATATCACGGACGCTTGCACAAAATACTGCTACAACGAGCAGATCAAGAGTCTGCCTCAGTCGCCCAGGAAAAGCGAGCAGCAGCGAGTGTTCGTCTACTTCCGCCCGAAATGAAACCGCTCGGTGACCGAACATCGAGGGCTCACCAACCATACAGAGGAGATTTCACGTTGAGTGACACACGCAACGTCATCATTATCGGGTCCGGCCCGGCCGGCTACACGGCGGCGCTGTACGCCGCGCGCGCCTCTTTACACCCGCTGGTCTTCGAGGGCTCGGTATCGGCTGGCGGGGCATTGATGACCACGACGGAGGTGGAGAATTTTCCCGGATTTCCTCGGGGTATCACGGGCCCGTCCTTGATGGATGAGTGCGTCCTGCTAGTCCTGGCCGCGAAGCAGGAGGGCGAGCACCGCGAGGGCGCCGGGCGCGCTGCGGTAGTAGACCCAGGTGCCCCTTCTCTCCGAGGTGAGCAGCCCTGCTTCTCTCAGCTTCTTCAAATGGTGACTGACCGTAGGCTGGGAAACTCCGACATCTGATATGTCGCACACGCACACCTCACCGTGAGGATGAGAAGCCACACGAGAGAAAAGCCGAAGGCGAATCGGGTCGGACAACGCTTTGAACATCGCCGCTGCTCTTTCCGCGCCCGCTTCCGAGATGGGTTGCGACGCGAGTGGGGCGCAGCAGGACACCACCGCATCCGACCAAGCCTTCGACGGCTTTTCGCTCGGCTCTTCGAGCCCGGCATTCAGCATGAATACATGTTTGCACCGATGAGTGGTCCTGCCAAGTAGCACCCAGGGGCCCGACGCCACGTGGCAAGTCCGAGGCACACACTCCCGGTTACCTCGGCCGCAGAATCCCCCGCAGGTTCTCCAGCACGTCTGCGTCCTCGATGGTGGGGGGAATCGGCTCCTCGCGCCCGTCGGCGATTCCTCTCATGGTTCTGCGCAGGATCTTCCCGGACCGGGTCTTCGGCAGCCTGTCGACGACATCCACGGTTTTCAGGGACGCGACCGGCCCCACCTCTTCGCGTACACGGGTGACGAGGTCGGCACACAGGTCACCGAGGTCCGACGCGGACCCCGCTTTCAGCACGACCAACGCGCGCGGCACCTGGCCCTTCAGCTCGTCCCGCACGCCGATCACCGCGCATTCGGCGACATCCGGATGGGCTCCGACCACGGCTTCCATCGCCCCGGTGGACAGCCGATGTCCCGCGACGTTGATCACGTCGTCCGTCCGGCCCATGACGTACACGTACCCCTCGTCGTCGACGTAGCCGCTGTCGCCGGTGAGGTAGTGGCCCGCGTACGGGTGCGGGGAGGACCGGATGTAGCCGCGTTCGTCTCCCCACACACCCGTCAGGGTCCCGGGCGGCAGCGGCGGCCGCAGGCAGATCGCTCCCTCCGTGCCCGGGTTCGCCGGGCGCCCCTGCTCGTCCAGGACCCGCACGTCGAAGCCCGGGACAGGAAGGCCGGGCGAACCCTGTCTGAGGGGGCGGCCCCCGGCGCCTCGCAGACTCGCACAGATCGGCCAACCGGTCTCCGTCTGCCACCAGTGGTCGACGACCGGCACCTCCAGCAGGTCACTCGCCCAGCGGTGGGTCGCCGGATCCAATCGCTCACCCGCCACGAACAGGTTCCTCAGCGACGACAGGTCCCGCGACCGGGCGAGCCGACCGAGCGGATCGGCTTGCCGGATGGCGCGCAGCGCCGTCGGAGCGGCGAACATCCCCGCTACGCGGTGCTCGGCGACGACTCGCCAGAAGGCGCCGGCGTCCGGTGTGCCGACCGGCTTCCCTTCGTAGATCACGGTGGTGGCACCGACCAGCAGTGGCGCGTAGACGGCGTAGGAGTGCCCGACGACCCAACCGATGTCGGACGCCGCCCACCACACCTCCCCGGCGCCGACGTCGTAGATGTGCCGCATCGACCACGTCAGCGCGACCGCGTGGCCTCCGTTGTCCCGTACGACGCCTTTCGGCCCTCCCGTGGTGCCGGAGGTGTAGAGGACGTACAGCGGGTCCGTCGCGGCCACCGGTACGCAGTCCGCGGGCCGGGCGGCGGCCACGGCTGCCTCCCAGTCGAGGTCTCCCGGGCGCACCTCGGCACGACACTCCTCTCTTTGCAGCACAACGACGCGCGGTCGAAGGCTGACGGAGCGTAGAGCCTCGTCGAGAACGGGCTGGTACCGCACGATCCGCTGGGGCTCGACACCACAGGAGCCGTAGACCACGACCTTGGGGCGAGCATCCTCGATCCGGCTGGCCAGTTCGCGTGCTGCGAAGCCCCCGAACACGACGGAGTGCACCGCACCGATGCGGGCGCAGGCCAACATCGTGATCACTGCCTGCGGAACCATGGGCATGTAGAGGACCACTCGGTCGCCCCTGTGCACCCCCAACCCGCGCAGTGCCCCTGCGAAACGAGCAACCTGATCTCTCAGTTCTGCATACGTGTAACTCTGCTCGGCGCCGGTGACAGGAGAGTCGTACAGCAGCGCGACACGGTCGCCGCAGCCCGCTTCGACATGGCGGTCGACGGCGTTGTAGCAGGTGTTGAGCAGGCCGTCGGGGAACCAGCGGTGGTACGGAGCACCTGTGCCGTCCAACACCTGGCGGGGAGGCCGGTGCCACGCGACGGCACGCGCGGCCTCCGCCCAGAAGCCCTCTCGGGCGTCGAGACTTCGGCGGTACATGGCGGAGTAGTCGTCCACGGGGTCTCCTGTTCTCGCGCACGGACGTCGGCCGACCAACGGCTGCCCCTGGTCGGCCCGCCGCCGTCTGCCACGAGCCGCGCAGGCACTCGACGGACTGCGGGAGTCGACCAGGACCCGTTGTTCCGTGTCGGCTTCGGGCACCGGGGCGGGGAGCCGCAGCTCGGGGGCCGGCCCTCCGGTCCCCCTACGGCACCTCCGTCTTCAGCACAGAGGTGATGTGGCCTCGATCCGGGACGTGTCGTTGTCGCAGGATGCCAACCAGACGAAGCCATGCGGCTCCAACTCGCAGACGGGTTCACCCCGCGAGTTGTGCAGCGTCCGCGTCTCCCCGCACAGGAACCGCAGCCCGAGCCCCGGCCGACGCAACCCGGCCGGCAGCGTGAAGCGGCTCTTGCAGGCGGCCACGTTGTGCACCGCCAGAACTCGGCAGCCACCGTCCGTGCCGGACCTCACCGCCGCCCACAGGCCGTCGCCCAGAGCGATCGCGCGGAACTCGGCGTCAGCGGCGAAGACCGGTGCGACGGCCGGGTGGCAGAGCACGTTGCCCGTATCCGTGGCGGGGGCGCCGGAGGCGAACGAGCACAGCACGTCGAGGAGCCGTTGAGGCACGTGTTGGGACTGCCGGGTGACCGGGGCTACGTGGAACGAGCGCGATGCCGAGGTCGTTGTCGCGTTCACAGCAGAGGGCTTCCTTTCATGGCTGCGCCGGGCTCACGGCCCAGCAACTTCAGTACGGTGGGCGCCACATCCGCCAGGGAACCGCCCTCGGCCAGGCCCACGCCCGCGAGCTGTTCCGCTCCCCCCTTGAGAACAACGGGTACCGGGTTGGTGGTGTGTCCCCCGTACGGCAGGAGTTCGCCGTCCGGGCCGCGTTGGAACATCTGCTCCGCGTTGCCGTGATCACCCACCGCCAGCATCCAGCGCCCCTGCTCCGCTACCGCGGCGGCGATACGGGCGACCGCCGCGTCGGTGTGCTCGGCGGCGCGCACCGTCGCCTCCAGATCACCGGTGTGACCGACGACATCGATGTTGGCGAGGTTGGCCACCACCAGGGCGACGTCGCTCCGGGCCGCAGCGGCGCACACCGCGTCAACGACGTCGGAGACGCCCATCTGAGGCCGACTCCGGTAGTCGGGAGCTTGGCCCGTGTCGACCCGGACGTGCTCCTCCGTGACTCGCGAGCGGGCGTCACGGCCGTTCAGGTAGTACGTGACGTGCTCGAACTTCTCCCTCTCCGCGATGCGTACCGAGAGCAGGCGCGCGCGCTCCAGTTCATCGGCGAGGCCCCCGGAGGCGTCGGCCCTGCGGGTCAGGGACTCGATCTCGGTGCGGGTGTCGTACTGGGCGAGGCTCGCCAGCGAGACCTTCCTGCCGCTCCGCTCCAGATGGTCGGCCAAGCCGTCCGCCAACTGCTGCACGCGATCGCTACGGAAGTTGAAGAAGAGGACCGCGTCCTGATCCGCCATCGTCACGGCCGGTCGGCCTCCGGTCCCCGCCAGAACGCTGGGCGGTACCCACTCGTCACCTCCGTCGGAGTGCACCGCGGCCTCCTGGAGGTGGTCCCTCAGGCGCCCGTGCCCGTCGGCCATGGCCAGGACCGCGGCCTCGGTGAGGTCGTTCCTGCCGGACTTGTCCATGGCGTAGCCACGGCCGATCACGGTCGCCAGACGCCCGGTTCCCGCATCCGCCATCAGCCGCTCGGCTCGCGCGAGGTAGCGCGTCGCGGTTCCGTCCGCCACGTCCCGTCCGTCGGTGATGGCATGAACCCAGACCTGCGGCACGTCGTGTTCGGCCGCGACGGCGAGAAGGACCCCCAGGTGGTCGAGATCGGAGTGGATCTGCCCGTCGGAGCAGAGGCCGATGAGGTGGAGTGCCCGCCCCTCCGACGCCGCCGCGGCACACATCGCGTTCAAGCGCGGATGCGCGCGCATGGCCCCGGAATCGATCTGTTGCCGGACCAGCAGGCTGTCATAGGGCAGTGCTCGGCCGGCGCCGATGACCAAGTGACCCGTCTCGGAGTTTCCGACGGTGCCGGGGAGCAGGCCGACCGCTTCCCCGGACGCCTGGAGCAGCCCGGCGGGGCAGGTCGCCCGTATCCCGTCCAGAAAGGGAGTGCGCGCGAGAGCGAGGGCGTTCCCCGGCCCGGGCGCGGCGTGCCCCCATCCGTCCAGGACGAGAAGCACACCCGGGGAACCCGAGGCGCCGAGGCCCGTCATGCCGTACTCGCCTTCTCAGGGTGGAGCCGGTCGAGGACCCGCCAGAAGCCGGGGAACGACTTGGCGACGCAGCCCGGGTCCTTGATGGTGACCCCCTCGGTGCGCAGCCCCGCGACCGCGAAGCTCATGGCGATGCGATGGTCGTCGTAGGTGTCGATGGCCGCACCGTGCGGAACGCCGCCGACGATGTGCATGGCGTCAGCGGACTCGTGAACCGTGATGCCCATGCGGCGCAGTTCGTTCGTGACCGCGGCGATGCGGTCGCACTCCTTGACACGCAGGGAGCCGATGTTGGTGATGCGCGTATCTCCTTCGGCGAAGGCCGCGACGACCGCCAGGGTGGGGACGACGTCCGGCATGGCCTCCATGTCGATGTCGATGCCGCGCAGCGGCCCCCCTTTCAGGGTGACGGAACCGCCGTTCACCTGGGTACGGCATCCCATCCGCGCCAGTACCTCGACCAGGCCGACGTCTCCCTGCCGGGAGTCGGCCCCGATCCCGGGAACCGACACCTCTCCCTCGGTGACGGCGGCGGCGGCGAGCAGATAGGACATTCCGGAAGCGTCCGGTTCCACGTCCACACGGCCGCCGCGTGGCTGCTGTCCGCTCGGGACGGAGAAGCTCCGGTAGCCGTCACGTTCGACCCGCACGCCCATCTCGGCCAGCGCCGCGATGGTCATCTCGACGTAGGGCTGGGAGATCAGGTCGTCCACGATCTCGATCTCGGTGTCGCTCGCGGCGCGGACCGAGTTGATCAGCAGGCTCGAAGTGAACTGGCTGGATACGGAGCCGCTGATCCGCGTCCGGCCGCCGTGGAACGTGCCGCCGGTGACGCGTACGGGCGGCGACCCGTTCGCACGCACCGCGACAGCCTCCACGCCCAGCATCGGCAGGGCGGACAGCAGGTCGCCCATGGGCCGCTCCTGCATGCGGGCGTTACCCGTGATGGTGGTCGTACCTTCGGCGTGGCCCGCCATGGCGATCAGGAAACGGAGAGGCGTGCCGGCGCCTCCCATGTACACGTCCTCCGCCGGCGCGCGCATCGCTTCACCGGTCGGTTCCACCAGGATGCTGGAGCGCTCCTCGTCGATGGTGGTGCGCACGTGTCCGAACGCGGCGACGGCGTGCGCGAAGTACCGGGTGTCGTCCGAGAGCAGGGCTCCCTCGATCAGGGTCTCCCGACCGCTGAGGGCGGCGATGGCCAGGTAGCGGTTCGTGTAGCTCTTCGAGCCCGGTGGCGTGGCCTCGGCGCTGATGCTTCCGGAGGGCACGACCGTCACCGCGTCCTGCTCAAGACGCGGGTCCGATGTTGCGCTCATCGTTTCTCCCAACTCTCTTCGACCTGCCGGGGCCGCCCGTACGTCAGTCACCGCTCGGTGCAGGAACCGTCCGACAGGATCACCTGTCGAGAGCCGAGGAGACCGGCCTTGCGGGCCACGACCGGCCCGCAGGGAACGGACACCGTGAATCCTGTTCCGTGCGCCCACAGTTGGCGCTCTTCTTGCTCTGCCACGTTGCGCGGTCTGGACGTTGTCATCACCGGAACCCACCTGGGGAGCACGAGTGGTCGACCGCTTACCGACTGAGCCCTTCCCGACCCATCAGCAATCATTAATGGGTTTGCGGACGGCCGAGTAGTCGAGAGTTGGCCATTTGACGGAAGCCCGTGGGTGACGCGATCAGTGACAACCCAAGGTGACGGGCGCGCCGGTGACGCCGGGTCGACCAGGGCGTCACCCGCACCCAGGATCGCGTGCCGGCCAACGGTCGAGCCCCCTGAGCGCAGCGGGAGAACCCGACCCGGCCAGCCGCACCCCATACGCTGCCGCCTGGCCGATATGCTCTCGACAGCCCGCCGTACCCTCTCGCGGGCGCCGACGGACCCAGCCCCGGCCGGGGCCCCGCCCGCCACCCCTCGCACCACCCCGCAACGGGTCGTCACGGAACGTGACGCCGGAGCGCGCGGGGAACGCGCCTCCCTTCCAGCAGCCGCTACCTCGTGGCTGAATTGGCACCCAACCCTGCC